>JAMHUH010000953.1:0-3775 GCA_035904925.1 Nannocystaceae bacterium
TTCAAAGGCTCGCTCCGCTACGAGTTCTTCCCGCTCGCCGCCAAGCGCCGGCCCGATCGCGGCGGCGGCTGGGCGATCGGCCCCGAGATCGGCTGGCTCGGCGCGACCCCGGCCGCGAAGGGCCAGCCCTTCGTGCACACGGTCTTGCTCGGGCTCTCGACCAGCATCTACTTCGGCAGCTAGATCTGGTTTGCGGGCTCACAGCCCGAGGGTCGGAGGCGAAGAGCTGTTTCGTGCAAGGCCGCGAGGCTGCGGCCGACAACCGCGGGTGCATGACTGCGCCGCGATCCGTCGTCCCTGGTCGGCTCTGCTTCGTCACCGCCCGAGCCGTGTGCCGGATGTTCAGGTTCGTGCCCGTCGCCGAGGTCGTCCGGGTGTTCGAGTATCTGTTTGCCGTCGCGGCTGCGCGCTATCGCATGGACGTGCACGAGGTCCTTTGCATGTCCAACCACTTTCACGTGCTGATGACCGATGTCGACGGGGTGCTGCCCGAGTTCATGGGCTACTTCAACTCGTTGTTGGCGCGATCGCTCAACGCGATGCGTGGGACGAGTGGGTCGGTGTCCGAGAAGGAGTACAGCGTCGTCGAGGTCACCGATGACGAGAAGGCGATCGAGCATGCGATGTATACGCTTGCGAATCCCTGCTCGGCGAACTTGGTCCGGAGGTCGAAGCAGTGGCCGGGGTTCTCGACGCTTCGGATGAGGTATGGCGATACGCGAGCGATCGAGCGGCCGAGGGTCGGGTTGTGGAAGCGAGATGTGCGGGTCGAGAATCGACGCCGGAAGAAGCGACGTGATCCGAAGCGAGCCTGGCGGCGTGGGAAGCCGAGCGTGTTGCCGGACGTGGTCGAGTTCAAGCTCGTGCGGCCGCCGGTTTGTGCGAAGCTGAGCGATCGGGAATTGCGGTCGGAGATCTTGGCGAGGCTCGATGCGCGAGAGCTGGAATTGATCGAGGAGCGGCGGGATCGCGGGACCGAGGTCTTGGGGGTTGCACGGGTATTGGCGCAACCTTGGTATGGATTTCCCGGTCGGCCGGAGGATCTGTTTGGGACGAGCCCGGGCGTTTCGGGCAGGAGCAAGTGGGCGCGGATCGAGGCGCTCCAGCGCCGGGTAGATTTCGTGCTGGCGCATGGCGTGGCGCGGGCGAGGTTTCTCGCCGGCGATCACGATGTGGTCTGGCCCTTCGGGACGTGGTCGATGCGCGTCAGGCTCGGATTGCCTTGCGAGCACGCGCCGCCTTGAGGGGGTGCAGGGTTTGTGTTGGGCGGGCATGGCGACCCGCCTGCTCGTGTTGGTTGGGCTGCGGAATCGGGTGATCTCGAGCACGAATTGGCCCGTGGACGGGACGGTTTCGTGGTCGATCATCCGGGGTTGCGGGGCGGTTTCTCGAGAACGGAGACGTCGAGCACCCGGCGTCGCTCCCGCTTTGCGAAGGACCTCCGGGAAGGGCAAGGCGTCAGGCGGGGCGTCGCTCCCGCTTTGCGAAGGACCTCCGGGAAGGGCAAGGCGTCAGCCGCAGATCGCCAAGTACTCGCGGCAAACAACCCCAAGCCCAACGAACACCGCCCGCGACACCAAAGCATGCCCAATCGAAACCTCATCGAGATGAGGCACCCCAACAAATCGAGGCAGATTCTCCAAATCCAAATCATGCCCCGCATTAATCCCAAGCCCAAGCGCATGCGCACGCTCAGCCGCCCGGGCAAAGCGGCCAAAGCTCGCCTCCCCCTCCCCACGCGCATGCGCCCGTGCATAAGGCTCAGTATAGAGCTCGACCCGATCCGCCCCGAGCCGCGCAGCCCATTCAATCGGCGCAGCCTCGGCCTCGACGAACAAGCTGACCCGCACGCTCGCCGCGTGCAGCCGATCGATCGTCGCACGCAGCAGCTCGCCATCCACATCGGGCTGCCAGCCCGCCTCGCTGGTGATCTCGCCCGGCCGAACCGGGACCAAGGTGCACTGGTGCGGCCGCAGCCGGACCACGCGATCGATGAGATCAGGCCGAGGATCCCCCTCGACGTTGAACTCGATCGTCGCACGCAGCGGCTCGAGCCGAGCCGCGATCACCTCGACGTCCTGGGCGGTGATGTGCCGCTCGTCCGCGCGCGGATGCACGGTGATGCCGGTGACCCCCGCGGCCAAGCAGGTGTCGACCGCTTCGATCACGCTGGGGACCTCGCCGCCTCGCGAGTTTCGCAAGGTCGCGATCTTGTTGACGTTGACGCTGAGCCGAACCACGCGCGAGGTGTACCGCAGTCGATCTCAGAATTCGAACCCGACCACGAAGCCCGGCCACGCCTTGACGGCCATCGCCGATCCAGCGTTGGCCAGGTTCGCGCGCCCGAAGTAGCCGGGCGTGAAGTCCTCGCGCCCCGCCGCGCCCGGCAGCAGCATCACGTTGCCGGTGACGCCGGCCCACAGCGCGAAGCGCTTCGCCGGGGTCCACCCGAAGGTCAGCCTCAAGGTGTCGAGGACGAAGGGCCGCCCGCTCACGCGGAGGCCGGCGTTGCCGACGTGCACGCCATTGTCGAGCTCGATCCGAAACTTCGGCCGCTGGTAGAGCGGCCCGCCAAAGCCGAGCCCCGCCGACCACGACGCCCCGTAGTCCAGCGGGTGAACGCCAGCCGCGATGAAGCTGTAGGTCTTGCGGGCTCGAAAGCGCAGCGCGAGGTTGACGAGGTGAACGTCGCTGGTCCAGACGTCGAGGTGGACGCCGCCTTGCTTGGTGATCGGGATCAGGGCGATCGCGGCGTCGGCCTCGTCGGCGTAGGTGACCAGGCCGATCTGCAGACCCTCGACCTTGCCCTTGGCGACGCTGACCAGCCCGACTTGCAGGCCCTTGGCCGAGTTGGCCACGTGCACGCCGCCGAGCTGCACGCCCTCGAGCTGGTTGGCCCACTGCACGGCGCCGACCTGAATCCCCGCGACGCGCCCGAGCCCGAGGTTGACCGCCGCGCTCTGCATGCCCCGCATGTCCGCGTGAGCGATCGTCACGCCCGCCGCGGCTTGAATGCCTCCGACCCTACCGCGTGCCGAAACCACACCGACCGCGGCCTGGATCCCACGCATCTCTTCGCGCGTCCACGCAGCCGCGACCGCGCTCTGGATCCCCTCGACCCGATAGGCCGAGGTCGTGCCCAGCGAGATCGACATGTTGTTGAGCACGGGATCGCTGCCAGCGCTGCGATTGAGGTCGGCCCCCGGCGCGACGCCGATGTTGAAGGGGATGTGGCGGATGTTGCCGGGCAGCGGCTTGGGCCCCTCGATCTTCGTAGCCGGCTCGTCCGATCCGCCGCCGCGCAGTCGCGTGCCCTCGATCTGCACGTCCTCGAGCGCGGTGAGCTCGAGCGTCGAGGTCTTGCCCGATCGAACTGCGACGTTGGCCCGATGCAGCTGCCGACCATCGTCGATGGTCATCGTGTAGTCGCCAGGCTCGAGCGCCAGCGAGATCGAGGCGCTGCCCTTGGCCGTGTAGAGCTCGGCGGCGAGCGAGCCTCGGCGGTCACGAACATAGATGCGACCGACCACATCGGCCGCGATCTCGAGCTTGGCCGAGGTCTTGCGCAGATCGGTGAACACCAGGTCGCCGGTGCCGGTCAGCTGAATGTCGTAGGCCGCGTGCTGGGGCCCGCCCGCGGTTGCCTCGGTCCGCGCCAGGGTCTCGTCGAAGGCGAAGCGATAGGCCTCGTCGAGCGTGACCCGCTTGTCGGCATCGGCATCGGCCGCGCCACGCAGGCCGGTGACCAAAAAGTGGGTGAAGAAGGAGCCGCCGA
>JAMHUH010000954.1:0-4684 GCA_035904925.1 Nannocystaceae bacterium
GAGGATGGCTCATGGGTCCGCATTTATCCGGTGCCTTTTCGTCGCCTCGACGAGGCGGATCGCTACAAGAAATTCGATTGGATCGAGTGCCGCCTCGTCCGCAATACTTCGGACCCTCGGCCCGAGACCTTCCGCCCGATCGACGAGGAGGAGCTCCAGCCCGTCGCGCATGTCGACACCGCAGACGAGTGGCGAGAGCGACGTCGAATCCTGCTCGACACCGCGCCAGTCTACGACCGGCTCGATGAGCTGATCGCGGGTGCAAAGGCGAACAAGATTTCGCTCGCGGTTTTCAAACCAACGAAGATCTTTGATTTTCGCCATGAGTCCGAAACACGTGAATGGGATCCGAAGAAGCTCCGCGAGATGCGCGAGCTGACAAATCAGTTTGATCTCTTCGCGGACAACGCTTGGCGCGAGACATTCCAGGTGATCCCGAAGCTGCCCTATAGCTTCTCCTACACCTTCGAGGATGCAGCGGGGAAACGCAGCGAGATGCAGGTGCTCGACTGGGAGGCTGGCGCGCTATACTGGAACTGTCTGCGTGCCTCGAACAACGACGAACCCCAGGCGCTCGCCAAAGTCCGACAGCAGTACTTCGACAACTTCATGAAGAAGGACATACACTTCTTCCTCGGGACCACGCAGCAATTTCATTTCGTCGCGCCCAATCCTTGGGTGATCATCGGCGTGCTGCCGATTCCACACGAACGACAGCTCGGGCTGTTCTGATCGCTCACTCGTCCGAGACTTCGCGCAGGATCGGCGTGATCTTCTGTTCGAACTCGAGCACGGCCTCGACCAAGCGCGAGTACTTCTCCATCGAGAGCGCCTGCGCGGCGTCGCAGAGCTGCTGCTCGCGAAAGCCTTCTTCGTGCAAGGTCTCGGTGATGGTCCCGTCGGCCAGGTAGGCGAGCGAGGCGATCATGTTCTGGCCGACGATCTGGTGGTCGCCCGCCGGATGGCTCGGGTCGAAGATCACCGGCAGGATCGTCTCCTTGCGGCAGTGCGTGATCACGTTGAAGTCGGGGTGAAAACGGCAGTACCCGCCCTTGGTGTAGAGCGTCTTCATGCCGCGCTCGCAGAGCACGATGTCGAGGTTGCCTTGGTTGGCGATGTACTCGGCCGCGTAGAACCACTCCTTGGCCTCGTTGCCGAACCCACGCTTGAGGATCGCCGGCTTGCCGGCCCGACCCACGGCCTCGTGGAGATCGAAGTTCTGCGCGTTGCGGGTGCCGATCTGCAGCATGTCGGCGTGCTCGGCCATCTCGGGCACGAGGTTGTGATCCATGACCTCGGTGACGTAGGGCAGCCCGCTCTCTTCGCGGCCAGCGTCGAGCATGGCCACGCCCTTCATGCCGTGGCCGCGCCAGTCGGTCGGTCGGGTCCGAGGCTTGAACGCGCCGCCGCGGAGCATCACGCGATCGAGGATCCCGAATTTTTCGGCCATCGCCTTGGCCGCGCGGGCGATCGTCAACACCTGCTGGAGATCCTGGGCCGAGTCGGGCCCGACGATGAAGATGTGCTTGCCCGCGCCGAACTTGCGGACATGGCCATCGAGCCCGCGCACGCCGACCGGCCGGCGCTCGCGAACGTGCGCGCGGCCGTCTTCGCTGCGCACGACCCGAGCGATGTTCTTGTACTCGGCCGCGACCCGCCAGGCTCGCTTCACGCCCGGCAGCCCGCGCAGGTAGTCGGTCCGAGTCTCGAAGGCCCGGGTGTCGCCGATGATCCACGCGGTCACGTAGAGCGAGCCGTCGCTGAGCTCGACCCGGTTGCCGTAGCGCCCGGCGAGATCGCGGATGTGTCCGAGCGTGGTCTCGTTGCCCTTTTCGACCTCGATGAGCATGGCCGTCGGAGCGTCCAGCATCGAGCCCGAGCGCGCAAGCGACTCAGCGCAAGCTGGCCAGGGCCTCGCCGAACACCTGCATGCCCGCCCGAACCTCGTCGAGCGCGGTCGCGAAGCTCAGCCGCAGGTGGCCAGGCGCGCCGAAGGCCGAGCCCGGCACCGTCGCGACGCCGTGCTCGTCGAGCAGCCACTTGGCCAGCGCGAGATCGTCGGCGAAGCGCTGGCCCTCGCCGACCAGCGGCGTGACCTCGGGGAACACGTAGAAGGCCCCGTCAGGCTCGACGAACTCGAGCCCGCTCGCGCGCAGGCCCTCGCACATGGCCTGGCGCCGCTCGGCGAAGCGCTCGAGCATGATCGCGAGCTCGGCCGGGACCCGCGGATCGGTCAGCCCAATCAACGCCGCCCACTGGGCTGGGGTCGAGGCGCCCGAGGTCATCTGGCCTTGCATCGCGTTGATGCCGTCGGCGATCTCGATCGGCGCGGCGGTGTAGCCGATCCGCCAGCCGGTCATCGCGTGGCTCTTCGACACGCCGTCGATCGGGATGATCTGATCTTCGATGCCGGGGATCCCGGCCATCGCCTGGAACGCCGAGGGAACCTCGACCTGCGAGTAGTTGAGCTTGCGGTAGATGTCGTCGCTCAGCACCCAGGCCTGCGGCGCCCGAGCGGCGATCAGCTCGCCCAAGGCCCGCAGCTCGGCCGCCGAGTAGGCCATGCCGGTCGGGTTCGAGGGGCTGTTGATCAGCACGAACTTGGTCTTGGGCCCGAGCACGGGCGCGAGCCGGGCCGGCGTCAGCTTGAAGTCGTCGCTGCGCGGGCACGAAACCAGCACCGAGCTGCCGCCCCCGAGCCGGACCATCTCGGGGTACGAGACCCAAAAGGGCGCCGGGATCACGACCTCGTCGCCAGCCTCGAGCGTGGTCAAGAACAGGTTGACCAGCGTGTGCTTGGCCCCGCACGACACGATGATCTGCCGGCGCGAGAAGCTGCGCCCATGAAAGCGCGAGAGCTCGTCCGCGATCGCGTCGCGCAGCTCGGGCAAGCCCGGCACCGGCGAATAGCCGACCTGGGCGCCCTGCAAGCGCTTGGTCACGGCCTCGGTCACGATCGCCGGCGGCGGAAAGTCGGGCTGGCCCGCCGC
This sequence comes from Nannocystaceae bacterium, assembly GCA_035904925.1. GTDB lineage: Bacteria > Myxococcota_A > Polyangia > Nannocystales > Nannocystaceae > Plesiocystis. Next base: position 2,991 of record JAMHUH010000954.1, read on the forward strand.
GAACTTGTAGATGGTCCGGCCCGCGGCCGCGAGCTCGCCCGCACGGGCGGCGATGACCAGCGTCGCCGAGGGTTGGATGGCGCGCGTGGAGGCGTTGACGTGAAGTGCGTGGCTCATGACGGGTCGCGCAAGCGCAGAAATTCGAGGGCGGTCTGACCGTGGTCGCGCACGGCCTCGCAGTGGAGCTGCTCCGGCACGGCGATCGCAGGTCGAGCGCCGCGGTGCTTCTCGTATTCGACCACGATCACCCCCTCCGGCGCGAGCCAGGACTGCCCCACCAGCAGCGTGAGAACCTCCGCGTAGAGATCGAGCGCCGAGTAAGGCGGATCGACCAGGATCAGGTCGAACGCGGGCTTCGTTGCTGGCCTACGCAAATATCGGCGGGCGTCGTCGTGGACCACCTCACAGCGACCCCCAAGCCCGAGCGCGTCGATCTGGCCGGGCAAGAAGCGGGCGAGCTCGCGCTGCTGCTCGACCAAGACCGCGCGCGCAGCCCCACGGCTGATCGCCTCGATCGAAAGCGCCCCGCTGCCCGCGAAGAGATCGAGCACCCGCGCGCCGACGACCTCGTGCTGGAGGCGATCGAAGATGGCGCTGCGAACCCGCGCGGACGAGGGCCGCACGTCGGTGACGGATCGCGGCAAGCTCAGGAGCTTGCGGCCGCCGAGGCTACCGGAGACGACCCGCTGCACCAGGGCTGTGTAGCAGCGTGGGGCCGCGACTCCAAGCTCGCCGGGCTGGCGAGACTTCGCTCACCGCTCGCTATCCCTTCACGTACTCTTCGATCGCCTTGGCTTCCTGCGTGCGACGCTCTCGTTGGGCGGTGAGCGAGGCCTGCTCGCGGGCCTCGACGATCTTCGCCAACCTCGCGATCGCCTTGGCGGGCTCGCTTGCACGAATCGCGTCGATGGCCTGTTTCGCAGGCGCGATTTCGATGTCCGAGTAGCGGACCGCGAGATCCTGGATCGTGATCATCGGGGGCTCGTGGGTCAGGGCCGCGAGCGTGCCCTCGAAGCGCTCGACCGCCTCTGCGAGCGCGTCCGCGGCTTCGTGCGACTTTCGCCAATCGTGGGTGGTTTGGCAATTCGCCGCGTCGACGCTCGCGCAGACCTCGCGATCTTTCAATCGTAGGACCTCGTGAAAAGCAGCGATCACGCTCTCCTGATTCAACTCGATTCGATGCATGGGCGAATCGTCGGTCGAGCCAATGCTGAATGTCAATCCGCAGACTGCTTGGATTCAATCATGCATCGGTGCTGGGTCGGTCCGAACGGAGGGAGGCGAGCTCGATCTGATCGAGGCGGCCGGACGCCTGCGTCGAGTCGACCCAGCACGTGTGCCTGGCGCGCGCCGGCAAATCTTCCCGCTCCGCTGCTCAGCCCGCGGGTCAGCCAAAGTACTCGATGCCGCCGTGCTGCACGAAGCAGCTCGGCACGCCGACGCCCGCCGCTTCCTCGACGACCCGCAGCGGCAGCGCGAGCTGGCCCGGCGTTCGCAGTGGCCGGGTTGGTTCGTCGATCCGCCTGCGCGCGTTCCTGGGCCGGAACATGAACTCCTCCCAGTGCACCCAGCGGACCGCGCGAGGGTCGAGCTTGGCGAGCAGGTTCGCGGGGTAGCCCCAGGCGAGGTGAGCGTCGGGGATGGCGATCGAGGCGAGGTCGCAGCGTCGTCGTGCGGCGCACAGATCGGCCGGC
>JAMHUH010000955.1:0-2905 GCA_035904925.1 Nannocystaceae bacterium
CCAAGGCCGCGCTCGGGGTCGAGATGCGGCGGCTCGAGCGATTCGCGGGTGTGCCCGAGAGCACCGACACCGACCTCGAGGCGTGGGCGGCTGGCTTGCGGGTCGAGCTGCAGAAGGCTTGAAACGCGGGTGGCGATTTTTCGAACGGGATCGCGGGTCACTCGGACCCAACGAGCATGCTCCGATCGCTCGCACTTCCCACTCTCGTCTCGCTCGTCGTTCTGGCCGGCTGCGGGTCGCAGCCGCAGCAGACGGTCGCGCCGGTCAGCTACCGGAGCTTCAGGACGACCGGCAAGCGGACCGGCACCATCACCGCCGACGGCCGCATGCGCAACGCCTATGTCGGCGGGGGCAAGGTCTGCGCCGAGCCGCCGCCCGACATCGCGGCCAACTACGATCTCCAGCGGGCCGTCAGCGCCAGCGTGTCGCTCGGCATCGCCTACCAAGCGTTCTCGGTCGAGGGCAAGGGCGAGGGCCAGTCGGCGTGGAAGGGCGTGTCCGACGTGGCCGACGTGGCCGAGAAGACCGAGGCCCTCTTGGTCGTTCGCGAGTCGCTCTATCGGCTCTGCGAGCTCTCGCTCAACACCGAGATCGACAAGGCGACCGCGGTCTCGATCTTCCGCGAGCTGCTCTACACCACGCGCGACCTCGGCCGCCACGACGTCCTCGAGCAGATCGTCGAGGCGATCGAATACGCGGTCGGCTTCGAGAACACGACCGTCGAGATGCTGGCCCAGCTGACCCAGCTCGCGGCCCACATCGCAACCATCGAGACCTATCAGAGCGCGCTGCTGACCGCGAGCACGATCCCAGACGCCCAGGCCCGAGAGACGCTCCTCAACGCGCTCTCGATCGCGATGGTCCAGCAGCTGAACGTCTTCCCGCGCCCGGAAGCAGCGAGCGAGCCCGCGGCGGCGCTCCGCTGCACGACCAACGCCCCCTGCGAGCTGTCGAGCGAGGCCGCGGCCCAGCTCTCGTCCGCCACGCTCGCCCAGGTTGCCGAGGCTTCCTTCGTCGCGAACAAGGGCTGGAAGCTCGGCGTCCTCTCGCTCGCATTCAGCCAAGCCGGCTTCTCGGTCGACGACGTGATCATGAAGATTCGCCTCGACGCAGGCGCTCACGATCTCGCCAAGGTGAAGACGGCGGCCGAGCTCAGCAAGCTGCTCGGGGAGCTGCTCGGTTCGCAGCCGAACGAGGTCGTGGTCGAACTCGAGCGGGCCGGGACCACCCAGACCCTCCGCTTCGAGCTCGGGTCCTGAGCTCGGTCGAGCCGGATCCGATCTCGCGAAGGATCCCCCAAGAAAACCTCACTTTCTTGCCCACGCCCGCGAGTCGGTGCATTGCCCCGCTATGCCTCGCGATCCGTCTCGGCGTCAGTTCATGCAGACGCTGTGCGGCGGTCTGGTCGTGGCTGGTGCAGCCTCGCTGCTGCCCCGCGACGGCTTCGCCGCCGACCTCAGCCTCGGCGACCGCATCGATCTGCTCTACAGCAACCAGTTCCACTTCGATCCCCAGGGTCGGCCGCGGATCTCGATCGCGGTGATCCAGGGCCGCAACGAGGTCGCGCTCTCGGCCAAGGGTGGGCTCAGCGCGCTGCCCAGCGGCGACGGCGGGACGGCGATCGCGGGCGGTGGACGGTGGCGGATTCGGGTGGCCGATGGTCAGCCGGCCAAGCAGCGTTTTCGCCTGGTCCTCGACGCGCTCGCGGCCGGTGAGCTGCGCCGGGTTGCGAGCGAGTCGAAGCGCTGGCACGAGCGTGGGTTCGAGATCGACGAGCGCGAGGTCGGCAGCTTGTTCGGGGTCGCGGGCACGGTGCTCGACACCCGCAAGATCTTGCTGACGACGGCGGAGTACAGCTCGGAGAGCGAGGCCGACAAGGCGGCGCGCGAGCTGGCCGATCGCTGGGGGATCCTGCCGCGGCTGCATCCCGAGGTCGATCGCCGGGCGAGCGGCAAGCTGATCGCCGAGGACCTCGAGACCGGGGTCGAGATTCAGGCCGAGGGCGTGCTCTGGTTCGCGCCGCGCAAGGACCCGACCGTCAGCGTGCACGACGTCGAGTGCGACGCGGGGCTCGAGCGTCGGGACTATCGCGGCAGCATTTATGTCGCGATCGATCGCCACGGCAAGCTCGCGGTCGTCAATCAGGTCGGCGAGAGCGACGTGCTCGCGGGGCTGGTTCCGGCCGAGATCTATGCGAGCGCGCCGATGGAGGCGCTCAAGGCCCAGGCGGTCGCGGCTCGCGGGCAGCTGCTGGCCAAGATCGGCAGCCGCCACCTCGACGATCCTTTCTTGCTCTGCGCGCACGAGCACTGCCAGGTCTACGCCGGGACTTCGAAGGAGCACCCGCGCACGACCGACGCGGTCGAGCGGACGATCGGTCGGGTGCTGATGCGGCCCAACGAGACCGAGCTGGTCGACACCGTGTACTCGGCCAATTGCGGCGGGCACAGCGAGAACAACGAGCAGGTCTGGGCGAGCCCGGCCGACCCGCAGCTGCGTGGTCAGGCCGACGCCAAGCTCGGCGAGGAATTCAGCAAGGGCATCGACGCCAACAACGTCGAGGCCTGGCTGCGGGGCAACCCCGACGCGTATAGCCGGCCGCCCGCGGGCAAGCTGGCGACCTCGTATCGGTGGACGACGACGATCGATCCGCAGGGCATCGCGGGCAAGCCCGGCGTGCCCGACAACCTCGGCAAGCTGGTTCAGATTCGGGTGGTGTCGCGGGGCGTGAGCGGTCGGGCGACCGAGGTCGAGCTGCTCGGATCGAAGTCGAGCGTGACGATCGATGGTGAGCTCAAGATTCGCCAGGCGCTCGGCGGGCTCAAGTCCTCGGCCTTCGTGGTCGACGGCGACCGCGACGAGCAGGGCCGCTTCGTGCTTCACGGCGGCGGCCATGGCCACGGGG
>JAMHUH010000956.1:0-3575 GCA_035904925.1 Nannocystaceae bacterium
ACTTGTCTTTGGAATCGCACTTGCCGACCTCTTCCATCGAGGTCGCGTCCATGATGCACGAGGCGGCCTTTCGATACTCGAAGGGGCCCTTGCGTTTTTTGTTTTTCTGCATTCGCTCGGCGTCTTTGATGCACTCTTCTTGCATCTTCTTGGTCTCGGCCTCGGGGAGGTCGGCGCCGACTTCCTTCTTCATGAGCCCGAACATGTGCTCGCAGAGCGCTTCGGGGCTGGGCGCGCAGGCGAAGAGAAATGGGGTGAGAAGCGCGAAAATGGCGAGATGGCGAGTGTTCTTCATCGGGGTGACGATGAAGTATCGACATTGTCGATGCTCGACAAGCCCGAGGAAATGCCTCTGGTGAGAGCTGGAGTCTGCCGCCAGTCGCGGATTAGCCTTCGTCCCAGCCGAGCGAGCCCGCGGGGAGCGGGCCCTCGCCCTCGTCCGGCGGCCCGCTTCGAACGCCGGCGCGCGCTTGCTGGCGGCGCAGCTGATCGTCGTGCACGGCCTTTTGCGCGGCTTGGATGCGCGGGATCAATTTCGTGTTGGTGGTGTTGAGCTCGCGGATCAGCTCGCGGTCGAGGCCTTTGCCGAGGTCGATGGCCTGGTAGAGCGCGTCGAACATGGCCATGAACTCGGGCTCCATGGTGTCGGACTCGGGCCGGACCTGCGTGCGGTTGCTGGGCTCGACGGCGGCGATCGCCTTGTCGACGTCGATCGAACCCTCGCGACCCGCGGGGCCCTGGGACTTGTCGCCCAGCCACTGCAAGGTCTTGCGGATCACCGCCTCGGGGTTTTTCATCAGGCCGTCGTAGCTCTGCACGTGGACGGGATAGCGACGAATCGCGATGTCGCGGACCAGGGCGAAATTCTCCGACCACCACTCGAGCGCGGGCGGGAAGCGGACCGGCCCGGTCGAGTCGGGCTTGCGCTCGAGTCGAGCCTTGTCCTCCATCGCGTAGAGCCGGTTGAGCGAGGCCTCGTACTCGCGCCACTCGCGAACCGTGGCGACGACCCGGCCGATGTACGCACGATCGGTCCGGACCAAGCCCGGGATGAAGACCTTGACCACGTGGCGCTCGACCTGCTCGGGGAAGAAGTAGGCGCCGGTCCGCGGGTGCGGGTTGGTTCGCCAGTAGATGCCCTGGCGCAGCAGCGACTCGTAGAAGCCCGAGGGGTTGGCCTCGCGCAAGGTCTCGCCCCAGTTGGACGGGAACGCCTCGCCAAAAGGCGTGAAGCCGGCGGCGATGAGGATCTGCATCCACATCGAGGTGCCGGAGCGCTTGGTACCGGTGACGATCAGCATCGCGGACGTGCAGGATAGTAAAAAGCGGCGCCGTGGTCAGACGGCGCCGCTCGGTCGCTGCGGATGGCTTGTTGCTTCGGTTCAGAAGGCCGGCTGCGGGCTCGCGTGGGGGCTCGCGTGGGGGCTCGTCTGGATCACGGGCGAGCTCGAGAGGCTGGCGTTGGGCCGCAGCAGCGGCGGGCCGCCGACCCGGGCGAGGAAGGTCAGACCCTCGGCGCGGATCTGGACGCGCGCGCCGTTGGGCAGCGGGAGCCGAGCGCTGCCGTCGGCCAAGCGCAGCGAGGGATCGGCGAGGATCTGCTCGACGCTCAGCCGGGCCACGCCAATCGTGACCTCGCCCGTCATGTCGGATCGAACCCGCAGCACGCAGCGCGGCTGGCCGAATTCACCCGCGAGATCGTCGACGATCTCGAGCAAGGCGAACGAGCCCGGCGCGATCAGGAAGCGCGTCCGCTCGACCACTCGGCCCACCCGCCCCAGCCAGCCCAACCAGCCTTGGCCCCGCCGCAGCGACCGGCGCCGTGGCTCGAGCTGGACGACCCGAGGGTCACGCCCGCTGGCCAGCTCGACGACCTCGATCTCGGGCAGGCCAATCTGGCCTTCTTCGGGGATCCGCTGGGTTCGCTGCACGTCGGGTCGAAGACGCCCGACCCCCGATAAAGTTCGCGACCTGCTCGTGAGCAGGCTCCGCGGCTCAAGCATCTTGAGTGCTTGCGCCGGCCGAGAGCCGCCAATACTCGATCAGCTGCGCCCACTTGAGTGGCGACTCGATCGGCAGGACGACCTCGTAGGTCGTGCTGTCCTTCATGCGAAAATTCAGCCGCCGACGCAGCTCGACGTTGGCGTTGACGATCTGCGCGAGCGGGAGCTCGAGCTTGGTCTGCCCGGCAGGGTCGAGGAAGCGCAGCGTGGTCGCGCTCAGCAGCATGCGGTAGCGACCCAGGTCCTTGGTGATGTCGCCGCTGACGTCGAGCAGCTCCATCGGCTCGCTCTGCGCGACCACGCCCTCGCGCATGAAGCGAAGATCGTCGACCACGAATTCGTCGGCGACGTTGCGCTCGCGCAGCACCCTGCGAGCCTCGACGATGGTCATGGTCGGGGCCCCACCGCCGCGCGCCTCCATGGTGTTGCGGGTGGTGATCTGCCAGGTCGCCAGGCACTCGCGGCAGCGCAGCTGGTCGTCGCGGTCGATCAGCGAGTCCCAGGCCAGGCACTTGGGGCAGCGAAAGAGCGGGTTGGCCAGGCCCGCCGCCAGCTTGCCGCGGCTGTGGACCGGGAAGTGGTTGCGCTCGTCGAGCTGATCGATCGTCAGCTTCGCGACCAGCCACTCGCGGATCAGCTTGGGGTCGGCCTTGCGCTCGAACTGGCGGGGCTCGCCGAAGAGCACCTTGACCTGGCCGGTCCGCCGACGCTCGGCCCAGCGTGGCATCACGCGATCGGCGTTGAGCACCGTCACCGGCACGACCGGGATCTTGAGCAGCCGGACCAGCGACTCGATCCCGGGCAAGAGCGGCAGCAGCTCGCCGTCCCAGTTGCGCTCGCCCTCGGGGAAGGAGCCGACGACGCCGCCGACGTCGGCCCACTTCTTGAGCTGACGGATCGCCGTCGCGTCGGCGACGAACTTCTTCTTGGGCACGCTCCCGAAGGTGTAGAGCACCCGACCGAGCACCGGGTCCTGCATCGCGGCCTGGGTTGCGAGCCAATGGACCGGCCGCTTGGCGGCGATGATGATGAAGAAGGGATCGAAGAGGCTGGCGTGGTTGCTGAGGAGCAGCGCCGGACCCTCGGGCAGCCGCTCGCGCCCCTCCCAACGCAAGGGCGTGGTCGCCTCGAGCCCGACGACGCAGGGGTACCACCAGCCTCGAACGGCTCGATCGACCAGAGCCTTGTTCTCACTGCTGGGCTCGCGATGCTGGAGCCGTCGACCGCGCATGACGCCGAGTTAACATCGCCCAACCCGTTCGACAAGCTCTGATAGGATCACCCTCCATGCGTCGCCGCACGGTCTTGCGAGGTCTCGGGGGAACGCTGGCGATCGCCGCGAGCGGCTGCGTGCCGCCGCCAAGCCGCGAGTCGCTCGTCGCTGGCCCTGCGCCCGCGCGCGTGCTCCAGCGCTTGAGCGCCCGCGCGACCCTCGATGGCCGCGGCGCGACGTTGCAGCGGCTCTTTCCCTCGCCCGAGCTGCGCCACCTCGATCCCTTCGTGCTGCTCGACGACTTCGACGTGCGCCAACCAGCCGGGTTTCCCGATCATCCGCATCGCGGCTTCGAAGCC
>JAMHUH010000957.1:0-16146 GCA_035904925.1 Nannocystaceae bacterium
GAGCGCGCTGGGCTCGAGGTGCTCGAGCACGCAATCAAGGCGCTCCGAAACCGGCGCATCGACATCTACCGAGTGCTCTACCTCGTCCAGGCTGGCGGCGAGCGAGCTGTGTCTGCACGGGTCGAAAGCGCGGCGGTCGAACTCGTCGAGATCCCACTCGACGATCCGACGCAACATGCCGCGATCTACGAGCAGGTGCGCGCGCTCGTGCTGCCACGTCTCCGCGGTATCGACGGGGAGCTGCACATCAACGTGTCGCCAGGCACCCCGGCGATGCACAGCGTCTGGCTCATCCTCCATGCTGGCGGTGCGCTCCCGGAGGGCACACAGCTGTGGTCCTCGCAGTTCAGCCGCGAGACGAGGCGGACCCGCATCGACCCGGTGGACTTCTCGATCACTACCTATCTCGCCGAGATCCACCACTTCGCGCGTGTTGAGCCTGGCCTCGCGGTCTACGAGCCCCAGGCCCGCTCGGCCGGGCGTCGCCTGGCCTTCGAGCACCTCGCTCGGTACGCGCGGGTCATCGGAGCGCCGCTGCTCATTCTCGGTGAGCGAGGGACGGGCAAGACCCGGCTGGTCGAGACGATCGTAGCGACGCTCAAGGGTCGGAAGAAGGTTGTCACGGTCCCCTGCGGCGGGCTGGATTCGGCGCTCGCGGAGAGCCTGCTGTTCGGCCACCGCAAGGGCGCTTTCACGGGCGCCGCCGCTGACCGGTTGGGGCTCCTCGCGGAGGCTGGGGACGGCATCCTTTTCCTCGACGAGGTGCAGGATCTCCCAAAGTCCGCGCAGAGGAAGTTGGTGCGCGTGTTCCAGGACCGTCGGCGACGCTATCGGCCCGTCGGCAGCGACCGCGAGGAGAGCGTCGACGTCGAGCTCGTCTGCGCCTCGAACCTGCCCGTCGCTGAGCTGCGCGAGCGTCTCGATGCGGACCTCTTCGATCGGCTCAGCCACCTCGCCGTCACGGTGCCGCCGCTCCGCGAGTGCCGTGAAGACGTCGAGGAAGACTGGGGCCGGGTCTGGCGAGAGCTCCGTCAGCGCGAGGATCTGCCCGTGGGCGCTCCCTGGTCGAGCGAGCTCGACCGAGCCCTTCGGCGGCACGACTTGCCAGGCAATCTTCGCGACCTTCAGCGCCTCGCTGTGCTCTGCATGGCGTGGTGGTCGTCTGAGCCGAGCGTGGGGATCCGCGCGGCGCTGAGCGAGTGGCAGCGCTTCATCTCGACATCGACCCCTGAGCGCGACGACTTCGGAGAGGGCTCTCGCACGGGCCGCATCCGCTGGTTCCGCGCTCGGCTCGCTCGGTGGGCCAAGGAGCAACACGGGACGTGGGCGGCGGCGGCGGAGGCCCTCGGCTGCGACGAGAAGACACTCCGGCAGGACGCCGCACTCGAGTAGACGCGCGGCCGTCGATTCAGCCAGAGTCAACCGGGTGCCCTTTGGTGTTTAGCGCCGTGGGAGCGTAGCTAAGACGATGAGTTCTCGGGTTTGATCCTTCGCTCTCACGGGCGGAGGCCTCGCATCGCGTGGAAGCGCTGAAAAACAGCCAAGACGGCGAGAGCCTCGACGGGGACCGCCGAGGCTCTGGATGGGTAAGGATGACTCCGACAGTAGGACTCGAACCTACGACCCGCGGATTAACAGTCCGCTGCTCTACCAACTGAGCTATGTCGGAATGGGAGCGCCGATTTAGCCGAGGGTTGGGCGGTCGTCAAGCGGCTCCGAACCGCCTACAGCCAGTAGTTGGGGCAGTTGGCGCTGCTGCGCACGCGATCTTCGGGCGCTTCGGGCTTGGGATCTCGGGGGACGACGACGGCGACCACGACGGGCCGGGGGCGGGGTTGGGTCGGAGCGCGCGGGATCGCCAGCGCGACTGGGATCACCGAACGAGACGAGAGCTTCACATCGCGGAGGTTCATCGGTGGGGGGAAGGTTGGTGGGGACTCCAACCTCCCGCGAGTTGTACCAAAGGACATGTCCTTAAGACCAGTAAATTGTGCCCCATTGGTGATGAAGTCTACACTGTAGACAGCTCGTAAACGCCCCGATCTAATGGGGTTCACGCGCAACTGCCTCAGCTACACCGAAATTCGAACGAAAACCCGGCCTCGACGCGCCCGAGGCCCCCCAGCTCCGGGCGCGTCGTGACCGGACGTCAGACGGATTGATCGAGGTGCTCGAAAGCGGCCGCAGTCGGGCCCCTCGAACCTGCTCCAGCGCCGAATCGCACACGGCAGAGCATCAGACTGACGCCGTTCGCAACACGCGAACGCCTCTGTACAATTCCACAAATGGCGGTGCTTTCGTAGTGCCATTTGAGTGGGCTAGCTCACAGTACGGGTCCAGATTGGGACGCGAGCCTGGCAAAATCGCCCCTCTGCGCGCTAGCGTCCGTCCGGCGTGTACCACCCTGGCACCAACACCTTGGATCTCGGCGAGCGCCCGAAGGATCGCTGGTTCGTGCTCGGCTTCGTGATGTTCGCGGCGACCAGCTTCTTGGTCGACCGGCTCGCGGCGCTCGACGTCGACTTCTGCGCGGAGCAGCGCTTGTGGGGCTCGCTGTGCTGGTACGGGCAGCACTTGGATCCGCTGTTCTTGGCCAACCCGCAGTGGCTGCGGGTGATGTCGGGGATCTCGGCCTGGGTGTTCGGGCCGATGTACCTGGTGCTGGCGTGGGCGTTCTGGCGAGGCGTCGACGCGGTCCGGATCCCCGCGATCGCGTGGGCGATCGCGATCCTCTACTCGATGGTCGTCCACCTGTGGATGGAGGTCTTCGGCGACCACCCAGCGCCGAACCTGCCCTTGTTGTTGGCGATCTACCTGCCCTACGTGGTGCTGCCGATCGCCGTGCTCTACCGGCTGCGCTCGGCGACACCTTTTAGTCGGGATCGCTGATCGGCTCGGGGGCTTCCGGCTCGGGGGCTTCCGGCTCGCGGCGCTCGAACAGATGCAGCGCGCCCGAGGGGGTCTGATTGCGCAGCGTGTCGAAGAGCCGCCACACCGACTCGGTGGTGCCAGTGGGTTCGCGCGCCTCGGCCGGGGGCTCGGTGGGATCGAGAGACTCGGGCTCGCCGGGCTCGGCGTCGGTGGGCGTGAGCTCGGCCGGATGCGTGGGATCGCCAGCGTCGGCTTCGGGCTCGGGCGCGGGGTCGGGCAGCGGCTCGATCGGCGGCGCCTCGGCGTCGGCGTCGTCGCTCGGGATCACCTCGCCGGTCTCGAGCGTCTCGTCGGCGTCGCCGGGCTGGTCGCCGGCGTCGGGCCGGGTCACGTCGTCACGGATCTTGGCTCCGGCCTCGGCTGCACCGCGAGCGGCGTCTTCGAGCGGCGCGCCGACCTTGTCGTTGAGCTCGCGGAAGAGTTCGAACACGCCCTCGGGCTCGAGCCGGGTCGGCGCGCCGTCGAGCGAGAGCGCGCGGGCGAGCAGCGGCAGGTCGGCGAGCGGGACGACGTAGCGATCGACCAAGAAGCGCAGGTCTTCGTCGGAGAGCGGGAAGCGCTTGCCGAGGTCGCGGTCGATGCCCGAGCCGAGCGCGTTGCGGTAGTCGTAGCGAGCCCACTGCCGCTGCACGGCCTCGAGCATGCGCATGCGCAAGAGCGTGGCCGACTTGGCGATCGCGGGGTTGGGGTGGGCCGCGATCTCGCGGTCCATGCGGCTGTAGAGCGAGGCCATCAGCTGGTCGGCGTGCCACTCCCAGGGCGAGGTCATCGAGTAGGGCCCGACCACGCCGCGGGTCGCGAGCCGGGGATCGTGAAGGAAGCTGGGCCCGACCTCCTGCTGGATCTCGTCAATCCATGCCTTCCAAGCCGCGGGCGACTCGCCGCGAAACACGAACTTGGGCGAGGTCGCGTAGAAGTGCGGCCAGTAGAGCCGGTGGACGTAGCCGCCGCCGAGCGACTGGGTGTCGGCGGTCCAACCGAAGCGCGCGACCTCGGCCCCAAAGCGACCCGGCGGATAGTGGACGCGGACGTTCTCTTTGGGGATGTCCTGCTCGTCGAAGTCGAGCGAGAGCTGCCAGGCATGATCGACCTCGTGCGCGACCAGGCCGAGCAGCACGAGCGGCGGCGCGCCCTCGATGCTCTTGGCGTAGATCGTCAGGGTCTGGGTCTGCGCGAGCATGAAGCCGTTGTCGCCGAGGTCGTTCTGGAGCAGCAGCTGATCCTCGATCGCGATCGTCCGCAGGGTCGGCAGCGGGCGCCGGTAGACCAAGCGCAGCACGTCGTCGCAGGCCCGGACCAGCTCGGGCGAGAAGCGATCGCTGCGCTCGACCAGCATCACGTTGAAGTCGTGAAACAAGCGGGTCTGCAGCTCGGGCATCGGGTCGGCCTTGCGCCGCGACCAGTCGAGGTGATCGGGGATCCCGTCGCCGTCGCGATCGGCGAAGCTGCCCGGATCGTCGGGGGCCCCGTCGCCATCGGTGTCGCGACCGCCGTGCTTGGCGTCGTGAGGGTGCGAGTCGTAGACGTTGCGGATGCCGTCGCCGTCGACGTCGAGATCACCCTCGAAGAACTTGCCGTAGTACTCGCTGATCCGATAGTCGAGGATCCCGTCGCCGTCGCTGTCGCGGGTCGCGTAGACCAGCAGCTCGCGGTCGTCCCCGAAGAGCCCGCGAAGCTCCTCGACCTCGGCTGGCGGAGCCTCGGCGAAGTCGCGGGCGAGTCGACGCAGCTCGCGGTCGCTCGGGACTCGAGGCATGTCGTTGCCGCGATAGAACACGTAGCCGAGCGAGGCTCGTTGGGCCGCGCCGAGCTCGGGCGGCTTGGCCACGATCGGCGGGGCCGCTTCGCTCGGCGGCACCGAGTGGATCTCGAAGGTCGCGCCCGAAGAGCAGCTCAACACGACCAAGAGCAGGGCGAGCGTCGAGAAGGCTCGAGCGAGCGGACTCTCCGCTGCCCAGAAGCTCGAGGCTCGTACCGGCCCGTCCTGCACCGAGTCGACCCTACCACTGCCCGCGGTGAAAGCACGAGATTGGGCAGCAGGGGCGGGGTGTGTGCAGGACCAAGCGCACTCGACCGGATCGCGATGTCGTGGGTCGCTCGCTTGCACACACGTCGCTCGTGCGCGACTGATCGCCCTGATGACCGACCCCGGGCTGACTCCGCTCATCGCACCTTCGATCCTCAGCGCTGATTTTGCTCGGCTCGGCGAAGAGGTTCGGGCCCTCGATCGTGCGGGCGCGGACTGGATTCATGTCGACGTGATGGACGGTCGCTTCGTGCCCAACCTGACGATCGGCCCGATGGTCGTTCAGGCCCTGCGGCCGCATACGACCAAGTTCATGGACTGCCACCTGATGATCGTGGAGCCCGAGAAGTACGTCGAGGCCTTCGCCGCGGCCGGGGCCGACGCGATCACGGTGCATGTCGAGGCCTGCCCGCACCTCCACCGCAACCTCCAGCAGATCCGAGGCTTGCGCCATCACGCGGGCGGTCGAGTGGACGCAGGTGTCAGCCTCAACCCCCACACGCCGATCGAGTCGATCCTGCACGTGCTCGACCTGTGCGACCTGGTCCTGCTGATGACGGTCAACCCGGGCTTTGGCGGTCAGGCTTTCATCCCGCAGGTCCGGCCCAAGATCCGCGCGCTCCGAGCTGCGATCCGCGAGCGCGGCCTGGCCACGCGGATCCAGGTCGATGGCGGGATCACGGCCGCGAACGTGCACGAGTCGGCCAGCGACGGCGCCGATGTGTTCGTCTCGGGCTCGGGTGTGTTTCGCAGCGAGGCGGGCGACTACGCGGCCGCGATCGCCCAGCTACGCGCCAACGCGGCCGCGGCGATGGGCTGAGTTCAGTCGAGCTTCAGTCGAGCCTCAGTCCAGTTTCATCATGGCGTCCAGCATCGCGCCGTGCAGCTCGCACTCGCGCCAGCTCGACGCTGGATCTTCGCGCAGCTGCCAAGGCTCGAAGCGCTCGCCCAGGGCCGCGGGCGGCAACCAACCGCGGCCCTCGTTCATGGCCAAGAAGCCCGCGAGTCCGCGCTCGCGCAGCTCGCGAAAGGCCGCCTGGACCAACACCGTGTGGCGCTGCTCGGGCGGGAGCTGCTTGTCGACTCGCCAAAAACCCTTGGGGTGAAGCGAGGCCGAGGGTCGAGCGCCGAGCGGGCGCTCGCAGTCGCGGAGGATCCACGCCAACCCAGCCTCGTCGAGCCCGAGCCCCGCCGCGACCACGACGTCGAGGATCACCCGACGGCGGACTCGCTCGGCCCGAGTCAGCGCCCAATGGGATCGCCAGGATCGCGACGGGTCCACGCGAGCCAGGTCGCGCTGGCCCAACCAGGTCCGCGCGAACGCGACATGGGGCGCGGCGAGGCCGAGGAGCTCGACGAGCAGCTCGCTGGGGATGCTGCCGCGGGCGAGCACGGGCAGCTCGGCGAGGATGAAGGCGTTGAGCGTGAGCCCGACCAAGCGCAGGCGCAGGGCGAAGTCGACGCTCAGCGAGTTGAGGCTGGCGAGCAGCTCGATCGCGTCGTGCTCGGCGGCCAGATCGAGGCGTGGGACCTTGTTGCCGTGCGGGCGATCGTGGGTGAGCGCGGCGATCAGCGTGCGCGAGTTGGTCGACGCGCTGACGTCCATGACGCCGAGGCCGAGCCGATGCCCCGGCGCGCGGCGCTGGGCGTACTCGCGGGCGGCCATCAAGAACTGCGGCTCGAGTTGCTTGGCGTTGTCGGCGATGTCGTGCCAGCGAGCCGAGCGTCCGCGGCCACGGACCCAGCCCTTCGCGCTGAAGTCGTATTGGCCGATCATTCGACCCTCGTAGACCGGCAACGCGACCTCGTCGATGGCGTCGAGCATCAGCCCGTGGGCGCCGTCGCGCGCGAGCACGAGGCCGGGCGGGCGCTCGAGGATCGACCAGCGTGAGTCGTGCTCGCGCGCTTCGAACCCGAACTCGGCGAGCGCTCGCCAGTCGCCCGCGAGCCAGTGGCCGTACTCGTCGGGTCGATGGCCGCGAGCCTCCCAGCTCGGCCGCGCGGCGAAGCGATGCGCGTCGTTGGTCATGTCGAACTCGCGCCGATAACGGAGCCCCCAGCCGCGCTCGCTCTCGTCGCCGAGCAGCACGCCGTGGGCGTAGATGGTCTCGAGCAGCTCGAGATCGCGAGGATCATCGAGCTCGACGATCGCTCGGGTCCGCGGGCTGAACTGCTCGATGCGCGCGCGCGGGTAGGCGAGGCAGGCAGGTTCCGGCTCTTGCCACTGGGCCAGGTCGCGGCGCATGAACGCGACCCGCAGCGACTCGGTCGTGCCGCCTTTGCTCGCGACGATGACCGCGAATTTGAACGAGCGGTGGATGTCGAAGATGCCCGCGTGGTTCTCGAACCCGAAGAGCCAGTCCCAGCGGCCATGGTCGAGCAAGAGCCCGCGCAGCTCGGTCGCGCCCTTGTCGGCATGGACCCCGCTGGGCACGATCATGCCCAGCCGACCGCCCTCGCGCAGCAGCGCGTGGGCCCGCTCGACGAAGAGCTTGTAGCTGTTGCGATCGGCCAGGCCCTGGTGCTGGAAGGCGTGCCGGATCCAGCGAGAGAAGGCGCGATGCTGGTCGCGCTCGAGCGCCCAGGCGCTGTCGAGCTCGGGGTCGAGCAAGGCGCTGGCGCGGTCGCCCTGAAACTCGGGATCGTGGGCGCGGAAGAACTCGCGTGCGCTGGGCTTGCGAACCTCCCAGGGCGGGTTGCCGAGCATCGCGTCGAAGCCAGGGCGGGGGCCAGTGAAGCGCTCGCGGAACTCGATCGACCAGTGAAAGAAGGCCCACTCGCGCGCCAGCTCGCTCGGCTCGCGCTCGGGGATCGCGAGCGCGCGCGCGCAGCTGCGATCGGCGTGCTCGCGCTCGCTCGCGTCGGTCACCCCAATCAGCGCATCACCATGACGCAGCCGCGCGGCCGCGAAGTCGCAGGCGAGCTCGGGGTCGCCGACCGCCAGCCACAGCGCCAGCCGAGCCAGCTCGACCGCCTGGGGATCGAGGTCGACGCCGTAGAGGCAGCGCTCGGCCAGCTCGCGTCGGCGCGCGCACGAATTGTCGCTGCCCGCTGCGACCCTGGCTTCGACGAGGTGGGCGAGGGCTTCGAGCAAGAACACCGCGCTGCCCATGGCTGGATCGCACACGCACAGCTCGAGCAGCTGCGCGTCCGAGCGGCCGAGCAGCAAGGGCGCGAGGGTCTTGTCGACGGTCGCGCGGGCCAAGCTCGGCGGCGTATAGAAGGTACCGCTTCGTTTGCGCGCGAGCGTGACGGGCACGAGGGTCCAGCCCTCGGCGCAGGGCTGCGGGCGGTGGTCGAGCAGCTGCTCGTGGATCAGCCCGAGCGTGTCGAGCGAGCGATCGACCTGCTCGACGCGGCCCGCGAGCAGCTCGCTCAGCGCGATCATGGTCGGCTCGTCGAGCCAGGGCTCGCGCTCGAGCGTCTCGGCGCACTCGCGCAGCTCGGCCGACGCGCTCTGGGGCAGAGCTGCGGTCGCGCGCAACGAAGCCAGCCGCGAACACGAGTCGCTCGGCCGCGCCAACAAGCCGCGCCGCTCCGCGACCAACACGACCACGAGGCGCAGCACGATCCGGCTGACCACGCGAGCGCGGACATCGAGGGCATGACCCGCGAGTCGGTCGGCGCTCACCCGCGAGATCAGCTCGTGGGCGCGAAGCGTGTGCGCGTTCGTGTCGAGCGTCACGACGAACCCGTCCACGCTCGCGCTTGCACCGGCACCCACGCCCGCGCGACACTTCCGCCCCGATGGACAAGACTTTCCCCTCCGCGCGAGCGGCCATCGAGGGCGTCCGCGACGGCATCACGCTGATGTCCGGCGGCTTCGGTCTGTGCGGCAACCCGGAGAACCTGATCAAGGCCATCCACGCCGCCGGCATCAAGGACCTCGACATCGTGTCCAACAACTGCGGCATCGATGGCGTCGGGCTCGGCATGCTGCTCGACGCCGGCCAGGTTCGCAGCATCACCGCCTCGTACGTGGGCGAGAACAAGACCTTCGAGCGGCTCTACCTCTCGGGCCAGCTCGAGGTCACCTTGGTCCCGCAGGGCACCTTGGCCGAGCGGATCCGGGCCGCTGGCGCCGGCATCGGCGGCTTCTTCACCCCGACCGGCTACGCCACGCCGGTCGCCGAGGGCAAGGAAGTCCGCGAGATCGACGGGCGCTGGTACGTGTTCGAGCGGCCGATCAAGGCCGACGTCGCGATCATCAAGGCCTGGAAAGGTGATCGCCACGGCAACTTGGTCTACCGCTACACGGCCAACAACTTCAACCAGGCGATGGCGACCGCGGCGACGCTGACCATCGCCGAGGTCGAGGAGCTGGTCGAGCCGGGCGAGCTCGACCCCAACTTCGTCCACACGCCCGGCATCTACGTGAATCGCATCATCGTCGGCGAGCACTACGACAAGCCGATCGAGTTTCGGACCACGACGCCGGCCCCAGGAGCGCGCTGACATGTTGAACCGCGAACAGATCGTCAAGCGCGTCGCCGCCGAGCTGCGCGACGGCTACTACGTCAACCTCGGGATCGGCATGCCCACGCTGGTCGCCAACCATGTCCCGGCGGGCGTCGAGGTCATCTTGCACAGCGAGAACGGCCTGCTCGGCATGGGTCCCTTCCCGAGCGAGGCCGAGGTCGACGCCGACCTCATCAACGCCGGCAAGCAGACCGTCACCGCGATCGCGGGCGCGAGCTTCTTCGGCTCGCACGAGAGCTTCGCGATGATCCGCGGCGGCCACCTCGACCTGTGCGTGCTCGGGGCCATGGAGGTCAGCGAGCACGGCGACCTGGCCAACTGGATGATCCCGGGCAAGAAGGTCAAGGGCATGGGCGGCGCGATGGATCTGGTCGCGGGCGCGCGCCGAGTGATCGTGACCATGGAGCACTGCAACAAGGACGGCGAGCCCAAGCTGTTGAAGACCTGCTCGCTGCCGCTGACGGGCAAGCGGGTCGTCCACGAGCTGGTCACCGAGCTCGGCTACTTCAGGGTCGGCCCGGAAGGCTGCGAGCTGATCGAGATTGCTCCGGGCGTGACGCTCGACGAGGTCCGAGCCAAGTCGGGCTGCGCGATCCAGGTCCGCGGCCAGGTCCCGGTCATCGCCGTCGAATAGGCTGCGCCGCTCCGCGCAGCACGCTCACCCGCGTCCGAAAGTCTGCGATTGACGGGCTTTCGGCGCTCGTGGAACGCTCGCGCGATGCCGACCTGGCCCGAGATCCAAGAGTACGCGCGCTCCAAGTACGTCCTGCAGAACGACGACGAGCGCCGCTTCGCGCTCGTGTTCGAGTTCGACGACGGTCGCTCGCAGCTGATCGGCGTCCGCCACTTCGAGGCCTTCGACAAGGACTGGATCGAGTTCCGCAGCGTGATCTGCAAGGAGGCCGAGATGGCCCACCGCGTCGCGCTCAAGAAGAACGACGACTTCGTGGTCGGTGCGATCAGCCTCGACGAGGACGGCGACTACTGCTTCATCTACTCGGTCTGCCTCGAGACCCTCGACCCCGACGAGTTCGAGCTGCCCCTGCACGTGGTCGCGCGCACGGCCGACAAGCTCGAGGCCGACTACTCGGGCGGCGACGAGAACTGAGTTTGGCGGTGCACGAGCCGGGGCAGCGGTGTTGCCTCGGCTCGTGCGCGAGCGATCTCGGGCCGGGCGTGTGCTTCTGATAACATCGCCGCATGGCCCGCGCTCGCTTCGTCCATCTCCTTGCATTGTCGAGCTTCGTCCACGCCGGTTGTGGTGACGGCGCGACGGGCCGCGACGACATGGGCAGCGGGATCGGCATCGACACCAACGACGAGGCGGCCGAGGTCGGTCCGACCAGCGACGCGACGGCGACCGAGAACGGCAGCAGTCAGGGCGACGGCGACGGCGACGGCGACACCGCCGACAATGGCGAGGGGCCGGCGAAGTGGGACGTGCTCACGATCCCGGACGCGGCCAACAACTGCGGCGCCATCAACCCCGACGAGACCCACTCGTACATCTGGATCGCCAACAGCGATCAGAGCTCGGTCTCGAAGATCAACACCCAGACGCTGGTCGAAGAGGCCCGCTACATGACCCGCGACACGCCCGGCAACCCCTCGCGGACCTCGGTCGCGCTCTCGGGCAACGTCGCGGTCGCCAACCGCAGCGGCGGCGTGGCCAAGTTCTACGCCAACGAAGCGGACTGTCAGGACACCAATGGGATCCCCGGGATCCAGACCTCGACGGGGCCCAACGATCTGCTGCCCTTCGGCCAAGACGAGTGCATGGCCTGGTACACGCCCTTCGGCTACTCGACCCAGCGGCCGCTCGCGTGGGCGCAGGGCGAGTTCAACCAGGGCACCTGCGCCTACGAGAACGAGAAGCTGTGGAGCGCCGGCAACATGGGCAACGCCGAGGTCGTGCTGATGAACGGCGACACCGGCGTGGTCGAGCAGACCGTGGTCATCCCCAACGTCGTCGGCTGGGCGGGCCTCTACGGCGGCGCGGTCGATGGCGACGGCAACTTCTGGACCGTCGATCACAACTGGAGCGGGCCGAGCACGCTGATCCGCGTCGATCGCCAGAGCTTCACCTACGACACTTGGCCGGTCGAAGGTCAGGTCCACTATGGCCTCGCGGTCGACTCGAAGGGCCGCGCGTGGCTGTGCGGGAACGGAGGCGCCTCGCGCTTCGACCCGGGCACGCAGAGCTGGACTCACCTCCCGCCGATCAACGCCGGCTCTGCGCTTGGTGGCTGCATGGAGGACGCGAACGGGGTGCTCTGGACCAGCCCGTACCCCAACGCTCAGCTGGTCGGGATCGACACCGACACGGTCCAGCTCGTCCAGACGATCAACATCCCCGCCTACGTGCACGGGGTCAGCATCGACTTCGAGGGCCACATCTGGGGGGTCGAGTTCGCCGGGACCAACGCCTATCGGGTCGACCCCGAGACCCTGCAGATCGACACGGTCGGCGGGCTGATCGGCGCCTACACCTACAGCGACATGACCGGCTTCGCGATCTCGGCCGCCGGCACGCCGAACGGCTGACTCGGGCTGCTCGGGCTCAGCCCGCGTCGCCGCCGAAGAGCTTGAACTCGAGCGCGTCGGCCTTGGCGGCGACCTGGTAGATCTGCGCCGCGATGTGCTGGTCGCTCGCGCGGGTGTAGGGCGTGAACGCCTGGCTGACGATCCGCGGCATGTCGGTGTCGCTGCGGACCAGCGCGATCCGACCGAAGCCCGGGTGACCCAGAGCCGCGAGCGCCATGCCGACGTCGACCAGGGCCGAGAGCTCGCCGACCTTCGACTCGGCGCCGAAGAGCAGCTCGCCCTCGCAAAAGGGTTGGTTGGCGTCGACCAAGAACACCTGGACGAACTGGCTGCGATGGTTGGCGAGCGGGACCTCGAGCTGGAGGTGGTTGTCGAGCTCGCGCCAGCGGGCGCCGAGCATGTCGGCGATCGGCTGGATCCGTTCGGTCAGCTCACCGACGCGACCGAGCGAGGTCGCGGCGACCGGGAGGATCTCGTTGTCGGGCGGGACCGCGCTCGGCAAGGGCTCGTCGCTCAGCAGCCAGCGGCGGATCAGATCGTCGAGGTCGGTGGTCGTCTCGTCGTCGGGGTGCAAGAAGTCGACCGCGCGATCGATGGTCACGGGTCGACCCCAGCCGACGACCAGCGGCCACCCACCGAGCGCGTTCTTCCAGGTGACCGAGCGCGCGCCGACATAGCAGGCGCCGAAGATCGCGAGGCGCAGGCCGGGCGAGACCTTGCTCGAATCGATGTCGCTCGGGTAGACGACCGCGCCGTCGCAGCACTCGATCCCGCCGTCCTCGTGCCCGTGCGCGCTCCAGTAGAAGCCGGCCGGGATCAAGCCCGGCACGCCTTCGCCCTCGCCGATGACCGTGGCGATGAAGTCCTCGCGGGTCCCTTGGGGATCGACCACGACCGTGTAGCCGGCCTGACGCAGGACCTCGATGTCGTCGTCGATCTCCGCGAGCTCGCGCGCGAGCATGCCTTGATCGATCTTGGCCGCGCGCTTGAACCCGAACAAGAAGAAGAAGGCCTTGCCATCGCCGATGCCGGGAGCGAGCGGCGTGTGGACCTGACGGACCGTCGGATCGTCGCCGCGGCCCGCCGCCGTCCAGCGCTTGGGCGCGGCCTTCTTGCTGGTGTCGCCCCAGGCCGCGGGGACCTTGACCTGCTTGGGCGCTTCGTCCTTGGCTTGCTCGTCGGGGGTCGGCTCGTCGCTCATGCGAGCGCGAGCGTATCAGTCGGGCGCGAGCGCTTCGAGCAGGACCGGCTGATTGCCGCGCGGGCGAGGGATCGGCAGCTGCTGCCAGCGTGATGGCGGGCCGCTGATCCGATGGCGCATCAGCAAGTGGTAGACGAAGGTCAGGCCCTGCTGGCGAGCAAACTCGGCGCCGATGCAGCGATGCGCCCCAACGCCGAAGGGCATGTAGGCGTGCGGCTGCTTGCGATGCTCGGCCCGCGCGGGACAGAAGCGCTCGGGGTCGAAGCGCCCGGGCTCGGACCACAGCTCGGGATCGTTGTGCGCCGCGCGGACCGACAAGCTGAACGCCGAGCCGCTCGGGATCTCGTAGCCCTCGAGCGTGATCGGCCGGATGTTGTTGCGCAGGATGTAGGGCACCGGTGGGTTGACGCGCAGCGCCTCGCGATGGGCCCAGTCGCACTGCTCGAGCTGCTCGATCGCGTCGAAGTCGAAGCGCTCGCGGCCGAGCCCGAGCCCCCGGCACTCCTCGCGCAGGCGGGTCTGCAGGGCCTCGTCGCGCATCAACGCGTCGAAGAGGGTCGAGAGCGCGGTCGCGGAGGTGTCGTGCGCGGCCAAGAGCACGAAGATCGCGTGGTCGACCGCCTCGCTCGCGTCGAAGCGGTTGCTCTGCTCGTCCTCGACGTTGCACAGCAGCGTGAACAGATCGCGGCCCGCCTGACCGCGCCGCTTGGGCGCCTCGGCCAAGAGCAGCTCGCTCAGCCACGCGCGCGCTCGCAGCCCGCGACGCCAGCTCGTCCCGGGCCAGTCGCGCTGCACGGGCGTGATCGAGGCGTCCATCATCGAGCTGAACGCAGCCACGAACTTCGCTTGGGCGTCGCCGATCTCGAGGCCCAAGAAGACCGTCGCCGCCTGATCGATCAGCGCCCGCTTGATCGCCGGGTAGAGCTCGAGCTTGGGCGTCGCGCCCCAGCCCCCGACGCTGCGGATCGTCTCGCGGTCGATCAGCTCGTGGTAGTCCCGCCGCGCCGGCTCGCGAAACGCGACCTGCATGATCTTGCGGTGGCGCTGGTGATCGTCGAAGTCGCGCAGCATCAGCCCACGCGGAAAGAGCTGGCCCAGCAGCGGCGCCCAGCCCTGCTCGCTCGACAAGCAGCGCTCGCGGTCGAGCAGTGCGTTGCCGATCAGCGCCGCCGAGTGGAGGTTGACCCAATCGATGCCCAGCACGCGACTGTGGTGGAGCGGTCCGTAGCGGGCGTCCATTCGCTGCTCGAAGCGCCAGGTGTCGCGCAGCGCGGGGATCGTGTCACCGATGATTGGCCAGCCCCTGGTGCCGGGGAGGTGGTCGAGCGGCTTGGGCTTGGCCATCATCGCTAGGCTATCACCACGGCCCGGGCCATCTGGGCCCACCTGTCCATGAAGCATGGTCTCACCCGCAATAGCTGCGGTCTCGATTTCGCGCAGGCCCAAGCGCTCGCGGTGTACGCTCGCAGGCATGCTTGCCTCGCGCGAACGAGCGGCGCAGCCCCGCGGGTGACATGTCGAGCAAGGCAGCTGCAGGCCCGAGCAAGACGAGCGGCGACGCTGCTCGGCCTTCGGTGGGTCGAGACAGCTCCGCCAACGCGAGCGGGCCGATGCCGACGAATCCGGCCTGGCTGGCACTCGCGTGGTCGGGGAACGAGCCGAGCGTGCGTGTCAGCGCGGCTGGTGATCCCGTCGAGCAGCGTGCCGACGCGATCGCGGCCCGGATGCTCGGCTCGACGAGCGCCTCGCTGGCGAGCGCGAGTGGGTCGAAGCCCGAGCGGGCGCGAGGCATCTCGCCGGCGACCTTGCGTTCGTTCCAACGTAGCGGGTCGGGCCGGCCGCTCGAGCCCGAACTGCACGCTCGATTTTCTGCGAACCTGGGCGAAGCGCTGCCCGAGGTCCGCGTTCATGTCGGCGGCGACGCGGACACGATCACGCGCGGGTTCGCGACCTCGGCGTTGACCCTCGGTTCACATCTTTTTCTGGGCTCGCGGGCTCCTTCGCCGCGCTCGAGCGCGGGCGAGGCCTTGCTCGCGCACGAGCTCGCGCACACGCTCGAGCCCGCGCGCGCCGGTCCGGCTCTGATCTTGCGAGCCCCACCCACGAGCGCGAGCGCGGAGGTTCGCGCCTTCGTCGAGGCGCCGCCGCCTTCGACCAAGCAGGTCTCGACCGAGGGCTTGGTCCTCTTCCCGGTCACCGCCAGCCGCTTTTCGCTGCCGGACTTCGTCTGGTCGCCGACCTCGCTGATCTTCAAGAACCTGCTCGGGGACGCCTACGATCCCGAGGCGGTCTGGCAGCGTCCGCAGGTCGGGTGGTTCGGAAACTTGCAGGCCGAGACCGAGACGATCACGGTCGGTCTCTCGCTCGCGCTGATCGCCTGGCTACGGCAATGGCTGCGGGCTCGTGGGAGCACCGCGCAACTGACGATCTCGCCCGAACAAGAGCGACTGCTGGCGATCGGCCGGGCGCTCTCGCCGATCCCTCCGGCCATCTTGGCGCGGGTCGACGCGAGGCGTCTGGCGAGCGGCGCCGCGGTGCCCGATCAATTCGCCCGCAACGACGCCGTGCTGCGCCGCGTCGGTACTTCGTGGTCGGTCGAGCTGCAGGCTTATGTCCAGGCGTTTGGGGTGTGGGAGGGCAATGCCAGCGACGCGAACCTCGACCTCGCGGCCGCGGCTCTCGAGACGCTGATCGCTCGGGTCGAGCCCTACACCAGCGTGATCGGACATCTCTTCATCGATCGATCGCTGGTCGACGAGCCTGGCTACGGGATGCTCTTCGTGCTTCAGCGCGACGGTCGGACGCGACGCTGGTCGCAGAGCACGATCGCCAGCTTCATCAACTTCGCGACCACGCAGGTGCCAGCTTTCCTCGCGCGCTGTCGGGAGGAAGGCGGCAGCGCCGAGCGGCGAAGCTTGCTGCGCGGCTATGTCGGCTTCCTGGGTCGCTCGGCCACCGCCCCGCG
>JAMHUH010000958.1:0-15259 GCA_035904925.1 Nannocystaceae bacterium
ATGCGGATCAGCGACATCAGGCTTGCTCGCCGAAGCGGCGCGCGAACGCTTCGGTGTTGACGCCCTTGCGATCCCAGACCGCGAACACGACCCGATCGAAGCAGCCGGCGAAGCGTGGGCTCTCGAGCCAGCGGGCGAAGGCGTCGGCGACCAGCGTGGGGTCGTTGCGGAACACGCCGCAGCCCCAGGCGCCGAGCAGCAAGGTTCGGTGGCCGCGATCTTGCGCGAGCGCCAAGACCTTGCCGGCCCGCGCCCGCAGCAGCGCCTCGTAGTCGAGCCCCGCCAGCGCGTCGGGCCAAGGTCGATCGAGCGCGCCCGCGTTGGGGGCCGGGGCGGTGATGACCGACGCGAAGTAGGGCTGGTCGAGCAAGTCGCGCGAGCGGACCCGGAAGAAGGGCACGGCCGGCGACCAGATCATGTGGTCGGTGTAGACCAGGTGATCGCAGCTGCGGTTGGCCTCGTAGTAGTCGCGGGTCGCGAGCAGGCAAGGGTAGAGCGCCGAGGCCCGGGCGAGGTCTTCTTCTTGCGCCTTGGCCCCGTTGATGAACCCGCCGCCGGCGTTCTTGGCCGAGGCGAAGTTGAGCAGGACCAGATCCTCGCAGCCCTCGTCGAGGGTCAGGCGGCGCGCGGCCTCTTGCGTGAGCTCGCCGGTGACTTCGATCCGCGGGCGGGCGTCGCTCGCCGGATGGCTCGGCTGGTTGGGCGGCTGATCGAGCAGCGCACCGAGCTGGCGCGGCGCGTAGAGCCGGGTGCCGGCGAGGGCCGCTTCGATCGCTCGTGCGAGATCGACGAAGCGGCCGTCGGAGGCCAGGTAGCCGCCACGCTCGATGATCTCCAGGGTCTGCTGGGCGACGCCGCGCAATGCCATGCGGCTTAGTGTCCAATAAACACGAAGATTGGCAAGCGCCGGGCCCGGCGTCAGCTCACGCGTCGGCGCCGGAGCCCGAGCAGGCCGAGCAGCGCGAAGGTCCCGAGTCCGGGCAGGCCTTCGCTGGCCGAACAGTTGCAGGCTTGGTCGGCGCCGATCCCCGGGCTCTCGTCACCGGTCGTGCCGGTGTCGCTCGCCGTCAGGTTGCCGCCGCTCTCGCCACCGCCGCTCTCGCTGCCGCCGCTGCTCTCGCTGCCGCTGGTCGTGTCGGGTGGATCGCCCGCGACGACGGTGATGCTGATCGGCGCCGACTCGCCGCCCAACCCGAAGTCCCAATCGCCCTGGGCGACCAGCTGGTAGCTGCCGGGCGCGAGCTCGACTTGGTAGGGTCCGAGATCGCCGAAGGAGGGGCTGAGAACGAGCTCGCCGTTGGCCAGGATCCTGATGATGTCGTAGTCGACGAAGCTGCAGCCGCAGGTATCACACCAGCACTCGCCGCCTGGCTCGACGTCGACCATGAAGGGCGACTGAACCTCGGCGCCATCGGCCGGCATCAGGATCTTGGGGTCTTTGGGCCCGCTACAGTTATCGCCACAGCCGTCGCTGTTGGTGTCGGTGCTGGTGTCGGAGCCCGTGCCCGTATCGGTACCGGTATCGCTACCCGTTTCGGTGCCCATGAATGCGAACAACGAGAGTGAGAGCGCGATGCAAGGAATCGTCGACATGCCCGCAGCGTGGCATGAAGGGCGCGCAGGCACCCGAACGCGAACGCACTTCGGCCGCGTGATCGATCCGTCGAGCTGGCGGCACACCCCTTCGGAAGCCGACTCCATCACCCGGCCAAGCGGCCGCGGAGCGGCGTGGACGGCTCGGTGAATCGCAACCACACTCTCGCCAATGCACGACCACGCGCGGCTCGATCGAATTCGCGTACGCCTCGGCCAGCTCGCCGAGCTCGACGCCGAGTGCGTGGTGTTCGGGTCACCGACGCACGCGTGGGTGGTCCACGATCCGCTCGAGCGCGACACGATCGATCGCTTCGAGCACGACCACGAAGTCGACTTGCCCGAGCAGCTGCGTGTCTACCTCGAGCAGGTCTCGGGCAGCGGCGCCGGGCCTTTCTATGGCTTGCTCGGGCTGCCGGACTCCGACGAGGCGCAGGCCCTGGCGTTGAGCGATCGCTTCGTCGCCGATCTCGGCGAGAGCGCGGTCGATCGTGATCCCGAGCGCCGCGGCGGCTACCTGCCCTTGGCCGAGCAAGGCTGCGGCTATCGAAGCGTGCTGGTGCTCGCGGGCCCGCGCCGTGGCCAGGTGATGGCCGACATGCGCGAGGCCCATGAGGGCTTCATCGCCGAGGCGCCCTCGTTCTTGGCCTGGATCGAGGACTGGCTCGATCGAGCGTTGGCCGAGTGGGCCGAGCGATCGCTGCCCGACCTGGTCGCGCGCCGCGAGCCGGTACCCCTGCTCGACGAGCTCGAGCCGCTGCTCGAGCGCCGGGCCGAGCAGCGCGAGACGGGGGCCATTCATCCCTACTCCGAGGTCGAGCGGCTCGACGCGCTGATGCTGCTGCGGATCCATCGAGGTCGCTTCGAGGCCGCCGAGGCCCTGGTCGAGCGCAGCTTCACCGTCGACACGCGCGACGCGGCGGCGCGGCGTCAGCTGGGCCTCGCTCGGATCGCCGGAGCCCGCGACGACGCCGAGGCTCGGCTCGCGGCGGCCGAGCGCGGGCTGGCCGAATCGACGTGGCACGCGACCAAGACCGAGCTGCTGCGCGAGCGCGAGCGGGCGCTGCTCGACCTCGATCGCCGGGCCGACGCGATCGCGACAATGATCGCGCGGGCCGATCACAGCCGGCATTTGCACGCTCATTACGACGCCGCCTGGCACTTGCTCGACGATGGCGAGGTCGAGGCCGCGCTCGCTGTTCTGATCCGCGCGGCCGAGCATGGGGTTGGCTGCGAGCGCGAAGGCTCGCTGGCCGAGCGCGTCGACGAGTGCGCCGAGGGCTTGCTCGCGGCCTTGCATGGGGACGAGCGATCGGAGCTGGCCGAGCGACTGCTAGCGAGCATCCACGCGCTCGAGAGTCGCCCGCTCCAGCTCGCGGATTGATCGAGCTCGAGCTCAGCCGATCAGCGCCTGCAAGCCCGCGTAGATGTCCGCGGCCGCGCGCGGCTTGGCGGCCGCGAGCATCCGCTCGTGCATCGCGTCGAGCTGGTCACGATCGCCGAGCAGCCGCGCGACCTCGCCGACCAGCCGCTCGGAGCTCAGCTCGCGCTCGGCGATCACCACCGCCGCGCCGGCCTCGACCAGCGAGGTCGCGTTGTGGGTCTGGTGATCGTCGGTCGCGTGTGGGAAGGGGATCAGCAGGGCCGGGCAGCCGACCGCGGCCAGCTCGGCCAGCGAGGTCGCGCCCGCGCGACAGACCACGAGATCGCACCAGGCATAAGGCTCGCTCATGTCGCGGATGAACGAGACCACGCGGACCCGCGGCTCGGCGAGGCCAGCCTTGGCATAGGCTTCGCGGGTTCGCTCGAGCTCGGCGTTGCCGGTCTGATGCCAGATCTCGAGCCCCGGCAGCGCTTCGGCGAGGGCCGCAGCGGAGCCGGTCATCGCGTCGTTGATCGCTCGCGCGCCCTGGCTGCCGCCGAACACGAAGAGCCGCGGCGGACGATCGCCGCGCTCGGAGTCGGCCTCGCGCTCGCGTGCGGCCTCGAGCTTGTCGAGCAGGGCCTTGCGGATCGGGTTGCCGGCCAGCACCAACTTGCGCGCGGCGAAGCTGCCTCGATCGTCGGGGAAGGTCGCGAAGACCCGGCGGACCAGCTTGCCGAGGATCCGATTGGTGATCCCGGGGATCGAGTTCTGCTCGAGAATCGCGGTCGGTCGGCCCATCAACCAAGCGGTCGCGACCAGCGGTCCGCTCGCGTAGCCGCCCACCCCCACGACCACGTCGGGCGCGAAATCGCGGATGATTCGACGGCTCTGCAGCCACGCGCGAGGCAGGCGCATGAGCCCGGCGACGAGGCCTCGCAGACCGCGACCTTTAATTCCGCTGACCTCGATCTGATCGAGCGCCCAACCTTCTTCTGGCAGTACGCGCGCTTCGATGCCGCGCTCGGTCCCGACGAAGCGGACCTGCCCACCCGCGGCGACGATCTGCTCGGCCAGCGCGATGCCAGGAAAGAGGTGTCCACCCGTGCCGCCGCCTGCGATGAGGACGCGGAGCGGTCGGGTGGAGCTCGAGAGTTCGACGGTCATCGCCAAGGCCGGCATCGTCATCCTATTACCGGAGGCGCGAGTCGATCCCCAGATTCCGGCGATCGCGGGCCTGGCCCGGGGCTTGACGGCGAGCGCCGCTGCTCGAAAGCTCTCGTTGGTGGCTTTGCCCGGATTCTCGCCGGTGAGCGCGAACGCGTACTTCGAGGTGTTCGAGGACGCCGAGGCGCAGGTCGTGCTCGCGCAACGAACGCAGGGGGGCACGGTCGGCAGCGACGAGCTGCGAATGATCGTCTGGGCGCTCGAGAGCCTCTTCGATCCCCGGACGCGCGGCTGGGGTCTGGTCGTGGATACCCGGCTTGCGGTGGGCAACAATGATCCCCGATTCGAACAGGCGTTGATCAAGTGGAGTCGTGACGCGGACGAGCACTTCGCTCGCTTCGCGGTCTTGGTCAGGACCCAGGTCGGCGCGTTGCAAGCCGCTCGGCACACGGCCCACTCGAGCAAGGCCTTGGCGACGGCCGACGAGGCCGAGGCCCACGCTTGGGCGCGCGCCTGAGCTCGAGTCATCCGGCCGCCGTGGCGTGGTCGAGCCGAGCCTCGAGCAGGGCCGCGATCGCGGCTCGCAGCGGGTCGACCTCGCCGGTTGGGACCTCGAGGACGCCCGCGACTCCGGCCAGCCCGCACGCCCGCGAGGCGATCACGGGCACACCCGCCGCACATGCGCGCAGCAAGGCCCGCGGCGCGTGCTCGACCCACGCGGGCAGTACGACGAGATCGAGGTCATCGAGATCGTCGAGCGACGCGGGTGGACCCTCGACGAGCTCGACTCGCGTAGCGCTGGCCCAAAAACCAGGGCCCTCGAGCGCGCGGCCCGAGACCCGCAGGCTCAGCCGCCGATCGAGGGTCCGCAGCGCCTCGCGCAGCTCGTAGGCGCCTTTGCGGCCGACGCTGCTGGCCGGAAACCACAGCCGAGGCGGGCCCGGTCGGCGAGCCCTTCGAGCGCGCGCTCGGGTCGGCGGCAGCACCCAGCTCAGCTGCACCGCTCGCTCGCCGAAGCGCTCGGCGATCTCGGCGTGGGGCGTGACGATCCGCGTCGCGTGCTCGAGCGCCCGCGCTTCGTCGGCGAGCAGCGCGGGCTCGGCTCGAAAGTCGGCCAGGGTCGGGCTCTTCGGGTGGGCTCGCGCGGCTCGATCGAGCTGCGCTTGCAGGTCGCGGAGCGGCAGCCGCTGCATCAACACGGTCGTCCGTCGACCTCCGAGCGCGCCGAGTCGCCATAACCATGGCAAGAGCTCTTGCGCGACGATCAGCTCGACGTCGTCGGGGCCGAGCTTCGCCGCCATGGCTCGAGCCAGCCGCTCGCTCTCGTCGAGCAGCGCGCGTTGCCGGGCGGCGCCCTGATCGGCGAGGCGGCGCGAGTGCAGCGATCGCAGCAGCACCTCGACCGGAAACTGCATCCGCTCGGCCACCTGCACGCGCGGCCAGGCGTAGCGCTCGCGGCCGAGCAAGTGGCCATCGATCGGGATCGCGAGGCGATCGTCGGGTCGAGCCTGCGCGCGCAACCAGGCCGCGTACTCGGGCCAAGCGGCGTCGAGCAGCCAGACCCGTCGACCCCTGCGCAGGTCGGGGACGGCTGGAGGTGGCTGGGCGCGCGAGCACGGTTGGTCGCACGACATGCAGCTCGAAGCTTGGTCGCCGATCCATCCGGCGCTCGTTTGCACGCTCGAGGTCGTCGAAGGCACGACCACGATCGTTCGCCGGCTCGAGCTTCGAGCCCGAACGCGCACGCGCAGGAGCTCGGGCCCGAGCTCGACCTCGAGCCGCCACGGATGCTCGCCGCGCAGGCGCAGATCGATGTAGTTCCACGCGACCGTCGCGTCCTCGCCCAGCTCGGCCCGCGAACCAGGCGGCCTTCGGCTGTGAGGGTGGCGCTCGACGATCGCCAAGCCAGCCAGCTTGGCGGCAGCGTAGAGCCCGTTCGAAACCAGACAGAGTCCGCCACCCGTGCCGGGCACGACGCAGCCCTCTCGCAGCTCGCGGCCGGCCACGAACCCGCGCACACGCAGCGGCGGACCAACCTGAGCCCAGAACGAGAAGAGCTGACCGGCCGCGAACTCGAGCCCATCGAGGCGCCGAGCCGCGACCCGCAGGTTCTCGAGCTTGCCGCGTTCGAGCGGCCACTCGCGCGGATCGAAGCCGGGCTCGTCCACGCTGTTCATGCTGTCGATGCTCCAGAGTCGGCTGCGATCTTCGGCCAGCAGCGGCGCGTCGATCAGCGAGCGTCCGACTCGCGCGGGCTCGATCGCCCGCGCGCGATCGTCCAGCCAGCGCGCCAGCCGATGGGCCTGGACCTTGGCGTGATGGACGGCCCAGTCCAAGCGAGTTCGCTCGTTCGGGTCGCCGGGGCTGGAGGGAGGGTCGATCATGCGGCGAGCGGGATCGTCGGCCGACGCACCGAGCGACGCCAGATCTTCCAGCACTCGCGCAGCAACCCGTGGGGCGTAGACGGTCGAATATACTGCGCGCGTGCACGCCGACCTCGAAGCCTGCTTGCCTGCTGCGCTGCGCGGCCCCACGACGAAGATCGTGAAGATCGCGGCCGGCCTGTCTGGCGCGGGCGTTTACCGGGTCGATGCGGCCGGCCGCAGCTACGTGCTCAAGCTCGCGGGCCCGCGCGATGCGGTCGAGGGCTGGCGAGAACGCACTGCGACGCTTCGTGCGGCGGCGCTCGCGGGAGTTGCCCCGGCGCTCGTGCACGTCGACGACGAGCGACGAGCGATCGTCAGCGAGCTGGTCGTCGATCGCTCGTTTGTCGCATGGGTCACCCAGCCGAGCACCCGCGACGCCGCGATCGACGAGCTCGGTGCGATGCTGCGCCGCGTCCACGCGCTGCCGCTGTCGGAGGGCGCCATCGCGGGCCGCGAGCCGCGGGCCTACCTCGACGAGATCTGGACTGCCCTGCGCGGCTCCCCGCTGCCGGCGTGGACCGGCGACGTCGTGCGCCGCGTGTTCGACGAGCCGCCGCCGCCCGCCGAGCGTCCGCCCGTGCTGAGCCACAACGACGCCAACCCGTCGAACCTCGTCTACGACGGCGAGCGCCTGCTGCTGCTCGACTGGGACAGCGCCGGCGCGAACGATCCCTTCATCGATCTGGCCGCCGTCGCCGTGTTCATGCGCTTGGACGATGCCACCTGCACACGGCTGATCGCCGCGCACGACGAAGCGCCGGTCGCGACGTCGCTGCCGGCGGGCTTCGTCGACCTGCGCCGAGCGATAGCCGGGTTGTGTGGTGTGATGTTCCTGCACCTCGCGCTCGAGTCGGGCCATCCGGGCGCGCGCGGTGACGAGACCTTCGAGCTCGCGCCGACGCTCGGCGAGGTCCATGGCAACATGCGCGCGGGCATGCTCAGCGCGCGCACGCCCGAAGGCCAGTGGGCGTACGGCCAGGCGCTGCTCCGGGCGAGCGCGCAGCTCTAGCTACTCCAACACGATCTCGATCACCTTCGAAGCGGTGAAGGTCGAGCTGGACACGAGCACCTGAAATTGGATTGGCTCACCGCGGGGCTCGTCGCCTTCGAGCAAGGCGAAGATCGGACCCACCCGCATCCGGCCCTTGACCGACTCGAACACGAAGGCCTGACAGTAGTCGTTCGCGCTCGCTTCGAGCGGCGGCGCGCCAGCTTCGAGGGTGTAGGTCTGCAGGCACCAGCACGCGCTGTCGGGATCGCCCGCGCCGGTCGGCAGCTCGACGTAGGGCGTGATCATCTCGAAGCCCTGCGAGCCGAGCTCGACCTCGACCTGCTCGCCTGGCTGCCAGGCCTTGAACTTCCCGAGCTCGACGTCGCCGATCTCGAGCGTCCGGGTGGGTAGCGCAGCAGGATCGTCGGGCGGGCTGGCGATGCACTCCTCGGCCTCGCGCTCGCAGGCCGTCATCAGCAGCGGCATGAGCACAGCGAACAATCCGCACTTCGACACTCGTGAGCTGGGGAAGATCTTCATCGGGTCTGCACGCGCTTGGACCAGGATGACGCCGCGAGGGTTTTGAGCCTTACCATCTGGTCTTTGCGCGGGTCTAGAGCGCCGACCGGTTTGAATTCGCCTGCTGAGGTGCGTCTGGGGCCGTCCGAGGGTAGGAGCGAGGCCGAAGGCGTATTGAACATACGTCGAGCGCCGAGCGACACCGCCTCGGGCGGCCCCAGGCGTGCATCAGCGCGTGGATTCAAACCGGTCGGTGCTCTAGCGGGCGAAGCTGGACGGGCGGGAACTGGGCAGGGGACACGGACCTGGCTAAGATCGCGGCACATGTCCGTGTCCCCCGAGACCCAGTGGATCCTCGTCGCGTGTGGCCTGATCGCGCACGCCGACGGTGAGATCGACGGAAACGAAGCCGAGCGGCTGATGGCGATGGTCGACGACAAGATCCCCGCCGACGACTACGCCGACTGGCTCGGCTGGATCGGTGATCGAGCCAAGCTCGACCAGCTCTACGCGACGCTGCCCGATCCGCCGCCCGAGCAGCATCGCAACTTGCTCGAAGAGGCCTGGACGATGGCGATGGTCGACGGCACGCGCAACACCCAAGAGCTGCTCGTGCTCGCCCGGCTCGCCGAGCGGCTCGGCGTCGAGCCGATGCAGCTCGAGTTCTGGCGCGAGGCTTGGTCGAACGCCGAGCGCGAGTTCGCGACGCGCGCGGCCGAGGCCGCCGCGTGGTCGCTCGCGGGCGAGGGTGCGCTCTACGAGGACGATCACTCGCCCTACCTCGACTTGATCGAGCGCTTGCCGACCTCGACCGAGGAGCGCGAGCGGCTGCGCACGCTGGCCGAGACCGCGAGCCTCGATCGCGCCGAGCTCGGCCGCGAGCTGGCGGCGATGGTCAAGCCCAAGCGGATCCGTCTGTTCAAGCTCGTCGGTCCTCTGGTGCGCGACGCCGCGGCGCCGGAAGAAGCGCTCGAGCGCTTCACCTCGCTGGCCAAGGACGCCGGCCTGATGACCGTGCCGATCGAAGAATTGCTCGGCTGACGCAGCGAACTCGGCGCCCAGTGCCGCGGCGCTGCACGGCGTCGCTTCGCTCACGTGGCGGAGCCGGTCGCACTCTCGACCGAACGGGGTTCAGCTCGCAAGATGCCGCGCATGAGCAGCGAAGCCCAATATAGCCTCGCGGACTTCTACTTCACCGACACCGAAGACCCACTCGTCCCGCCGCCGGAATTCGGCAAGTGGGTCAAGGACGGGGCTTGGGCGTTCGAGCTCTTCGAGCCGCAGATGCTCGGGGCGGTCGAGCCGGTGATGAAGATCCACCGGGTGGGCAAGGACCGAACGGTCGTCAACTTGTCCTCGTACAACTACTTGGGCCTGGCGACCAACCCCGAGGTGATCGAGGCCGGCAAGCGAGCGCTGAGCCGCTACGGCACGGGTGCCTGCGGCTCGCCGATGCTCTCGGGCATGACCGATCTGCACCGCGAGCTCGAGCACAAGCTGGTCGAGTTCACCGGGCACGAGGACGTGATGCTCTTCAACAGCGGCTTCGGTGGCGGCCTCGGCACGCTCTCGGGTCTGCTGCGTCGCGGCGACATGGCCATCCTCGACGAGAAGTGCCACCTGTGCCTCGTCGACGGGGTCAAGCTGGCCAACGCCAAGCTGCGCTTCTTCACCCACAACGATCCGGCCGCGCTCGACGACGCGCTGCAAAAGTCCGAGGGCCGGCGGCGCTTGGTCGTGATCGAGGGCATCTACTCGATGGACGGCGACATGGCCCGTCTGCCGGAGCTGCTCGAGGTCACCGAGCGGCACGGCGTCGGCGTGATGATCGACGAGGCCCACTCGATCTTGGCCCTGGGCAAGCACGGCCGCGGCTGCGCCGAGCACTTCGGCCTGAGCCCCAAGTCGGTCGGCCTCCAGTACGCGACCTTCTCCAAGTCCTTCGCCCACACCGGCAGCTTCGTCGCGGGCAACCGCGAGCTGATCAAGTACCTGCGCCACTACATCAACGGCTACGCGTTCTCGTGCGCGCTGCCGCCGGTGATCGTCGCCGGGATCCTCAAGGGCCTCGAGATCGCGACCCGCGACAACTCGCTGCGCGAGAAGCTGTGGGCCAACGTCCGCCACTTCCAGTCCGGCGCCGAGTCGATGGGCCTCAACCTCGGCGAGGCCAACTCGCACGTGTTCCCGATCATCATCGGCAGCGATCGCCAGATGCTCTACGAGCAGTGCATCGCAATGAACGACGCCGGCCTCTTCCTGGCCCCGGTCGACTTCCCCTCGGTGCCCGAGGACTCGCTGCGCTATCGCGTGGCCATCACCGCGGGCCACGAGACCGTCGACCTCGACCGCGCGCTCAACATCCTCGAGGACACCGTGGTCAAGGCGATGCGCACCGCCGGGACCCTGCGCGAGGGTCGAAGCGAGCGGCAGGGCGCACGGGTCGGCAGCAGCAGCAATGGCGGCGGCGAGATCGCCAGCTGGCAGACCATGGCCAAGTTCCTGGCCCGGCAGGCCTCGGCGATCGCCAACTCCAACAACAAGCGGGCTCGCATCGCGCAGCTCTCGTCGATGGCTTACGAGCACTTCGTCGAGCGCGCCCGCGACCCGAGCTCGGCCTACGATCGGCTGATGCACGCGGCGCAAGATCTCGATTGGCGCGACGCGCTGACCAACATCAAGCACCTGCGCGAGACCTTCTCGCAGCGCAACGAGCCCCGTCGCGATCAGAGTCACGATCCCGGCTAGCGAGTCGGCGATGCCGAAGATCGTCCTGCACCAGTGGCTGATCTCGCCCTACTGCGCGAAGGTCCGCAAGGCGCTCGCGGCCAAGCAGCTCGCCTACGAGGTCGTCGAGTACCCGGGGCTGCTCGCGGCCAAGGCCAAGCGGATGGGCGTCGGGCTGCTGCCGGTGCTCGACTACGAGGGCGAGCGGATCTCGGACTCGACCGCGATCCTGCGCTTCCTCGAGGCGCGTCACCCCGATCCTCCGCTCTGGCCCGACGACCCGCGTGATCGGGCGCTGGCCGAGTTCTTGGAGGATTGGTCCGACGAGGCGCTGTTCTGGTGCGAGGGCTACTTTCGCTTGTGCGACCCGGTCGCGCTGCGCAAGAGCGCCGCGCTGCTGACCGAGGGGCGACCGAGCTACGAGCGGCCGATCATGCACTTCGCGGCTCGGCGGGTGTTCGAGCGCAAGCTCGCGGCGCAGGGGCTCGGGCTGCTCGACGAGGCTCGGATTATCGAGATTACGCGGGGGCACTTTGATCGGATCGAGGTGTTGCTCGAGGACCGGGATTGGTTGGTGGGGGAGCGGCAGTCGATTGCGGATGTTGCGATTGCGGGGCAGATTGGGGAGTTTGTGCGGACGAGTCGTTTTGCGGAGGAATTGCGGGGGCGGGCTGCCATTTGGAACTGGCTGGGGCGCAATCCGGGGTGATGTTGTTTGTGATCGACTGTTTGTGATCGATTCGATTGTTTGTGATTCGCGGTGAAGATCCTTCGCGGATGATTGTGCTCCCGAAGTGGGGGGCTTCACGGGGAATATCGCCGCCCCACGCTCGGCTCCCCCACTTGTACTCGAACGCCAATGTCCGCCTCGGAGGGACGCCGACATTCCCCGCCGCCCGAGTTCTCGAATGCTCGCGCTCGCAGGGTGGAGGGACCGTCAGGGCGCCATACCGGATTGCGGAGAGAGGGAGAGGGGAGAGGGAGAGGGAGAGGGGAGAAGGGAGAAGGGGAGGGAGACGGAGAAGGAGAGGGAGTGTGATGGGGCTATTCGTGGGACTGGAGGATCGATTCGGCGAGGGCTTGGCCGGAGAGGAAGGCGCCTTCGATCCTTGGGCCTCCGCACCAGTCGCCGCAGGCTCCGATGCCCAGCGTGGAGTGCAAGAAGGGCTCGGGGAGGGGGGTGGGTTTGGCGTAGCGCCAGCGGTGGACGTCGAGCAGGTCGATCTCGATCGAGCGGTGGATCAGGGCCGAGAATGCGGCGAGGAGTTCTTGGGCGATCCAGCCGGGGTCGTGTTCGAGGTGGGTTTGCGACCATGCGCCTTCGGCTTGCAGGACCCAGCTCTGTCCGGGCGGGCGGCCCGGTTTGCTGCCGTTGTCGGCGATCCAGGCGAGGGGGGAGTTGGCGACGAAGGCGGCGTCGAAGTCGAGGTCGAGGTCTCGGCGGGGGCGCAGCATGAGGGTCCAGCAAGGGTCCATGGGGCAGGCGAGGGCGCGGGCTTCGAGCTCGGGGGTGTGGCCGGCGAGCAATGGGGCGGCTTGGCCTGCAGGGAGGTCGAGGATGACTTGGTCGAAGCGATCGTGGCGGCGACCCTTGGCGTCTTGGAGCTCCCAATCGAACTTTTCTCGATCGACGCGGACGATTCGGGTGTCGACGTGGACGTCGATCCGGTTCGGATCGATCGACTCGAGCAGGAGCTGGGGGAGGCGGCTCATGCCGGGCAGGGCGACCAGGCGCTCGACGTCGTCGAGGATCGGCTCGCTGGCCACGCTGCGAAAGTCCGAGCCGGCCACGAGGGCGCGCAGGCGGGGGCGCCAGGGGGCGACCTCGCCGAGCGCACGCCAACGCTCGATCAGCGCGGCGAAGCTGGGATCGCGGACGGTGAAGTACTGGGCGCCGTGGTCGAAGCTGGTCTGGCCGGCTTCGGTCAGGGTGACTCGTCGGGTCGAGCTGCGGCCGCCGAGCTTGCGGGCCTTGTCGAAGAGGGTGACGGAGAGGCCGGCGTCGCATAGGACCTTGGCGCAGCTCAGGCCTGCGATCCCACCACCGACGATCGCCACGCGTCGAGGGCCCGGGCCACGGATCATCGGAGCATCCCCAGCTGGCGCGCGGCCAGCTCCTTCATGATCTCTTCGGCGCCGCCGCCGATGCTGAGGACCTTGGTCTCGCGATAGATGCGCTCGACCTTGGTCCCGCGCATGAACCCGGCACCGCCGAGGATCTGCACGCCTTCTTTGGCGCACAGCTCGACGCATTGGGTGGCTTGATTCTTGAGCATGCAGACCTCGGCGACCGGCTGCTCGCGCTGATCGAGGCGCCAGGCCATGTCGTCGATCGTGCACTCGAGCGCGCGGATGGCCGTGGCCATGTCGACGAGCTTGTGGCGGATGACCTGGTGACGAACGAGCGGCTTGCCGAAGGTCTCGCGCTGGCTGGCCCAGGCCAGCGCCTCGGCGTAGCAGACCCGGGCGAAGCCGAGCGAGAGCGCGGCCAGGGCCAGGCGCTCGCCGTTGAAGTTCTGCATGATGCCCATGAAGCCCTGGTTCTCGGGCCCGAGCAGGTTCTCGACCGGCACGCGGCACTCGTCGAAGTAGAGCGTCGCGGTGTCCGAGCACCACCAGCCCATCTTCTTGAGATCGGTCCGGGTCAGGCCCGGCGCGTCGCCAGGGATCAGCAGGAGCGAGATGCCGCCGATGCCCTCGCCGCCGGTGCGGACGGCGGTCGTGATCCAGTCGGCGCGCATGCCCGAGGTGATGAAGGTCTTGCTGCCGCTGACGACGTAGTGGTCGCCCTCGCGCCGGGCTCGGGTCTGCAGCGCGGCCACGTCGGAGCCGCCCGAGGGCTCGGTGATCGCCAGCGCGCTGATCGACTCGCCCGCGAGCACGCTCGGGACGACGCGAGCCTTGAGCGCGGCCGAGCCGAGCGACACGATCGGCGGCAGGCCGATCCCGTGGCTCATCAAGCCGGCCGCGAGCCCACCCGAGCCGGCTCGGGTCAGCTCCTCGCTGACCATGATCTTCGTGAACCAGTCGCAGGGCGTGCCGCCGAATTCCTCGGGGAAGCCGAGCCCGAGCAGGCCGATGTCGGCGGCCTTGCGATAGAGCTCGCGCGGGAACTCGCCGGCCTCGTCCCAGGCGTCGACGTGGGGCGCGAGCTCGCGCTCGACGAAGGCTCGGATGCCGCGACGAAGCTCGTCGTGCTCGGGTTTCCAGCCAGGATGGCGTCGCCGAAATTCCGTGTTCATCACCAGATCTCGCATCGGTCGATGGGGTTCATGGGCGTGCCTGGGGCGCACGAGAAGGCCTCGGCGAAGGCTGGCAAGTCGACCAGCGGACCCGTCGCTCGCATCGCCCCGGGCGAGTGGGGATCGGTCTCGAGCCGACGCAGCGTGTCCGCCTCGGTCGCGACCATGCACCAGTTCTGCGCCCAGGCGACGAAGAACACCTGGTCGTTGGTCTTGCCTGCGGCGACCGGCTCGGCCCGCTCGGCTTGCTCGGCCTCCCACGCTTTGTAGGCGTAATAGGCCGCCTTCACGCCGCCGATGTCGGCGATGTTCTCGCCCGCCGTCAGCTCGCCATCGACGAACTTGCCCGGCAGCGCGGCGTAGCTCGAGTACTGCTGCTCGACGCAGCGAACCCGCTCTTCGAAGGCCGCGGCGACCGGCTCCGACCACCAGGGGGTCAGCTTGCCGCTCGCGTCGTACTTGCGGCCTTCGTCGTCGAAGCCGTGGGTCAGCTCGTGACCCGCGACGGCACCGATCCCGCCGAAGTTCATGACCATCGGTTGATCGGCGGCGAAGAAGGGCGGCTGCAAGATGCCGGCCGGGAACGCCATCTCGTTGTTGGTCGGGTTGTAGTAGGCGTCGACCAAGGGGGCCGGCATCAGCCAATCGGCGCGCTCGACCGACTGCCCGACCTTGGCCGCCTCGCGCAGCGCGTGAGCCTGCTTCTCGGCCACCACGTTGGCGAAGTGGGCGTGGCTGTCGATCGTGACGTCGGCGTAGTCGCGCCAGCGATCGGGGTAGCCGATCTTGCGCTGCATCTTGCGGATTTTCTCGGCCGCCTTGGCCCGGGTCGGATCGTCCATCCATGCCAGCTGCGGGAACGCGTCGTTCATGGCCGCGTCGATGCGATCGATCATGTCGTTGGCGAGGGTCTTGCTCGCGGCCGAGAACGAGCGCTCGACGTAGCGCTGGCCGATCGCGTCGGGCAGCGCCCACATCACCGCGTTGGCGCAGCGCTTCCACTGCGGCGGCGGTTTCTCGACGCCGGCGACCAGCCGCGTGAACTCGAAATCGAGCGCGATGAAGCGGCGGTCGAGGTCGGCCGCGCTCGCGTGCAGGACCGACCAGCGCAGATAGGCGCGCAGATCGGCGATCTCGCGGCTCGCGACCAGCTTGGCGCTCGCTTTGAAGAAGCTCGGCGTGCGGATGTTCAGCTGCTTGGTCATCGGCAGCTTGGCGGCGGCGAAGTAGG
>JAMHUH010000959.1:0-2275 GCA_035904925.1 Nannocystaceae bacterium
CCCAGACGCTCGCGCTGGCCGTCGAGGCCATGGGCGAGGGCTTGCCGGACTCGGCGATCCAGTACCTCGAGCTCGCGCGCAAGCGTGCGCACGCGGACGAGGACGAGGCCGCGCGGGTGCGAGTGGCGGATCAGGCCGAGGCTTTGGGCGACGAGTTTGCGCTTCAGGGCGACAAGGTCCGCGCACAACTGTGCTGGGAGATCGCCGTGGACATCTTCGTCCACCTGCCCGATCGCGGCGCGGCCACCCAGCGCCTGGAAGTCAGGCTCAAAGCTGCTCGAAGCAGGTGACGGTGCCGTCCTCGTTGCTCACACCGTCGAAGCAGAAGAAGAGCTCACCCCCGTAGCAGTCGCCATCCGAGGGATAGCAGACGTCACCAAAGCAGCAGATGACGCCGCCGGTCGTCGTCGAGGGGGCCATGATCGCCGGTTGGCACAGGCCCGGTCGCGCGCAGGCATCGTCGAGTGGTTGAAAGGCCGCGACGGTCAGGGTCAGCGGCTCGACGACGCCATGCTTGGCAAAGTAAGGCCAGCTCCCGGTCGGGCACGCGCCGCCCGTCATCAGCCGGGCGGTCGAGGTCGAGCGCTCCCAGCAGACCGCCGCCGCGAGCAGGGGCGCGTCGGGCCCGGTGTATTCGCATGCGCTGGGGACCGAGCCGCACAGATCGCGGTAGTTCGTGGCCATCGCCGCGGGCGTGTCGAACAACCCGAGCCCGACCACGAGCGCGAGACCAGCCAAGAGCGTTCCTCGATTCCGCATGCGACGACGGTAGCCCGACCTCCGCCCCCGCGGAAACCTCGACGAGCGCCTCGGTCCCAGGCCGCGCCCCACCGAGCCACGCCGCGCCCTAATCGCACGCACAAGCAGCGCCACCCGGCGCCCCGGGATCACAAGTCGCCGCGACGCCACAAAGCTCGCTGCACTCGACCCGCGTCCAGAGCCCGCCCTCGCAGGTCGACAGCGCCGAATCATCGGCACAAAGCACCGTGTCGCCCTCGCAGGGCGTGCCAACATTCGTGCACAGGCAGGTCGCCTTGTCGCCGATCGCGTCGCAGCCAAGCGAGAGCGCAGACTCGCCGGCAGACTCGCCGGCAGGCTGCCCCGCGCAGAGCTCGGTGCACGAGACGCTCGCCCAAGTCCAGGTCTCGGTGCACCAGCCGAGCACGTCCTCATCGTCGCAGCGACCTTGGCCGGGGCTGCAACCCTCGGGCGGCGGCACGCAGCCGCAGAGCGAGGCCGGCGGCGCGACGCCGAGCGCTTCGTCGCAGCCCTGCGCCGACGAGACCCCAGGCCCGAGCGCGGCGCACGAGGCCGCGCAAGACTCCGAGGTCCAGACACCCTCGACGCAGGCCAGCAGGTCGCGCTCGTCCATGCAGGTCGCGTTCGCCGACCGACAAGCTTCGCCCGCGACGAGCCCGGGATCCGAGTCTGAATCCGAGTCCGGATCCGAGTCTCGAACGCAGCCGCCGAGCGCGAGCGCCAAGCCGACGAATACCCCGAAGAATACCCCGACGAGCCCGCGATTCATGGCGGCTCCGTCGGCCAGGTCGGGACGCTGGCCGGGTTCAGCCAGATCCGCAAGGTCCCCGACTGTGTACCGGGAGCCGCGACCACGCTGACCTCGTAGGTGCCGGGCTCGAAGGTCCGGCCCACGATCATGCCGGCCGAAAAGAACCCGAGTTCGGTCGGCGCGACGAAGCGCCGCCGTAGCTCGACCCTGCCTTGGACGGACGCCCACAACGCGTAGAATCCCGGCTCCTCGACGACCCAATCGCGCAGGACGACCCGCCCCTCGGCCCGGCCTCGCACGTCCTCGTGGGCACAATCGAAGATCAGCTCGCTCGACCAGCCGAGGCTCGCGTCGTACTCGAGCTTGGGCGCAGGGTGCTCGTAGGCGCGAGGGTATGCGTCCTCGGCCTCGGCGTAGAACGCAGCTTCGACGTCTTGGCCGACGTATTCACCATAGATGCTCTGGAGGTCGTCGAGGCCTGCGTCCGCGCGACTCATGTACTCGACGAAGGCCGCGGGCCCGGCCGATTCGAGCAGCCAACGTACGAAATGGCCCGCGCTCGGATAGTCGACCTCGCTCGAGCTCGTCGCGTGAAAGCTCGGTGGGAACATGCCGAATGCCGTATCCTCCGCGAGCGCCTCGGCCAAGCCTTCGACGAAGAAGCGGTCATGGTTGGCGAAGTCCTCGGTGATGGCGTGCACGAGCTCGTGCTCGAGCGACGTGACCTCGCCATAGACGACCCCCTCGCCCGGAAAGCACCCACCC
>JAMHUH010000960.1:0-2240 GCA_035904925.1 Nannocystaceae bacterium
GAGGGCGGGACCTACTGGGATCACACCATCGTCTGCCTCGGCAGCGAGTTCTCGCGGACCACCCACGGCGGTCGCTTCAACTCGGCCCGCGGCAGCGACCACGGCGGCGACCTCGCGACCCGGTGGATGTCGATGCCCTTCATCGGCGGTCCGATCAAGGCGCTGGGCCGGAGCCTCGGCTCGACCCGCGCCTCCGACCTCGAGTCCGAGGGCCTGGTCGTCAGCTACCGCTCGACCATGAAGACCATGATGGACGCGCTCGGCTGCGATCACGAACCCTTCTTCCCGGCCGACGAGCCCTTCGACGACCTCTTCAACGCCTGAACCGAGGAGCCTCCGCATGACGAGCTCACGCTTCACCCTCGTTCCCGTGTTCACCCTCTCGCTCGCGTGCGTGGCCAGCTTGGCCAGCTGCGACGACTCGACCTGGGACCCGGGTCAGATCGAGTTCGAGCCCGATCGGCCCGAGCCGAGCACGCCCAACCAGCCCGATCCCTACCTCGGCGACGACCCCTACGTGCTCGAGGCCCAGTCGACGCTGCCGACCGGACTCGACCTTCACCAGAAGGTCATCTACCGGACCTGCACGCCCAACGGCGGCGTCTGTCACAACTCCAAGGAGTTCCCCGATCTGCGCACGCCGGCCAACTTCGTGGCCGCGTTCGGAGCCAACTGCAACATCCAGTACGGCGAGTACCAGTCGGTGTTCGACGGCTGCGAGCGCGCGGGCGATCGCTTCAAGCTCGAGGGCGGCGCGTTCGGCCAGACCGGCCAAGTCGAGCTCGGCTGGATCGACGTCGTGGTCGGTGATCCCTTCGAGGGCGAGGGGCTGCCGCCCGAGGACGCGCCGGGTCTGCACATCCACTTCGGCGATCCGATCCCGGGCGACGTCACCGACAGCTACGGCACCGCCCAGTTCGAGCGCAACTTCGTGTTCGACGGCGAGGTCAAGAAGCTG
Organism: Nannocystaceae bacterium; assembly: GCA_035904925.1. Taxonomy (GTDB): domain Bacteria; phylum Myxococcota_A; class Polyangia; order Nannocystales; family Nannocystaceae; genus Plesiocystis. The sequence goes on from JAMHUH010000960.1 coordinate 959, forward strand.
ACCTACGCGACCTACTCGACCCGCTGGTGGATCCTGCCCGGCCGCACCCACGCGATCGGTGAGATCCGCGAGTACCAGGTCGATCAGGTCAACAACCTGCTCGAGGTCGGCATCGTCGGCGGCGACCCCAACCGCAACGAGATCTTCGGCGCTCGCCAAGCGGATCCAGTCCACTTGCTCGAGCCCGGCGATCCCGAGACCAGCTACCTGATCGCGCGCCTGCGCGGGATCATGCTCGGCGCCGAGATCCCCGGCTCGCGCATGCCGCTGGCCAACCAGCCCTTCACGATCCCCGAGATGCTGGCCTTCTTCTGCTTCGTCGAGGGCTTCCCGGATGGCGGCACCGAGTCCGACCTCGCCGGCCGGATCGACTACGCCGGATGCAGCTACTCGGCCGACCCCGCCGGTCTCAACCTGCTCGGCGAGGGTGTGACCTGGCAAGCGCGGATCAGCAAGATCCTCGAGTTCAACTGCGGCGGCTGCCACAACGAGGTCAGCCTCCAAGCCGGGCTCAACTTGGTCGGCGACGGCGTCTACGAGCGGCTCTTGCAGGCCTCGGCGCAGAACCCCGACCTCAACCTGATCCAGCCCAACGAGCCCGAGAACAGCTACCTCTACCTCAAGCTGATCGGCGACGACGCGATCGTCGGCAACGCGATGCCCTACAACCCGCTGACCGGCGAGGGCACCTTGACCGAGGCCGAGATCGCCGACGTGTTGACCTGGATCACCAACGGCGCCGTCGAGAACCAGTAGCAAACTCTGCGCCTGCGACCGCGCCCCGCAACCGCGCCCACGACGAGCAGCCCTCGTTCGTGGGCGTTTTTGTGACACCGAGATCAATCAGCAGCGATACACTCCTCGGCATGGTTTTCCGTGCATCCCCAGCCCGACTGGGTCTCGGTCTCGCGCTCGGCTTGGTCACTGGGCTCGCTTGCAACATCACCGCCCACGTCGGCGTCGAGACCTACGGTGACGAGGCCGCCGAGGACTACGGCTGCATCGTCGGCGACCTCGGCTGCGAGTGCCTGGCGGGCAACCTCTGCGATGGCGGCCTGACCTGCGTCGACGACGTCTGTCGCTGCGTCGAGGGCCCCTGCAAGGACATGCCGCCGGTCTCGACCTCGAGCGATACCGACAGCGGCAGCGACACGGCGACCGACACGGCGACCGACACCGGCTCGACCTCCGACTCGACCTCGACGACCGACACCGGCTCGACCTCCGACTCGACGACCGACACGACCACCGACACCACGACTGACACGACCACCGACACCAC
>JAMHUH010000961.1:0-2414 GCA_035904925.1 Nannocystaceae bacterium
GAGTCGAGCTCGGGGACGGAGTCGAGCTCGGGGACGGAGTCGAGCTCGGACTCGAGCTCCGAGTCCGGGGGCCTGCCGCTCGACTGCAACGGCTGTGACGCAGACTGCATCTTGCACGTCGACGACGACGCGTCGCCCGGAGGCGACGGGATGAGCTGGGCGAGCGCCTTCCAGACCGTGCAAGAGGCCATCGACTGCTCCGTCGCCGACCAGCAGATCTGGGTCGCGGGTGGCAGCTACCCCGGCGCGGGCGCGAGCTCGGTGGCCGTCCAGCCCGACCACGCGCTCTCGCTCTACGGGGGCTTTGCGGGCACCGAAGTCAGCCTCGACGAGCGTGTGCTCGGTGTCCACGAGAGCACCCTCGGACCCGCCCAGGACTCGATCGTGGTCATCAATCACGACCTGCTCGTGGACGGCTTCAGCCTCCGCGGCGGTCAGGCCCAGCTCGGCGGCGCGGTCCGGGTCCACACCCCGGGCTTCTTCACGGGCCAGGTCAGCATTCGCAACTCGCTCCTCGAAGACAACGTCGCCAACGACGGCGGCGCAATCGGCATCGCGACCGTGGCCATCGTCGTGAACGTGGTCGACTCCGAGCTGCGCAACAACTCGGCCGGGACAGGCTCGGTCGGCTACGCCAGCGACGCGCGCTTCGCCTTCGAGCGCTGCAATGTGCACGACAACCCCGGCGCCTCGGTGGTCGCGGCCTTCGACGGAGGCTTCGACTACGCCTTCGCCAGCGCCGTCGACTCGACCTTCAGCAACAACACGGGGGTGTCCATGACGGGCAAGTACCTCGCGGTCACGGGCTGCCGCTTCGAGGACAACCTCGACAGTGCCATGCGCGGGGAGTGGGTCAGCGCCGTCGGGAGCACCTTCATCAACAACCAGAGCGACAAGCCCGGGGGCGCGATCGCAGCGGGCGGAGGCTTCATCGAGGATGGCCTCATCCTGCGAGATTGCCTGTTCATCGGCAACCATAGCGACAGCCGCGGCGGCGCGGCCGAAGGCGGGGACCTCGAGATCGAGCGCACCCGCTTCATCGCCAACACGGCCGCCACGAGCGGCGGCGCCATCAGCGACGCCTCCTTCTTCGGCGCCCCGAGTCACATCCGCGACAGCGAGTTCGTCGACAACATCGCGGGCACTTTGGGTGGGGGCGTGGCCGGGGCGCCGAGCATCATTCGTTCGACCTTCACGGGCAACCTCGCCGCCGGCGTGCCCAACGGGCTCGACTCGACCAACTTCACCCAATTCCCCTCGCTGACCGCCTGCGTGTTCTGGCCCGACAGCGTGCGGACCTCGATCGATCCTCCCGACGACACCCCCGTCGTGGTCATCGACTCCTGCATCCCCGCGACCGCGGACAACTTCGTCGACCTCCAGGGCAGCAGCGTCGAGCTGCTCGGCTCGCCCTTCACCCCGGCCGACCTCGACGACGACGGGCTCTTCGAATTCTATCTCGATCCCCTCGGGCCTTGCGTCGACCTGGCCAGCGTGCCCCCACCGCCGGAGGCGAACGAGCTCGACTGGACCACGGCCACGACCCAGATCAGTCAGTGCACCGATTCGGCGCTGCTCGACGCGGGCATGCACTACACCCCGTTGAACGCCGTCGGCCCCTGCTGAGGGGCCTGCGATTCAGCCGACGTCGAAGCTGGCGTCGAACCAGTTGACGCCCTCGCTCCACTCCGACTCCGCGTTGCTCAGGCGGATCGCTTGGCGCGGATCGTCGGCGAGGGTCGGCGCGGGATCGGCCATGCGCAGGCCAATCCGATAGCTGCCGGCGGCCAAGTCGGCGGGCAGGGCCGCGTCGACGCAGAGCGTCGTCGACTCGCCGGGCATCAGCGTGCGCAGGTCGAGCTCGGCGATCGGGACCTCGACCCGCGTGGGTCCCTCGAAGACCAGCGCGAGCGATCGAGCATTGACCGGCGCCGCGAAGCCGTCGTTGACGAGCACGAGCTCGACCGGCAGCGACTCGCCGGGCGATCCGCTCGCGGCCCAGCGCAGGTCGACGAGCGCGAGCCGATAGCCGAGCCGGCAGCCGATCTCGGCGTAGCAGCCGTCTTGCTGCCACGCGGCGAGCACCTCGGGGTGATAGCCCGCGTTGATGTGGGTCCAGTGATGCAGGGCCAGCTCGGCGAGCGCCGAAGGGCAGCTCGAGCGCGGCGGGTTGAGGGCACAGGTCTCGCCGCCGACCGGCACGAAGGCCGAGTCGGCGATCGCGTAGTCCTTCTCGCCCGGCAATTGATAGGTGCCTTCGTCGTCGTCCGAAGCCAAGAAGCAGTCGTTGACATGACCGACGCGAGCGAGCGCGCTGGTCTGATGGGCCGTGGCGGGCGTGAGCGGGCCAGCGTAGGCGTCTTGCTTGAACGAGGGCCGGCGGACCGAGACCGTCCGGTTGTCGGGCAGGGCGC
>JAMHUH010000962.1:0-10095 GCA_035904925.1 Nannocystaceae bacterium
GGGTGGGTGATCCCGAGTCGAAGCTGCGATGCAAGACAATCGATGGCTCAAGCGAACGCTCGCGCTCACGTTCTTCACCCTCGGCGTCGGCTCGCTGACCGCCTGCGACATCGCGGCGCCGCCCTGTGATCCGGCGGTTCAGATCTGTCCGGGACCGCGGCATCCGAGCGGGCTGCACCCCAAGAACCCCTGATCGCGTGATCTCGTGATCCCGTGATCCGCAGATCCACTCAGTCGGCCTCGTCCTCGTCGGCCTCGTACTCGTACTCGTCGTCGCTTGGCGGCTGGTCGAGCTCGGGCGCGGGATCGACTTGGACCGCGGGCTCCGGCTCGTCGCCGACCGGCTCGTCGCCGACCAGCTCGAGCTTGGGCGTCGTGCCCAGCTGGAGGGCGTCGCGGAGCAGCGCCTCGCGGGTGGACGAGCCGGTCTTGGTGAAGATGTTGTGCATGTGCCACTTCACGGTGGCCCTGCGGATGTCGAGGACCACGCTGATCTGCCGGTTGCTCGCGCCTTGCAGGACTTGCTCGAGGACGTCGCGCTCGCGCTCGGTCAGCCCGGCTTGGTTGGCCACGCGAGTGACCGCCCAGCGCAAGCGGTTGCTCGGCGTGCCCTCGAGATCGCGGACCGGCTCGTAGCCGAGCGCGTCGAGCAAGGCAGCGACCTTGCTGGCTTGGTCGTCTTCGTCGACCGAGAAGCGGACACGAACGCGTTTTTGTTTACCAGTCATCGTGATGTCCACGAGCTCGAGGCTCTCAAGCGAAGGCGTCGTCCGACTCGATCCGGCGATGGCCGCGGCTGCGTAGCTCGCGTTCGATCAACGCGACCGCGGCCGGGCTGTACACGTGCGACACGACCGTGCGGTCGTGGCCACGCGCCTTGTTGATCAGCGCGCGGGCGTGCGAGCGGCTGCCCTTGAGCCCGAGCGAGGCGATCACTCGACCGACCCGCAGCGGGCTGGTCTCGTGCCAGTGCGCGGCGATCTGCGTGGGCGTCGACCAGCCGTGGGCGAGCGACTCGTGAAAGTCCGAGAGCCGAGCCCCGAGCGCGAGCTCGCTGGCGACGACACGAAACGCGACCAGGCGCTCGTCGTCGATCAGGCCCTCGCGCTCGAGCCGATCGAGCAGGCGCTGGAGCACCGCGGCCTCGAAGCAGCGCCGTTCGAACTCGAGCCGGTTGCCGGCGATCGTCACCGCGTCGGGGGTGAGCAGCGGCTGCTCGAGCGCCGCGGCGGCCCGCTCCCACGCGTGAAACTCGGGCACGACCTTCTCGCGCAGGTGATGGCGGAGGCGGCGACCCGCGGGCACGTCGAGCAGCGCGACGAGCTCGTCGATCGCCGGCATGCGGACCAAGATCAAGGGCTTGCGGTCGCGCGCGAGCACGACCTGGGCACGATCGAGCTTGTCGATCAGCTCGCGTCGAGATCCGGTCGCGAGCTGGATCAGCGCGTCGCTCGGGCAGCGCTCTTGCCAGCGCTCGGCCAGCCGCTCGAGCGCCTGCTCGGGGCTGATCTCCAGCACCGCCGCGACCTCGCCGAGCAGCCAGGCCGGCTGTTGATCACAGGCGATCGTGACCAGCGAGAGGCCCTCGAAGCCACCGACGAATTGGACCTGGAGCGCACGCTCGACCACCGGCGTGCTGGCGGTGGTGTCGCCGGCCTCGGCTTCGGTCGGCGTTCGGCGGTCGGGGGAGTCTGGAAAGCGCAGCAGCATCGACGTTGACCCCCGTCAATATGCGGGCTCGACCCCATGACGGTCATCGACACCGCTGTCACCACGGGGTCACGACGCGAACCGCTACGCTCGCTTCGCTCGCTTCGCTACTGGTTTGGATGGAGGGGCGTTCCGCCGCCCCTCCCCCAGTTGGACGAAGTCCAACTGGGGCCCCCTCCTCGCAGGCGCTTCGCGCTTGTTCGCTTCGCGTTCGCTCGCTCATGACGGTATTCGGGGGGCGTCTCTAGGGCGTTGGGTTCGCTTCGCTTCGCTCGCTCTTCGTGTGGACTTGGTCGTGCTTCGCCTTGGCTGGTTCGATTCGAACCTCGCTCGCGTCACGACTCTAGAACTAGCGGTCCGTTGCGGTGACGCGAACGGTTGCGAGGGGGGATTGGGGGGGCCCTTCGTGGGGTGGGCTCGGGGGTCGCTTGGGGCGATGGTTGGGCTCGCCTGGCGAGGGGGGATCAGGTCGGGGTTGGGCGGCGGCTGAGCAGGACGGCGATCGCTACGCAGCTGGCGAGGGCGACTTCGACGGCGAAGCCGAAGGCGAGGCCGCCGAGGACTTGGAGGCGTAGCCAGCCGCAGAGGCCGACGATGACGGTGGCGGTCCAGCGGATCAGCCAGCGGGGGTCGATGCCTTCGCGGCGGCGGCCTTGGTCGTCGACGCTGCCTTCGCTGGCGCTCGCGGAGGCGTGTTGGACGATGAAGAAGCCGCCGCTGACGAGGGCGAAGCCGAAGAGCGCGGTCGGGAGAACGCCGACGCCGTCGCGCCAGAGCAACCAGCCGACCAGGACGAGCTGACCGTGCAAGAGGCTGGCGTTGCTGACCAAGAGCTGGCGCAGGGCGTGCTTGGTCAAGGAGCTCTTGGGCCGGGCTGCGAGGGCGACGACGAGGCCGAACCAAAAGGGCGCGCCGTAGCCGAGGCCCATCATCAGGCCCTCGAGCGGGCTGCGAGCGAGGGCGGCGAGCAGCAGCTTGATGAAGCTGGCGCCGCCTGGGGTCAGGGGCAGCGCGGCGCTCGCGAACAAGATCAGGCCGAAGAGGCCGAGCGCGGGCGGGAGTCGACGGTTCGGCTCGCGCAGGGCGTCGGCGAGCTCGTCTTCTCGCGTCGCTTCGTCTTGGGCGTCGTCGGCTCGGGCGTCGTCGGCTTGGCCTTCGTCTTCATAGTCCTCGTCCATGCGGCGAAGCTACCAAGAAGCGGGGCGTCTCGCCGACGACTCGGGCCGATCAGGCCGAGGTCGGATCGAGCGACGCGAGCAGACCCTCGATGCCGGCCAGCGCGGAGGTCCGCAGGCGCAGCGCCTCGGCTCGCGGGGCGCTGCTCGAGCGCTGCCGGGCCCGAGCCAGCGCGCGCTCGAGCTCGCGGAAGAGCTCGCGGGTGGCGAGTCGCCAGTCGTCGGCCAGGGGCCGAAGGGCGGCGCGCAGGCTGTCGCGCAAGGCTTGCTCGCCGCGGGCGGCCGCGCGGCCGTGGGTCTGGACCAAGGAGCTCGCGAAACCACGCGCGGACAGGCCCGCCATGTAGCCGCGCGCCCAGGGGACCAAGCGCTCGACCAACAAATTCGCGAGCACCTCGTGGTCGCCGCTGAGTCCGGCCAAGCGCTCTTGCAAGACCCGCAGCGCGACGTCCTCGAGCGTGGCCTCGAGGTACTCGGCGTCTTGCCGATCGAGCTTGCGTCGCACGCCCTCGCCAGCCTCGACCAAGCCGATCGCGAGCGCCTCGCGGGTCAGCATGTCGTCGAGCCCGAGCAGGCCCTCGTGGAGATCCTCGGAGAACTTGCCCAGCGCCGCGGTGGCCCGGGCGAGCGCGTCGGCGAGCGGCTCGCCGGCGCCGCGCGACTCGAGCTCGAGCACCGCCGAATCGAGCGTGATCTTGGCCAGCAAGAGCGCCTCGCTCAACCGCCTCCGGGTCAGCTCGGCCTTGAGCTCGCGCGCGTGGGCCAAGAAGTGGCGCTCGAGCGCGTCGTCGATCGAACGGAAGGGATCGTTGCCGCTCTGCTTGCTCGCGCGGTGGACCAGCGCGGCGTTGGCCGAGAGCGGCAAGACCTCGACCAGGACCGGCCCGAGCTGCTCGCGCAGATAGTCGGCCAGCTCGCGCTGCTCGGCGTCGGAGTCGAGCACGTCGACCTTGTTGAGCACGCCGAGCACCTTGCGGCCGCCCGCTCGCAGCTCGCGCAGGATCCCGGCTTCGGTCGCGGTCCCACCTTGGGTCGCCGAGAAGATCCAGACCACCGCGTCGGCCTCTTCGATGAACTCGCGGGCGACCTTCTCGTGATAGTCGTCGAGCGCGTTGAGCCCAGGCGTGTCGACGACCGCGGCGTCGCCCATGCGCTCGCCGACGCGATCGATCTCGAGGTGGCGGATGCGATCGGCCTCCTTGTCGTCGAGGTTGCGCAGGTAGGCGTCGAGCTCGTCCGCGCTGACGGTCGAGATGCTGCCGTCGCGGTAGTGGACCCGGGCGCCGCGACCCGTGCCGCGGCGAAACACGTTGATGGTGTTGGTCGTCGGCAGCACGCCCATCGGCGCGACGGCCTCGCCGAGCAGCGCGTTGACGAAGGTGCTCTTGCCGGCCGAGAACTCGCCCATGATCGCGATCGTCAGCGGCCGAGCCAGCCGCTCTCGCGCGGCGATCACCCGCCGCAGCGCCTCGCCGGTCGGACGCAGCGAGATCCCGAGCAGCTCGTCGGGCAGCTTGGCCAGCAGCTCGGTCGCCTGGGCGAGGCGATCCTCGAGCCGCTCGCCCGCGGCCGGCCGGGTCAGCGCCGCCAGCTTGCGCCGGGCGACGCCGAGCTCGGGATCTTCGATCAACGCGGCGACCAGCGCTCGCTCGGCCGCGTCGAGGTGGTCGGGGCCGGCCAGCAAGGTCCGCTCGGCCGCGGCGAGCTGGCGCTGGCCCGCGACCAAGGCCTCGCGGCGGAGCGGATCGCGAAGCGGGCTGAGCTCGTCGGGACCGAGCACCTCGCTCAGCTCGGGCCGCGAACGCAGACGATAAGGCGGCCCGACGAACTCGGCCGCGAGCTCCGGATCGATCACGCCCGAGCTGCGCGCGCGAACCAAGCCGGCGCGGATCCGATGCAGGTGCAGCTCTTCGCCGACTTGATCCCGCAGGTCGCGACGGACCGCCGCGAGCACCCGCTGGACCGGCTCCGAGAGATCGTCGGCGAGCAGCGCGACATGGGCGAGCTCCTGCGCCTGGGCGGCGCGTCCATGCGCGGGCGCGAGCTCGAGCGCGCGGACCAAGGCCTGGATCACCGGACCGTTGGCGCCGCTCGGTGGACCGCCCGCGGCCCGCCAGCTGCGTTGCTCGGCCAGCGCCCAGAGCCGCAGCCGCTCGGGATCGGCGGCGTCGCGTTGGAGGTAGCGCAGCGCCTCGCTGCGGGCCGAAGCAAAGCCCGAGGGCGCGTCGAGCATGATCAACACGCGAACCCGGACCTCGGCGAAGAGCTCGTGCTCGAGGTCGCGCGGGAGCGTGTCGAGCAGCGCCAGCGCCTGCTCTCGCTCGCCGCGGAGCGCGAGCACGCGAGCCAGCACCGCGCGCTCGAGCTCGCTGGGCTCGGGCGGCGGCTTGGCCTCGCCCCTGCTCTCGACCGTGTTGTTGGGGTTGATCGGGTCGACGTCGCCGTCGATGGCCCCTTCGCCCGAGTCACCCCGGGCGTCGGCGCGCTGCTGCTGGGCCGAACGGATCCACCGCTCGGCCTCGCCGAGGCGCGCGTCGGCGAGCAGCTGATCGACGCCGAGCGTCAGGGTCAGCCGCCGCAGCGCGGGCCCAGCCGTGGCCGGCAGCGCGGCCGCGGCCTTGCGAATCTCGCGGATCGATCGATCCGGCGAGCCCAGCCGACGATGAGCCGACGCCGCGAGCAAGTGCCCGAGCAGCCGCCCCTCTTCGAGATCCTGTGAGCCGAGCTTGTCGAGTGCCCGGGTCGCCCGACGCAGCGCGTCGAGGGTCTTGTCGGGTCGGCCCTGGATCCGCAGCGCCTCGGCAGCGTCGAGCAGATGAATGACCGGCAGCGGCTTCTTGGGGTCGAGGCGGCTGACGTACTCGCGCAGGATCTCGATCTTGGTCGGCGCTCGCTCGCCGACCAACTGCTCGTGCACGGCCGTCAGCACCAGCGCGGTCAAGAGCACCGGCTCGCTCGCGTGGGCGTCGAGCAGCGGTCGCAGCAGCGCGTTGGCTTGCTCGAACTCGCCGCGCAGCCGCAGCGGTCGGGCGGCTTCGGTCGCGTCGCGCACGGCCTCGGGCACGCCGACGTTCTCGCTGACCTCGACCGCGAGATCGCGGACCTTGCGAGCGAAGCCCCCGAGCGCGTCACCGACCGAGCGCAGCTCGATGCTCGGCAGCTCGAGGTTCTTGGCCCATGCTCGCGCTCGCTTGCCGGCTTGCTCGAGGGGTTTGGTCTTGCGTTCGTCGTCCTGCTCGTCGGCCATGGGTTCGTCCTGGGACTAGTGGAGCACCGTCGGGCCATCGCCCGCGCTGCTCGGCTCGGCGCCGCCGAGATCGAGCGCCTCGAGCTCGCGGACCAGCTCGCCCAGCTGATGCTCGAGTCGGCCGAGCTCGGCCTGAGCCGCGATCGCCACCCGCTCGCGCAGGCGTCGGGCGACGGCCTCGGGCGGGAGCGCTGGCGCTGCCTCGCCGCCGGCCTCGAGCGCCGCGCTGCTCCGACGCGCGCCGAGCTGCTCGAGCTTGGCCTCGTGGAGATCGAGCCGACTCGCGGCCGTGCGCAGGCTCGCGACCAGCTGCTCCCCGAGCGCGCGGTCGGCCAGCATCAGGTGCTCGTCGAGCGCACGATCGTGGGTCGCGATCACCTGCGTGACCGCGCGACCGAGCTGCGTCGCCGCGGCGTCGAGCGCTCCGGGCAAGGCTAGGTTGGCCTGGACCCGCGCGTCGCGGACCGTCTTCTCGCGCAAGAGCACCGTGGTGATCGGCGAGGCGACCGTCATGATCATGCCCGTCGTCGCGCTGCCGAAGGCCCAGAGCACCGCACCAACCACGCCGAGCGCGAGCATGCCGACCTCGACGAAGATCGTCGGTGGATCGACGTAGAGCCCCGGACCACGAAAACCGAGCGGCAAGGTCGCCTCGAACAAGCGGCGCCGGGCCATCTCGCCGTGGGTCGCAAACACCTCGCGGGTCAGCTCGTCGAGCTCGCCGCGCAGCCGCTCGCTCTCGCCTTGCACGAATTCGATGAACGCGTCTTGGATCGCCCCAGGCACGACCTGGGTCAGGTTGTGAAGATCGGCCGTGCTGATCTGCTGCTTGGCCGCCTCTTCGAGCTCGCGCCGAAACGCCGCCTGGCGCTGCTCGCTGGCCACTCGGATCCGCGCGCCCGAGTCGTCGATCTGCTTGCGCAGGTGCTCGAGGTCGCGCGCTTGATCGTTCATGGCCTGCTCGACCGCGACGATCTCGCTGGCGATCGTCTCGCGCTCGAGGTGGAGCGCGCGGGCCTGGATCGCCGCGTTGTAGCCGAGCAAGCGAGCGTGGCGGAGCATCGCCGAGCGAGCGCGCGCGGGCAGGATCTGCTTGCCCTCGCCAGCCAGACCAAAGAGCTTGTCGCGCAGCGCCGCGACGGCCTGGACCGCGGGCGAGGGATCGTCAGGCTCGCGCAGCGCCAGCTTCGAGTTGGTCGTGAAGGGCTCGAGCTCGCCCGGGATCACCCCGTCGAGCTGCTCGCGCAAGTGGGCGATGATCCGCGGCCGCTCGTCCTCGGGGACCAGATCGATCCGGTTGATGACCAGCTCGCAGCGGGCTCCGCTGTCGAGGCTGGTCGTCGTCTCCTTGATCCCGCTGAGCCCACCGACCGCCGCGATCGCGTCGCGGATCAGCCCGAGCTCGCTGCGGCTGAGCACCTGCGTGGCGTCGAGCACCAGCACCAGCACGTCCGCGCGCGGCAGCTCGCTGCGGCTGATCGCCGCGCGAAACTTGGCGATGTCGTTGAACCCGGGCGTGTCGATCAGCTCGAGCGTCGTCGGCATTCGCTCGCGCTCGACCAGCAGCTCGGGCAGACCGCCCGGCTCGAGCTCGCGGCTCGGCTCGGGCTGATCGCCTTGGTTGGCGGCCGGCTCGATCGGGACCGCGCGACCGCGAGCCAGCGCGTCGAAGCGCTCGCGCTCGAGCGGGTCGCGTGAACCATCCGCGTGCAACACGAAGGTCCCCGTCCGGCCGGCCTCGGCGTCGGGATCGACCCGGATCGCGACCACGGCTCCGGTCGTCGGCGTGACCCCGACGGGCAGCAGCGCCGCGCCCAGCAACGCGTTGATCAGCGAGCTCTTGCCGTGCTTGATCTCGCCGAGCACGACCACGCGCACGCGACCGTCGTCGAGTCGTCGACGCGCATCGTCGGCGATCGTCTTGGCCAAGTCGGGGTGGCCCAGCTCGATCGCCAACGCGGTCAAGCGGCGCGCGACGTCGAGAAGTCGACCGGTCGGCGTGAGAGGGAGCTCGTCGTACGAAGCAGCGTGTTGATCGGACATGGACGGTTGGACGATTGCGGTTCGAACCAGACCCGCGCTCAGAGCAAGCGCAAGCGAGCCGTCAGGCGGGCGTCGACGCGGGCCAGCGACCACGCGTCTTCGGGGACATGAAACGCGGGCGGCTCGTTCGCGGGCGCCTCGCCAGCCACGCTCGGCGCCTCGGCCAGCGCCTCGCCGCGCGCCTGATCGCGCTTGCGAGCCCGGACCGCGCTCAGCCGCGCGAACACGGTCGAGCGCGCGAACTCTTGCAGCGCCCGGACCCGCTCTTGGGTCGAGGCCATGCGCGGCCACCAAGGCGGCTCGGACTCCGCCGCCCCGACCCCGACCGGCACCGGCGGATCCTCGATGACCGCGATCGCCCGCTCGAGCGACCCGCAGCAGAGAAGCCCCGCACGATCGGCCGAGAACGCCAACACGCCCGTCCAAGGGCTCAGCAACGATCGCACCGCCTGGGTCCCGAAGTTGGCCTCGCGTCGCCCGGCCAGCAGGTGCGCCGTGAAGTAGACCCCGTGATCGCAGTGAAGGTGTCCGAGTCCCGAACCAATCACGAACGCCCGCGCGCTCGGCTCGAGGGCCAGCAGCGCCTCGGCGTCGAGCGCCAGCCAGATCGCCCCACCCCGCGTCGCCCCGAGCGGCGTGACCAGAGGCCAGCGCCCGCGCTGCTCCGGCCGAACCAACCGAAGCGTCGGCAGCGGCGCGCGCAGAAGTTTCATCAACACCGAGACCTCCGCCAGCAGCTCCGTCGCGCTGCCCCCGACCCGATCGGCCGGGACGAACGACTCCTGCATCAAGTGGCTGGCCAGCGTCGGCCAGGCCCGATCGACCGCGCGGACCAAGGGGTTGCCCAACGACGAGCTCGCCAGCCAGCGAGATCGGCGAAGATCGACCCCGTAGGCGTAGGTCTGCCGGGCCATGCCCTGCTCGTACGCGTCGAGCTGGCGGTGTTGGACAAAGTGGCTGAGGTCTGGACCGTCGCTCACGTGTGTGGGCATGGTAGCAGGTCGCGGCGGGGTTCTGCCGAGTTGATGCGCCCGCGGGGGCTGGGAAGCGGGCGGCTGACCGAGCAGCGGGACTCGGGCGGTGTGGGTCGAGTCACGAACTCGACGAAAGCTGCTGCGGGCCGTGGCGCCGCGCTTCGTCCTGGTCGGCTCTGCCTCGTCACCGCGCGAGAGCTGTCGGATGTTCAGGTTCGTGACCGTCGCCGAGGTCGTGCGGATGTCGCTACCCGATGGACGTACACGAGGTCCTCTGGATGTCCAACCACGCTCACGCGCTGCCCGACTTCCGGTCTGGTCGGGATCCTCCGAGAGGTGCGGGTCGACAGGCGCTCGAGCCACTTTGTTGGCTCGCCCACTTCGTCCAGAATGAATCGTCAACCTTGCGCCAAGAGAGCTCTGCCAAATCGAGCCCCGTGGGCACGCAGAAGTTATTTGCCCTCGCGTGCGCGATAAACTCATCCGATCGCCTGCAGGGGTACAGGTTCATTCATGATGGCCCTTTGGGCTGGGAGTACCAATGCTCTCCAGGTAGTCGAGCACGTCGGCTTGCAGGGCTTCATCCACCGGCATCATGAAATCGCTGCACGATGCCTTCCACATCTTTGCCGGATTCGAGAGCCGATTGAGCGGCTCCAACCAGCTCGTCCACTATCACTCGTTCGTCAGCCATTGTCGTTCGTTTGTCCCTCGTGAGATTGCAAAATTGCCTGACGTGAGCGCCGGGCGAGTTCGAGATGATACTCCCGCAAGCAGCCATGGGCGAGCGCGAGCGAAGGCTCGCGCTCGCACTTTGCCGCAACGCGCTCGGGGAAGTAGCGCGCGGCCAGCCGCGACCAGTCGTGGTCCTTGCGGCCCTCGGCGCGGGCGAGCTCTTTCCACCACTTCGCGGGATCCTTCCACTGCGGCTGCAAGAGCGGCCACA
>JAMHUH010000963.1:0-9651 GCA_035904925.1 Nannocystaceae bacterium
GCTCGAGTCGCTCTCGCTGCCGAGCGAGTCGGTCGAGGCCTCGGAGGTCTCGGGCAAGTCCTGCGGGGTCTCGTCGCCGATCGAGTCGCCCTCCGAGCCCCACTCGTCCGTGACCGCTCGACCGGGATCGTCGACGCAGCCGAGCGCGAGGGCGAACAGAGACGACGCGGCGATTCGACGCACGGCCGAGATTAACATGGGCGACGAGGACTTGGTGAAGCAGGAACTTCCGACTCGGACGGGTCGACGCGGACGAGTCTGGGCGCTCGAGCGCGCCGAGCTCTTGCGCCAGATCGACGCGGACGAAGCTGGTCTGACGCCCGCGATCGCCGAGCGCCGGCTGGCCGAGTTTGGCCGCAACGAGATCGGCGCTGCGCGCCGTGGGCCCTTCGTGGTCGCGTTGCTCGGCCAGCTGCGCAACCCCTTGCTCTGGCTCTTGGTCATCGCGGCGGCGATCAGCGAGCTGGTCGGCGAGCAGACCGAGGCCGCGGTGGTGATCTCGATCTTGCTGCTCGGTTCGTCGATCACGATGTTGCAAGAGGGCCGGGCTGGTCACGCGCTCGAGCGCCTGCGCGAACGGACGGTGCTGCGCACGCGGGTGATTCGCGGCGGCGAGGCGATCGAGGTGCCGACGAGCTCGATCGTGCCCGGCGATCTCGTGCTGCTCGCGGGTGGCTCGCTGGTCCCGGCCGACGCGGTCGTGACCGTCGCCGACGAATTGTTCTTGGCCGAGTCGGCGCTGACCGGCGAGGCCTTCCCGGTCGAGAAGCGGCCCGGCGTGCTCGCGCCCGACACCCCGATGATCGCTCGGACCAACATGGTCTTCATGGGCACGAGCGTGCGCAGCGGATCCGGCCGCGCGCTGGTGGTCGAGACCGGGCCGGCGACCGCGTTCGGCCAGCTCTCGGCGCGGCTGGCCACGCGCGCGCCCGACAGCGAATTCCAGCGCGGGCTGCGTCGCTTTGGCTATCTGCTGGTCACGATCATGCTGATCCTGGTCGTGTTCGTGTTCACGGCCAGCGCGCTGCGTCGACACCCGCCGATCGACTCGTTGCTCTTCGCGATCGCGCTGGCGATTGGGCTCGCGCCCGAGATGCTGCCGGCCGTGCTCGCGTCCATGCTCTCGCGCGGCGCCCGACGGATGAGCCAGCGAGGGGTGTTCGTGCGCCGGCTCGAGTCGATCGAGGACCTCGGCAACATGGACGTGCTGTGCACCGACAAGACCGGCACGCTGACCGAGGGCGAGATTCAGCTCGATCGGGCGGTCGATGCTCGAGGGCAGCCCTCGCCGGGCGTCGCCGAGCTCGGCCGCTGGAACGCCGCGTTGCAGTCGGGCATCGCCAACCCGCTCGACCACGCGCTCTTGCACGCGCTCGAGCAGGCCTCCGATTTGCCGCGCAAGCTCGACTTGCCACGCAAGCTCGACGAGCTGCCCTTCGACTTCATGCGCAAGCGGCTGAGCGTCCTGGTCGAGCGCGACGGTCCAGCCTTGTTGATCTGCAAGGGCGCGGCCGAGCCGGTGCTCGAGCTCTGCAGCTCGCTGCGCGGCGTCGAGGGGGAGGTGCTCGCGCTCGACGAGCTCGAGCGGGCGCGCTTGCTCGAGCTCGTGTCGGCGTGGGGGCGCGAGGGCGTGCGGACGCTGGCGCTCGCGACTCGGACGCTGGCGGCGAGCTCGATCACCCGCGCTGACGAGCGCGAGCTGGTGTTCGAGGGCTTGCTCGGCTTTCGCGATCCGCTCAAGCCGGGCGTCGAGCAGGCGATCGCCGAGCTGCGCGCCAGCGGGATCGTGGTCAAGGTCGTCAGCGGGGATCACCACGCGGTCGTCGAGCAGTTGGCCCTGCGGGTCGGCTTGCGGGCGAGCGAGGTCGTGACCAGCAAGCAGATCGCCGAGCTGAACGACGACGCGCTGCTGCCCGTGGTCGAGCGAGCCGACGCCTTCGCCGAGGTCGACCCCGGTCAAAAAGAGCGAATCTTGCGAGCGCTGCAGCGAGCCGGCCACGTGGTCGGGTTCATGGGTGACGGCATCAACGACGCGCCGGCGCTCCACGCCGCAGACGTCGGGATCTCGGTCGAGGGGGCCAGCGACGTCGCGCGCGAGGCCGCGGACTTCGTGCTGACCCGCCGTGATCTCGGCAGCGTGCTCGCGGGCGTCAACGAGGGCCGCAAGACCTTCAACAACACGCTCAAGTACATCCTCACGACCGAGAGCGCCAACCTCGGCAACATGCTGAGCATGGCCGCGGCGACGCTCTTCTTGCCCTTCTTGCCGCTGCTCGCCCCGCAGGTGCTGCTCAACAACCTGCTCTCCGACATCCCTTCGACCACGCTCTCGGCCGACGAGGTCGACCCCGAGATCCTGGCCAAGCCGCGCCACTGGGACCTCGGCTTCGTCCGTCGCTTCATGATCGTGTTCGGGCTGATCAGCGCGCTCTTCGACGGGCTGACCTTCGTGTTGCTGCGCGGGCTCTTCGACGCGGGGCCCGAGCTGTTTCGGACTGCGTGGTTCGCCGAGTCGCTGCTGACCGAGCTCTTGGTGCTCTGGGTCTTGCGCACGCGTCGACGCGCGTGGCGGAGCCGGCCCCATGTCGCGCTGCTCGGCAGCACCGTCCTGGTCATGCTCGCGACCGTCGCGTTGCTGGTCTCGCCCTTGCGTGCCTGGCTCGGCTTCGTCGCGCTGCCTGGCGCCGTCTGGCTGACGATCGCTGGCGTGGCGCTCGGCTACATCGCGCTGGTCGAGCTGCTCAAACGACCGGTCTTCGCCTGGCTCGACCGGCGCCGCTAGAGCGCCGCTCAGTGCGCGATCACGCCACGCCGCTCGAGCGCGCGGACGAGCCGGTCGACCTCGCGATCGATCTCGAGCTCGTCGCCACCGATCATCAAGTCGGGATCGTCGGGTGGCTCGTAGGCCAAGCTGGCCTCGTCGGGATCGCGGCCGAGCGACTCGAGCCGGCTGCGGCAGGTCGGCAGCTCGGCGTCGAAGAACACCTCCATGAACGCGTAGCGCTCGCCCAAGCGGGCGCGGGCGCGGGCGCGGTCGGCCCGGGCCGGGGCGGTGTAGGCGACGATGACGATCATGCCGGCGTTGGCGGCGACCTCGGCCGCGTTGATCAGCGGGGTGAAGTCCTTGGCCTGGGCCTGCCGATGCACGCGCTCGAGCTGGAGCGGATCGATGACGTAGGCCATGTGGCCCGCGTCGAAGAGCCGGCGCTCGAGCGAGCGGGCGACGACGATCTTGCCGGTGCCCGAGCGGCCAGTCAGCCACAGGATCGCGGGCTTTTGCCCGAAGCGAGCGGCCCGCTCCTCGCCGGTCACGGCGTTGGCGACCACGCGGCCGTCGGCTTGGTAGTCCTCGCCGTGGCCGCGGATCATCCCGGCGGCGACGGTCGCGTTGGAGATCCGATCGATCAGGATGAACGAGCCGACGGTCTTGTCGGCCGTGTAGAGATCCAAGATCAGCGGGCGGTTGAGGCTCAGCGTGACGTCGCCGATCTCGTTGAGCCCGAGCGTGTCGGCGGGGACCTTGGCGAGCGTGTCCATGTCGATCCGATGATCGACCGCCGAGATCGAGCCCGAGATCAAGTTGCTGGTGTGCTTGACCAGGTACTGGCGGCCGGGCTCGAGCGGCATGTCGTGCAGCCAGACCAGCGTGGCTTGGAGGCGGCGGCTGACGTGGAGGTCGTTCTCGACTTGGGTCAGCACGTCGCCGCGGCTGATGTCGATCTCGTCGGCGAGCGCGAGCGTGACCGACATCGGCGCGAAGGCTTCGGGCAGGTCGCCGTCCCAGCTGACGATCCGCGTGACCTTGCTGGTCTTGCCCGAGGGCAGGACCTTGATCGCGTCGCCGGGTCGGACCCGGCCGGCGGCGATCGTGCCCGCGTAGCCGCGAAAATGGAGGTCGGGGCGCGAGACCAATTGGACCGGGAAGATCAGCCTCGCCTCGCCGGCGGTGGTCGGGACCTCCATGGTCTCGAGCCGCTCGAGCAGGGTCGGGCCCGCGTACCAGGATGTCCGTGGGCTGCGGGCGACCACGTTGTCGCCCTCGAGCGCGCTGACCGGGAAGCAGGTGACCTCGGCGAAGCCGAGCTTGGCGGTGAAGCGGGCGAATTCGTCGACGATCGCCTGATAGCGGGCCTGATCGAACTCGACCAGATCCATCTTGTTGATCGCGACCAACAAGTTGGGGATCCCGAGCAGGTTGGCGATGTAGGCGTGGCGGCGCGACTGCTGGAGCACGCCGAGCCGGGCGTCGATCAAGATGATCGCCGCGTCGGCCGTCGAGGCGCCGGTCGCCATGTTGCGCGTGTACTGCACGTGCCCCGGCGTGTCGGCGATGATGAACTTGCGGGTCGGGGTCGAGAAGTAGCGGTAGGCGACGTCGATCGTGATGCCCTGCTCGCGCTCGGCGACGAGGCCGTCGGTCAGGTTGGCCAGGTTGATGGTCTTGTTGCCCTCGGCGTCGACCGAGGTCACGGCCGCGAGCTGGTCTTCGAATACCCCGCCGCTCTCGTAGAGGAGTCGGCCGATCAGCGTCGACTTGCCGTCGTCGACCGAGCCGATGGTCACGAAGCGGAGCAAGCTCCGGCGCTCGTGGGCTGCGAGCTCGGCCAGGATTGGCGCGTCGTCCGGGGTCGCGGCCGGCATCTGCTCGGACAAGCTGGTCTGCGGCAGATCGATCGGGCGCCGGCCCACGAAGGGGTAGCTGTGGTAGTCGAGCGTCATCAGAAGTACCCCTCGCGCTTCTTCTTCTCCATCGAGGCTTCTTCGTCGCGGTCGATCACCCGACCCACGCGTTCACTGGTGTTGGTCGTCAACATCTCGTGGAGGATCTGCGGCAGCGTGGTCGCGTTCGACTCGACGCCGCCGGTCAGCGGGTAGCAGCCGAGCGTGCGAAAGCGGACCATTCGTTCTTGCACGAGCTCGTCGGGGCGCAGGCGACTCCGCAGGCGATCGTCGTCGACCATGAGCAGCGTGCCCTCGCGCTCGACCACCGGCCTCGGCTTGGCGAAGTAGAGCGGGACGATCGGGATGTCCTCGAGGTGGATGTATTGCCACACGTCGAGCTCGGTCCAGTTGGAGATCGGGAACACGCGGATGCTCTCGCCCTTGGCGTGGCGACCGTTGTAGAGCTGCCAGAGCTCGGGCCGCTGGTTCTTGGGGTCCCAGGCGTGGTTGCGATCGCGGAAGCTGTAGACCCGCTCTTTCGCCCGCGAGCGCTCTTCGTCGCGCCGAGCCCCGCCGAACGCGGCGTCGAAGCCGAACTTGCTCAAGGCCTGCTTGAGCGCGTCGGTCTTCATGATGGTGGTGTAGGCCGGGCCGTGGTCGAAGGGGTTGATGCCCTCGCGCCGCGCCGCTTCGTTGGTCCAGGTCAGCAGCTCGCAGCCATAGTCGCGACAGATCCGATCGCGAAACTCGATCATCTCGCGGAATTTCCAGGTCGTGTCGATGTGCAGGAGCGGGAAGGGCAGCTTGCCCGGCCAGAACGCCTTCTGAGCGAGGCGCAGCATGACCATCGAGTCCTTGCCGATCGAGAACATCATCACCGGCCGCTCGAACTCCGCGACGACCTCACGCAAGATGAAGATGCTCTCGGCCTCGAGCTGGCGAAGGTGAGTGAGTCGGCGGGCATCCATCGTGGGCGGCGAAGTGTAGTCGCTCGGCCAGCGAACTCAACCAGCGCCTGCCACGCCACGGTGCATGACGATGGAAATCAGATGGCGAATTTTGAGGCTCAGAGTAGAAATTCACGAACATGGATGATCAAAGCGGCCACGGTCGATGATTAGCCTCGTCTTTGCCCGTGAAAATGCTCCTGGGACGCTCGTGCGACAATGGTATGAGACGCGAGCATGAGTCGCCGTCCGGCCCTGCTCTTCGCGTTCGCGCTGCTGGCATGTCGAGCGCCCGAGCACGAGCCCGGTCCGAGCACCACGCCCGCGAGCGTGCCCGAGCCCGCGGCCCCGCAGCCGATCAGCGACGACCCGCTCGTCCAAGCCTTGGTCGAGCTGGCCGCGGAGGCGAGCGAGGTCGACGATCATCTGCGCGTGCTCGCGGTCGACATCGGCCCCCGCTTGACCGGCTCGACCAAGCTCGCGCAGGCCGAGCAGTGGGCGGTCGACGAGTTCCGCAGCTGGGGGCTCGAGGCCGAGCGCGAGCGCTGGGCCGACTTCGAGGTCGGCTTCGATCGCGGCCCCGCCCAGGGCTCGATGATCCGACCCGAGCGCAAGCCGCTGGAATTCGGGACCTGGGCGTGGACCCCCGGCACCCCCAAGGGCGAGCCCGTGCGCGGCCAAGCGCTCCGCTACCCGAGCAAGCGCGCCGAGCTCGACACGCTCATGCCTCGCCTGCGCGACGCGTGGATCGTCGTGCCGCTGGGCGTGTATCCGCGCCCCGGCAAGAACGAGCTCGACACCAAGATCGAGCGGGCCTTCGATCGCCAGCACATCGCCGGCTTCGTGCGCGCGGCCGCGGCCGCCGACGACCTCCGAATCAGCTTTCACGGCAACCATGAGATCGCTTGGGATGCGCTCCCGGATCGGGTCGATGTCCGCTTGCGCGGCGATCAGCACGCCGAGCTGCTCGGGCTGCTCGACGCGGGCGAGTTCGTGCAGCTCGAGTTCGCGATCAGCCAGCAATTCGTCGAGGGTCCGATCGCGCAGCACAACGTGATCGCCGAGCTGCGCGGCGAGAACCCGAGCGAGTCGGTGATCGTCGGCGGCCACCTCGACTCGTGGGATGGCGCCGAGGGGGCGATCGACAACGCGACCGGCGTGGCCGTGACGATGGAGGCCGCGCGCTTGCTCGCGCTGGCCTGCGAGCGCACCAGCCTTCGCCCGGCTCGCTCGATCCGCTTCATGCTCTGGACCGGCGAGGAGCAGGGCTTGCTAGGCTCTGCCGTTTGGGTCGCCGCCCATGTCGACGAGCTCGCGGGCGTCAGCGCGGTCTTGGTCCACGACGGTGGGACCAACTACGTGTCGGGGCTGCCGGTCACGCCCGAGCACTACGCCGCGATGCAGCGGGTGTTCGCGCCGGTTCGGATCTTGCTCGAGCGCAGCGAGCTCGAGGGCGAGACCCCGAGCTTCACGCTCGATCTCGTCGAGGGCTTGCCCTTCGAGCCGAGCGACAGCACGCCCTTCCTGCGCGAGGGCGTGCCCGCGTTTTATTGGTCGCAGTCGGGCAAGTCCGACTACGAGCACTATCACCACACCCAATACGATCACGCCGACGCGGTCATCGACAGCTACCAGCGTCACTCGGCCTTGGTCGTGGCGATCGCAGCCTGGAACCTGGCGAACCAGCCCGAGCTGCTCGATCGCAGCAACCTCGAGATGCTCGAGCCGCGCCGAATGGGCGCCTACCTCGAGGGCAACGTGGTCGTCGAGCTGGCTGCTCGGGGCGTGGCCGAGACCGCGGGGGTGCTCGAGGGCGATCGGATCGTCGAGATCGAGGGCCAGGCGATCGCGGACGACCACGAGCTGGTCGCGGCCCTGCAACGAGGGGGCACGCGCAAGCGGGTGGTCGTCGAGCGCGGTCCGGTCGACGCGATCGAGCGCGTCGAGCTCGAGCTCGACTGGACCGACCAAGCCGACGAGGCCGAGCGCCAGCGGCGAAGGTCGGAGCGGGCCGAGAAATTCCCGATCGAGCTGCGGCCCTGGGATGAGTGAGTCGATCCGATTGTTCGTGGCTTGTGCCCCGGGGCTCGAGCCTCTGCTGGTCGACGAGCTGCGCGAGCTCGAGCTCGAGATCGATCGATCGCTCGCCGGCGGCGTCGAGCTGAGCGGCGAGCCCGAGACGCTCTATCGGGTGTTGCTCGGCTGCGGGCTGGGCTTGCGGGTCTTGGTCCGGATCACCGGATTCGTCGCGCGCGAGTTCGCCAAGCTCGAGCGCGAGCTCGATCGGATCGACTGGCGCCAGTGGATCCGGCCGGGCGAGGTGATCGAGGTCCGCGCGACCGCTCGGCGCTCGCGGCTCTATCACACCGGGGCGATCGTCGAGCGGGTCGAGCGAGCGATCGCGCGGCAGCTCGACGTGGCGGTTCCGAGTGATCGTGGCGAGCCGACGACCAGCGTGTACCTGCGCAACGAGGGTGATCGAATCGAGGTCTCGATCGATGCCTGCGGCGCGCCGCTGCACAAGCGTGGCTGGCGAGTCGAGTCGGGCAAGGCGCCCCTGCGCGAGGACATCGCGCGGGCGCTGCTGCGCCTGGTCGGCTTCGAGGCCGATTGGGGCTTGCTCGATCCGGTCGCGGGCTCGGGCACGCTGGTGATCGAGGCCGCGACGATCGCCGCTGGGCTCGCGCCGGGGATCGGTCGCGAGTTCGCGTGCATGCGCTGGCCCGACTTCGACGCGGCTGCGTTCGCCCGCGCGCAGGCTCGCTTCGTCGTGCCGGCTTCGAAAGCCCCACTTCCACCCATTCATGGCCGTGATCGCAACCAAGGCGCCGTCGCGATCGCCAAGGCCAACGCGGCGCGAGCCGGGGTCGGTGATCGGGTCGAATTCGAAGCGCGCTCGCTGGGTGATCGCGAGCTGCCGCTCGACCTGCGCGCCTGGGTCGGCCATGTCGCGCTGGTCGGGAATCCGCCGTGGGGCCAGCGAGTCGGCGACGTCGCTCGCTTGCGCAACCTCTACGCCAGCTTCGGCCAGCTCGCCCGCACGCTCGCGCGCACCCGCCCGATCGAGGTCGCGCTGGTCACCCCCGATCGCATGCTCGCGGGCGCGACCGGGCTCGGGCTGACGGCCCGGGTCTGGACGGACCAGGGCGGCACGCGGATCGGGCTGTGGACCGGCTCGCTCGCGCCTATGGGCCACTAGTACAGCAGATCAGAAGTTCGTTCCGGGTTCCTCCAGGTCGGTGAGGGTCCAGGGGAAGTTCTCGACGACCATCGAGACAAGCTCGTCCAGGGTCCCCCGGAAGGGAGTCGGCTCCCAGCGGCTGCCTCGACCTGCCATATCGAGGTACCAGAGGTGGACCGTGTCGCGCCGCAGCCTGAAGTGCCTGTCGGCGGGCTTCGTCGGCCCAGACTCGACGATCACGGCTGCGCCGTAGCACCGCGCTCGCAGATGCTGCGCGCCGCATTTGTGAAGCAGGCTCTCGACCTGCGAGGCGTGATGGGGTTCGGCTTTGTACTTGGCGACCACGCGAGGCGATGGTCGCTCATGCAGCCCGATGCTGACGAGCTCGCTTCGCATCCACGCGCCAGGTCCAGCGGAAGGGGTGCCTCTCATGGCGGTTCCAGTGCGCGATGAAGCCGAGGATGCGCGCCCGCTGCTCTCGCGCGGAGCGAAAGCTTCCGTGCCGGATCACCCGCCGTTGCAGGATCGAGAACCAGATCTCGACCTGGTTCATCCACGATGCGTGCTTGGGCGTGAAGATGAAGCGGAAGCGCTGGCCGTGTCGCGCGTTGAAGGCCGACCAGCGGGCATCCTTCCCCTCGTAGTGGGTGTTGAGGTTGTCCCACACGACGATGACGTTCTTGCCCCGATAGCGCGCCGCGAGCTGATCCATGAAGGCAACCAGGGCGTCCGCGCTGCGGTGCGGCACGATGTCTCCCACGACAGTGCCGGTGCCCACCTCGCTCATCGCGGACTCGGACACATCGGTGGCCTGTGAGGTTTTAAGGCGCCGAACCCGGATCGAACTTCCGGCGTGCAGTA
>JAMHUH010000964.1:0-8094 GCA_035904925.1 Nannocystaceae bacterium
CCCAGCTCGGCTGGCTGATCGGCCAAGCGATCGAGATCAACGAGGAGCTCGGCCGCGTCCACCAGGATGTGCTGCCGACCCCGCTGCTCTCGGCCTTGTTCGAAGGCCCGCTCGAGTCCGGCCGCGACCTGATCCGCGGCGGCGCGATCTACAATTCGTCGGGCGCCAGCCATGTCGCCTTCCCCGACGTCTGCGACTCGCTCAACGCGATCGAGGTCGCGGTGTTCCGCGATCGCCGAACGACGATGGCCGAGCTGATCGACGCCCTGCGCAGCGACTTCGTCGGTCACGAGTCGCTGCACGACTACTTGGTCAACAAGGCGCCGAAGTTCGGCACCGAAATTCCGGTCGCGTTGGCCAACTCCAAGCGCCTGGTCGAATTTCTCTACGATTTTTATCAGGCCCACACCAATTATCGCGGCGGGCCCTACCGACCCGCCTATTGGACGATGACCACCCACGCCGGTCAGGGCAAGCTCTGCGGCGCGCTGCCGAGCGGCCGTCGAGCCCACGCCGTGTTCAGCAGCGGGATCACCCCGGCCTCGCAAGCCGCCCCCGACATCGTTCAGGCCTTCAACGCCGTCGCCGCGCTCGGCAGCACCGCGATCCCCGGCGGTGAGGCGCTCAACATCAAGTACACGCCGCGTCGCGTCGACGAGCCCGAATCGGCCTACCTCGAGCGCTTCGGCGACCTCGTCGAGGGCTACTTTCGCAAGGGCGGCATGCAGGTCCAGTTCAACGTGCAGAGCTACGAGACCCTGATCGACGCCATGAACCACCCCGAAGACTACCCCGAGCTGATCGTGCGGGTCTCGGGTTATTCGGCCTACTTCAAGGATCTCAGCCTGGCCATGAAGCAAGAATTGATCGCGCGGACCCAATACGACCTGCTCAGCGGCGCCGCGGTCGAGCTGCCCGCGGGCTGGATGGAGGGCCAGCCATGAAGCGCCTGCGCGAGCTCTTCGACCATTTCTTGGCCGCCTGGGACAAGCTCTTGCTCGACCGCGCGCTCGGGCGCTTCGCCGCCTGCCTCGAGACCGACGCCCTCGACGCCTTCCTCGAGCTGCTCTTGCGGGTCATGAACCTGGTCTTCCGCCTCGACCCCGAATTTCGCCGCAACATCCGCGATTACAACGTCTCCTATTTGTTTCGCAGCAAAGACGACAAGATCGTCACCTCGGCCGAATTTCGCGATGGCCGAATGCGGGTCCATACTGGCGCGATCGCCAACCCCGACATCACGATCACCTTCACCAACAATCGCGCGCTCAAACAATTCTTGTTCACCGAAAAGCCCGACTTGATCGCGTCGATCATCGACAACGAGATCAGCTACGTCGGCAACATCAACTACCTGGGCAAGCTGGCCTACATGGCCAAGCATCTCCAGCTTCGCTTCATGCCCACTTGAGCTCGACCCCGCTCATCGCCGACATCGCTCGTGGTTCGAGCGTCGACGGGCCCGGCCTGCGCACGGTCGTGTTCATCAAGGGCTGCCCGCTGCGCTGCGTCTGGTGCCACAACCCCGAGTGCATGCTGGCCCACGCCGAGCTCGCGCTCGACATCGATCGCTGCGGCGGCTGCGGTCGTTGCGTCGACTGCTGTCCAAAGGGGGCCCTGAGCGTGAGCGAATCGGGCGTGGTCATCGATCGCTCGCGCTGCGATCATTGTGGCCTGTGCACCGAGGTCTGCGACCGCCTCGCCCTGCGCATGATCGGCCGCGGCTGGACCCGCGACGCCCTGCTCGAGCTGCTGCTCCGCGACCTGCCCTACTATCAGGTCTCCGGCGGCGGCGTGACCTTCTCGGGCGGCGAGGCCCTCCAGGCCATGGCCTGGCTCTCCCCGCTGATTCAGGCCCTGCACGGCCAGGGCGTCAGCGTCGCGATCGAGACCTGCGGCTGGTTCGACTTGGCCGACTTCGACCGCCTGATCGCGCCCTGGGTCGACCTGATCTTGTTCGACGTCAAGGTCATCGATCCCGACTTGCACGAGCAGCTGACCGGCATCCGCAACGAGCGGATCCTCGCCAACCTGCACACCCTGCTCGAGCGCGGCCACCCCCGCGTGCAGCCGCGCGTCCCCCTGGTCCCAGGCATGACCGCGACCCGGGCCAACTTGATCGCAATCGCCGATTTGCTCGGCTCCTGGGGCGTCCGCGAGTGCCCGCTGCTCGCCTACAATCCCTCGGGCTCGGGCAAGTGGGCGAAGCTCGGGCGGGTGCGGCCAGGCGGGGTTCCGCTGCTGCCGATTCCCTTCGCGCAGGAGCAGGCGATGCGGGCGGTGTTCGAAGAGCGACTCGCTGCTGCGGCGGTGCTCGGGTGATCCAAAGACCCATGTATCGGCGGGTTTGCGGACCGGCTAACGTGGTCTCATGCGCAAGCCGCCAGCCCTCACCCTCGCTGTCGTCGTGGTCGCGCTCGGGCTCGTTTGCTCGCAGGATGCCACGGCCACGAACTACCGAGACCTTTGCAGCGCCGTACCGGGCGAGTGCGAGTTCACGGGGCCGGACGCACCGGTGTTGGCCGTCCATGTCTGCTGGACACGCGCCACGTCGACCGCGACCTTGATGTCGGGACCGACCTGTCCGACGGGAAGTTGGCCTTACGCGGTCGAGCATGGCGTCGTCGACCCGCTCTCGCACATCGTGACGGGCTTCGTTCCGCTCGACGACGCCTGCTGGCGGCCGGGCCTGTGCCAGCCCGGCTACTTGGCTCCGCCCACGACCTGGGAGGCGCCGATGTGCTGTCTCGATGGAACTTGCTGGCCTGCGGACGGCTTCAACTGCTCGGGTGAATTGCTCTTCTGCGCCTATGGCGTCAGCAACGACGATGGCACCGTCACTTGCTTTGACGAATCCGGCGATTGATTAGCGCCTCGCACGGCTAGCGAACATTCGCGTGAGCCGCTCGATCGCCTCTTCGTCCTGAAGCTCGACAAAGATTTCGTATGCGACGTCCCAGCTGAGGCCAGCGTTGGTCTCTTCGCCACGAACCATCAACACGTCGCCGAGTCGCTCGGCCTGCGCGGCGACTTTGCGCAGCGCGAGCGCATCGTTGTCTCGATGAGCTCGCCAGCGCGCGACCTCGAGGTACTGAACCGCCGCCACTGGATCCCCCTGCCGAGCCTCGTTCGCGGCGAGCACGAGCGTCTGCTCGATCGCGCCGAGATCGGGCGGTCGATTCGAGCCCAGCCGCAGCGCCACCGCCATGGCGAGGCTCGCAACCAAGAGCACGACGACGCTCCCGAGCAGCACGCCCTGTCGCAGTCGCGTCGCCAGCCGGCGACGCCCATCGACCTGATCGTGCAGGGCTCGCAGCAGCGCCTCCATGTTGGCGTAGCGATCACTCGGTTGCGCGGCCATGCCCTTCATCAACACCTCGCGCACGCGCCCAGGCATGCCCAGCGTCGCGCGACCCCTCGTCGGCTTGCCGGCGAGGATCGCTTCGAGCAGCGCGTGCTCGGTGGCCCCGGCGTAGGGCCGGACCCCATGCAGCGACTCCCAGACCGCCACGCAAAACGCATAGATGTCGGCCTTGCTACCGCCCGGTTTCCCCATGATCCGCTCGGGCGCCATGTATGCCCGCGTTCCCGCCTTGGCGAGCTCGCCCGCGTCGTTGGACTCGACCGAGTAGCGCGCGATCCCAAAGTCGACCACCCGCACACGCCCGCTCGAGTCGACCATCACGTTGTCGGGCTTGAAGTCGCCATGCTCGAGCCCCGCGGCGTGAACCGCTGCGAGCGCCTGGCCAGCGTCCAGATAGCGCGAAAGCAGCTCGCGCCAATCGGGGCGGGTCGTCGCTTGCCACTTGCGCAGCGTCTGCCCCTCGACGAACTCCATCACCAAGATCAAGTCGGCGCCGAGGCGGACGATCTCGTGCACCGCGACGATGTTGGGGTGCGAGAGCTTGGCCAGACAGCGGGCTTCGTGCTCGATCGCCCTCGCCTCGACGACGCGAGTCTTGCAAATCTTGAGCGCGACCCGGCGGCGCAAGTCGGGGTCGAAGGCTTCGAAGACCACGCCCATTCCGCCCACGCCCACGCAGCGCCGAACCTCGAAGCGGTCGAGCAGGATCGGCGCTGCTTCGGCGCCGAACATGACTCGTGTCTCGCGTCGCCCGAGCTCGCCAACGATGCGATCCCAGAGTGCCGGCATCATGTCGCCGCTTCCCTGCCGGAGCGTGTCCGCTTCGAATTCGCCAGCGTCGGCCACCCGCCGCGAGCCTATCAGCAAGCGCCCTGCGAGCGCTCGCCAGCGTCGTCGCGCGCCATTGACCTTTCGACCAGTCGACCCCAGCCACGAAGGTCTGTACGTTGCGGTCATGAGCCTCGACGCATTGCTCGCCTCGACCCGCTCGGGTGACCCGCGTGCCCGCGAGGCCCTCGCCGACGCGCTCTACGCTTCGCTCCGCAGCTACTTCCGTCGGCGCTGCCACTATTCGGTGCTCGAAGTCGAAGACCTGGTTCAGGCCACGCTCGTCGTCATCCTGCATAGGATTGACAGCTTCGTTCCCGACCACCCGCGAGCTTTCGAGCATCTGGTGTTCAGTGTTGCGGGCACGATTCTCCATACCAAGCGTCGATCCTTGGCTCGTGAACTCGGCCGGCGAGTCCTCGAGCCGCCCATCGCGGTCGCAACGGGCACGAGCCCGAGCGCAGGAGCGCTCCGACGCGAAGCGCTCGAGCTCGTCGTGGGCGTGGTCGCCGAGCTCGACTCGGTCGACCAACGAGCCATCGGAGCTTGGCTCGGCCAGGTCGACTGGCAAGAGCTGGCCGAGCGCGAGGGTGTCGCTCGCTCCACCTCGAGGAGCCGACTTCGGCGAGCCCTCGCCCGAGTCCGCGCGCGAATGCGGCTGGCCAGCCCAGCGCTCTTCCCCGAGCTCGCCACGCCAGGAACGAGCTGATTTTTCGCGCTCGACCTGCAACAGATCGCCCCGGTCCGGCGCAGATACCAAGGATGCTTCGAGCCTCCCCCGTCCCCGATCGCGCGACCCTGATCCTGGCCTTTCGCTCCCATCCCGAGTGGACGCTCGCCCAGCTGCTCGAGCTCGACGGCACCGAGGCTGGCAGCTGGCTCGAGCGTGTGCGGGTCGGCGATCTGTGGACCAAAGCGGACCGCATTGATCTGGATGGGCTCGCGCGGGCGATGAGGCTCCGTGGCCCCGAGTTCGATGCCTGTGTCTTGGAGGTGATCCGCGAGGCAGCGGGGATCGTCGCGAGCGTTAGCGCTTCCTACCTTCGCGCTCGCGTCGGTGGGCCGCGATGGAAGCTGCAAGCTGCCCTCGGCCGGCTCGCGGACGCGGGCGAGGTCGAGCGAAGCGGGACGACCAGCGGGACCCGCTATCGGCTCGCACACAATCGCCCGCGCGACTGACCTCGACGTGTTCTCGCTCCTCCCCGCAGCGCGGCGGCTTGCGTTACCATCGCGACCCCCGTGCCCGACCCGCGCATCGCCTACGGTTTCCTCACCAAAGCCCGCCTGACCGAGCTCGCCGCCAGCTTCGAGCTGGGCGTCGCCAGCAACCGCCCCAAGGCCGAGTTCGTCGACGCGCTGGTCGAGCGCACCAACTTCGCCGAGGTCCTCGCGCTGCTCGGCCGCGACGAGCTCGAGCAGCTCTGCCGTGATCACCGGCTCGACGACGGCGGCCGTCGCAAGCAGCTGCTCATCGACCGCCTGATCGGCGAACCCACCAAGCCCGAGCCCAAGCCGGCCAAGCCCGCGAAGCCCGAAGCGGCCAAGTCCGCGCGGGCCAAGTCGAAGCAGGCCGAGCCGGCGGTCGAGCGGGTCGAGCTGGTCGAGCTGCCGAGCGAGGGCAAACTCAGCGTCGCCGCGCTCGAGAAGTACCTGTGGTCGGCCGCAGACATCCTGCGCGGCAGCATCGACAGCAGCGACTACAAGAGCTTCATCTTCGGCCTGCTCTTCCTCAAGCGCCTCTCCGACCGCTTCGAGGAGGAGGCCGAGAAGTTGATCGCCGAGGGCGAGGACCCCGAGGTCGCCTGGTCCGACCCCGACGAGCACCAGTTCTTCGTGCCGGTCAAAGCCCGCTGGGCCAACCTCCAAGCCAGCGCGAGCAACGTCGGCGACGCGCTCAACAAGGCCTGCGCCAGCCTCGAAGAGGCCAACGACGCGCTCGAGGGCGTGCTGCTCGGCATCGACTACAACGACCCCAACCGGCTCGGCGACACCAAGAACCGCGACGCCGTGCTCGGCCGGCTCGTCCAGCACTTCTCCAAGCTGCGCCTGCGCAACGCCGACCTCAGCGAGCCCGACATGCTCGGGCGCGCCTACGAATACCTGATCGAGAAATTCGCCGACGACGCCGGCAAGAAGGGCGGCGAGTTCTACACGCCCAACAAGGTCGTGCAGGTCATCGTCGAGGTCCTCGACCCCAAGGCCGGCATGCGCATCTGCGACCCCACCTGTGGATCGGGCGGCATGCTCGTCCAATGTGCCAAGCACGTCGAGCGCGAGGGCGGCGACGCCCGCAACCTGACCCTGCACGGGCAAGAGAAGAACCTCGGCACCTGGGGCATCTGCAAGATGAACATGCTCTTGCACGGCCGGCCCAGCGCGCGGATCGAGAAGGGCGACACCATCCGCGATCCCAAGCTGCTCGAGGACGGCGAGCTGATCCTCTACGACCGCGTCGTCGCCAACCCGCCCTTCTCGCTCGACGAATGGGGCCGCGAGACCGCCGAGGGCGACCGCTACAAGCGTTTTCGCTTTGGCCTGCCGCCCAAGGGCAAGGGCGATCTGGCCTTCGTCCAGCACATGGTCGCGACCATGAACGCCAGCGGCAAGGTCGGCGTGGTCATGCCGCATGGCGTGCTCTTTCGTGGCGCCGCCGAGGGCACGATCCGCGAGGGCATGCTGCGCGAGGGCTTGTTCGAGGCCGTGATCGGGCTGCCGACGAACCTGTTCTATGGCACCGGCATCCCGGCCGCCGTGCTCGTGCTCGCGCGAAAGCGGGCGAAGGGGCGCGAGGGGAAGGTGTTGTTCATCGACGCCTCGCGGGAATTTCGGGAGGGGAGCAACCAGAACTATCTGCGCGACGAGGACGTTGCGAAGATTGCGAAGACATTTCGCGCGTTCGAGGACGTCGACAAGTATGCGCGGGTGGTCGGGCTCGAGGAGATCGAGAAGAATGATTGGAACCTCAACATTTCGCGCTATGTGGACACGGCCGTGAAGGAGGAGCGCGTGGATGTTGGGGTGGCGGTGGCGCGCTTGCGGGAGTTGGAGCGCGAGCGTGGGGAGGCGGAGGCGCGGATGAATGCGTTCTTGGAGGAGTTGGGCTATGCCTGAGGGTTGGCAGAAGCGCAGTCTTGCCTCGTTGGCGGGGGCCAACGACTTCATCGACGGCGACTGGATTGAGTCAAAAGATCAGGATGCTGGGGGGGCGATTCGCCTGTTGCAGGTTGGTAACGTGCTGCCTGGAAAGCTGAAGCTGGGAGGTGTGCACCGTTGGATCACTGAAGAGACGGCATTGCGGCTGCGCTGTACAAACCTCCAGATGGGGGATATCTTAATCGCCCGGCTGCCCGATCCGCTTGGACGTGCAGCGATCGTCGGTCAATTGCCCTACGCAGCCATTACGTCGGTGGACTGCGCCATTCTTCGCCCCGATCCCTCGGTTGTTGCACGGGAATACCTCGTTCAGTTTCTCAATTCGAGCAACTACCATCGTCTTGTTGACGCTCAGTCGACAGGCACTACTCGAACACGGATCAGTCGAACCAACTTGGGAACCATTCCCGTAGATCTGCCGCCGCTCGGCGAGCAGCGGAAGATCGCGGCCATCCTGTCGTCGGTGGACGAGGCCATCGAGAAGACGCAGGCGGTCATCGACCAGGTGCAGGTGGTCAAGAAGGGCCTGATGCAGGAGCTTCTCACCAAGGGCCTCCCCGGCCGCCACAAGAAGTTCAAGCAGACCGAGATCGGCGAGATCCCGGAGTCGTGGGACTTGAGGCAGCTTTCACGTTTGACCGAGGATGGAACTGAGATTACCTATGGAATTGTCCAGCCTGGCCCAAGGGTCGAAGGCGGCGTTCCAATGGTTCGTTCGGGAGACGTGAAGTTATTTGGTATTGATATGG
>JAMHUH010000965.1:0-1973 GCA_035904925.1 Nannocystaceae bacterium
CCTCGGTCGCTCGCTGCACGCACAATCCATACGCGAAATTGGGCCCGGTGCTGACGCGGGCCTGGAATTTCGAGATCGTCATCAGCCAATTGAGCGGACGCCGCAAAAACGCGGTCGGCGACATCAGCAGGGTCGTGCCGCCATGAAAGAGCGGATAGAGCAGCGAGCCGATCAAACCCATGTCGTGATAAAAAGGCAACCAGCTGACGGTGTAGACGCCCTCGGGTTGCTCGAATTTCTCGTGGGCGAGGCGCTGATGGGCGGAGAGATTGTCGTGACCGATCATCGCGCCTGTGGGCGCGCCGGTCGATCGCGAGGTGTAGTGCAAGAAGGCCAGCTCGTGCTCGAGCCGCTCGGGTCGGCGCCAGGCGTCGGCGTCATCGCTGCCGAGGTCTTCGGTCGCCAAGATCCGCAGCGAGGCGGGATCGCGGGCCTCGGCGCGGGCGAATTCGACGGTCTCGACCAGGTCCTTGGCGGTCAGGATCAAGCGAGCGTCGGCGTCGCGGATGATCGTCGCGATCCGCGGCATGGTCTTGACGGTCCGCTGGCGATCGGGCGGGAAGGCCGGGACCGCGACCAAGCCCGCGTAGAGGCAGGCCAAGAACACGACCGGGTACTCGAGCCCAAAGGGGTAGAGCAGCAGCGCCCGCTCGCCGACGCGGGCGTGCTCGCGCAGGCGCAGGGCGAGCGCGCGGGCCCGACGATCGGCCTGCGCATAGGTGGTGGTCGCGAGCACCTCGCCCTCGGCGACTTGCTGGTAGAGCGGGCGCTCGCCGTGGAGTTGGGCGCGCTCGTGCAGGACATCGACCAAGGTGCTCGCGGTCTCGAGGCTCATGGTGCGCGAAGGGTGTCGCGCGTTCGGGTGCTGGTCGGCAAGCGTGAAGCGACTTGCTGGGTTGCGAAGGCGAGTGAGCGCCCGCAAGGGGCCTTGGCCGGCGCTTGACCAGGATTGGGCACGGAGCGCAGTCTCGTCGCCATGCTGGTGGTGATGTGCAGCGATCCCTTCGAGACCCGCCGCGTCGACGAGGACTGGGCCGCCGAACGAGCCGTCGCGCTCGCGCGAGGCCTGCGTGTGGAGCTCGTGCATTGGGAGTCGGTGGTCGCGGGGGAAGGGGACGAGGCGGTCCGAAGGGTGAGCGCTCGAAGCGAGCCCGAGCGCGCGCTCTACCGCGGCTGGATGTTGACGCCCGACCAGTATCGGCTGCTCTTCGAAGCCCTGCGCGGGCGCGGGGTCGAGCTGATCACCTCGCCCGAGCGCTACGCCTGGGCCCACACCCTGCCGGGCTGGTACGCGAGCTTCGAGGGCCTCACGCCGCGCTCGCGCTGGCTGGCCGCCGGCGATCCGCTCGACGAGGCCTTCGCGCTCGCGCGCGAACTCTTGGCCAGCTGCCCCGGCGGGATCGTGGTCAAGGACTACGTCAAGTCGCGCAAGCACGAGTGGTTCGAAGCCTGCTTCATCCCCGACGCCGACGCGCTCGAACGCGTGATCCAGACCTTCGTCGAGCGCCAGGGCGAGATCGTCGGCGGCCTGGTCTTTCGCGAATACGTGCAATTGGAATCGCTCGGTCCGCACCCGCGATCGGGCATGCCGATGTCGGTCGAATTCCGAATGTTTCGATTCGAAGGCCGGACGATCGCAACGATGCCCTATTGGCCGGAGCAGGCGATCGAGGTCGAGCTCCCGGACCTGCGCTCGGTCGCGCTCGAGCGGGCGCTCGCGAGCGTCGGCCCCGGCTTGGTCAGCGTCGACTTGGCCCTGAGCGCAGCCGGGAGCTGGATCGTGATCGAGGTCGGCGATGGCCAGGTCAGCGGCTTGCCGCGCCCCGCCGACGCCGAGCCCTTCTACGCGGCCTTGGCCTCTGCGTCGTAGCGCCGTCGGCTCAGTCCTCGCGGGCGAGCGCGTCCAGGCCGATCCGACCACCGCCGCTCGTGTGCATCTCGGCCATGACCGAGAGCGGCCGGTTGATCGCCTC
>JAMHUH010000966.1:0-14518 GCA_035904925.1 Nannocystaceae bacterium
AGATCTTCACACCGCCACCGAAGTGCATGGCCGGGTCGATGTCCTTGCCGAGCGCGCTGCGGGGCGAAGACACGCCCATGCCACCCGCGCCGACCAACACGAAGGGCGTGACCGACCACAGGCCGAGCTGCGCGACGAGGTGACCGCGAACCGTGTAGAGCAACGGGCTGCCCGACTCGTTGGCGAGCTTGCTGGGCATCACGCCGCCCTCGGCCTCGATGCCGAAGAACTTGAGCGGGTAGTAGCCGACGCGCACGCCGAGGTCGGGGTTGAGCGAGCGCAGCGGTTTGTAGCCCTGCTGCGGAAGATCGAGGTCGGCCTGGAAGAGCTCGTGCGTATCGGCGAGGAGCAGGATGCCGCCGTAGACCCCGAGCTCGACCATGTTCTTCTCGGGCGCCCAGCGCTTGATCCACTTTTGGTCCTTGCGCTTGCTGAGCTTGGAGCTCTTGGCGGGCTTGCTCGGGCCTTCGACCTTGGCGTCGGCGTCGGCGTTCGCGTCGGCGTCGGCGTTCGCGTCGGCTTCGGTGTCGCCTCCGAGCGCGATCGAGCCGCCCGCTTCAGCTTCACCGCCCGCGTCGCCGTCGGGCGCGGCCTTGGCCGGCGGGGCTGCCTCGGCGAGGTTGGGAAGGGTCAGGAGGCTGGTGGCAAGCAGCGTGGGCAGGAATTTGCGAGCGTTCATCACGAGATTCTGCGGGGGGAGACCGCGCGGACTTTAAGGGGTCGCTCGCTAGGGAGCAAGACGCCCGCGATGTTTGCACGTGTTCACGCTCAAACTCGCGCACCGTCGGTGAGACGCAGAATCACAACACTGGTGTGATCTCCAGGATCTCGAAGCGACCCAACGAGATCAGAGCGAGCACGTCGACCACTTCGATTTCGAAGTGGCCAGACCCGACCCAAGCCGTGCCGGCCGTCGGATCAATCTCGTTCCAGCGCTCGCCGTCGTGCCAAGCGGCCCAGGCGTGAGCGACCATCTCGTCGCCACCGATCGACATGCCCTCGCGCAGCTCGGCCGGAATTCCGGCCGCCCGGAGCAGCGTGACGGTGAGCAGGGCGTATTCGGTGCAGTCGCCCTTGCTGCGATCGAGCACCGCCAACGCGTCGAGGCTGGTCGGCGTGATCTCGTAGCGGATGCGCTCGTGGACCCACGTGACGATCTTGGCGACGGTCGCCGCCGTGTCGCCCTCGACGATCAACGCCTCCGCCACCTCACGGATCGCCGGCGCCTCCGCCCGAATCTTGTCATCGCTGCCCAACGCACGCGTGCGCTCGGTCTTGTTCAGCGGTTGCGGGTTGGCAGCTTTCGGGAGGTTGGCCGAGGGCAGGATTTTGACCCGCAAGCGATCGTCCGCGAGCTTCTCGACCGAGATCCGCGGGTTGTCGGGCAAGGTCGTGCGCATGAACTCGTCGGCGTCCTCGACCTGAAGAATCAGCTCGAGCGGCCGCTCGGTGTCGGCGCTGGCGAGGTGGCGCGGGAGCGGGACGGCGTTGCCGACCTCGGGATCGGCGAGCCAGCGATCGATCAGGGCCAGCTCCTCGTCGGACTTGGCCAGGTTGAGACCCAGCGAGGCTCGCAGGGTGCCGTCGCCGTCGCGATCCCAACCGCCGGCGAGCTCGACCTCGCCGATCAGGCCGATCATCGTGGCGAGGATCCGCAGCAGCTCGCCCCGACGCTCGGCCTCGTAGCGAGTCGCGAGCGCGCGGACCAACTTGGCGGTCTGCTGCCCGTGCATCGAGCCGACCACGAAGGGCCGCCGCTCGCCGGCCGCGAGCGCGACCGGAGCGGGCAGCTGGCGAGCCTGCTCGGCCAGCGCTTGGTTGCTCGCGACGATCAGCGCGCCGTCGCGGACCTGCCAAAAGCGGCCCTCGAACTCGACCACGCTTTGCTCGATCGGCGGCAGCTTGGCGGCGACCATCGCCTTGCGCAGCTTCGCGTCGATCGGCAGCGCGAGCACCCAGTGCTGCCACAGGCCGAGGTCCTCGCTCGGCTCGGCGTACCAGCCGAGCGCCACGGCGGCGGCGGCCTCGACCAGATCGGCGGGCGGGAGCTGCTCGCCAGCTCGCAGGGCGCAGGGCTCCGGCTCGGCCTCGCTCGGCGGCTTGGCGCAGCGGTCGAGGTCGAGCTTCTCGAACCCCTCTTCGAGATCGCCGGGCTCGAGCACCGTGGCGAGTCGGGTCGCGGGATCGCCCGGCAAGAGCGAGGCGAGCCCACCGAGGTCGTCGGTGGCATGGCCTTCGCCGCGGGTCCGCGCGCTGAACTCGAGCCCCTCGCTGGTCAAGACCAGCTCGATCGCGACCTCGTCGAGCCCGAAGGTGTCCGCGAGGTCGACGGCTTGCAGGGCCATGCCCTCGTGCCAGCGGCCGCTCGCGGCTTGGAAGGCCGGCGCGACCGCCAGCGACTGGCTGCCCTTCGGCAGCTCGCGCAAGACCAGCTCGGCCAGGTGCGCGCCCGAGAACACCAGCAGGCGATCGTCGAGGACCAGGTAGTGCTCGGAGTCGACGACGATCGAGTCCTCGCGCAGCTCGACGGTCGCGTAGTACTCGAGCGGGTAGCCAGCGATCACTCGGGTGGCGCGGAGCCGCTCGCGGGCGACCTCGGGCGAGCGACCCGCGTCGAGGTCTTCGGCCGGCACGTCGATGAAGCCGTGCAGCATCACCGGCAAGGCACCGAGCGAGACCGGCAGACCGGCGAACTGGGTCACGAGCGCGAGCGGGATGGTCAGGCCAGCGTCGTCGCCGAGCCCCCGACCGGCGAGCTCGGTCAGCAGCGCGTCGCGATCAAGAACCTTGGCCGTGCACACGAAGCCCTCGCTGCCGCGCGGCGAGGCGCACTCGATCCCGCTCGAGAGGTCGAGCCCACCCGCGTCCTCGAGCAGCCCGAAGCCCTGCAGCAGCACGTCGTTGATGATGCTGCGAACCAGGTAGGCGTCGGCCGCGTTGGCCGGCGCGAGCCGACCCACGAGGTCGGACAAGCTGGCCGCGAAGAGGCCCGCGTTGCCGACCCGCACGAAGGTCCACTCGGTCCCGGGCAGCAGCTCGGCCAGCGGCGTCGAGGTCAAGCTCGCGCGCGAGCGGGGTGGGGCCGGGGTCCGCTTGGCCTGCGCCCAGCGACTCGGCGACTCGTCGTTGCCGGTGAACTTGCCGGTCCGGACCAGCTTGCGCGCCTCGTCGTGATCGTCGGCGATCTCGACCAGCAGGTCGCGGACCCGCTCGGCCGCGTGGGGCTTGTCGTCGGCCGGCGCGAGCACGATCGCGCCCGCCAGCGAGCGCAGCCGCTTGCGATCGTTGGCGTCGAGCTGCTGGGCGATCGCCCAGGCGAGGTCGACCGCGAGCGAGCGCGCGAGCGCGTCGTTGGCCTTGGCCTCGATCAGCGCGTCGGCCCGAGCTCGCAGCGCGGCGAGGTTGGCCTTGCCGGGCATGTCGACGAGGCTGGTCGCCGCGAAGATGACCTCGCTCATGCTGCCCTGCTCGACCCGCTCGCGCAGCGTCGCGGGATCGATGCGCGCGATCGAGTCGTCGCTGCCGGGGCCTTCGAAATAGTCGACCGTCGCGCTGGCGGCCAGGGCCAAGCTGCGCAGGCGCAGGTCGCTGCGCTCGAGCATCTCCTTGGTCAGCGCGCGGGCGGCCGGGACCGGCAGGACCGCGAGCACCTGCAGGAGGCCGAAGGGCGGGTTGTCGGCGTCGCTGGTGAGTCCGGGATCGGAGCCGGCCGGCTCGGGTCGACCAAAGAGGATCCTGCGCGTGTCGAGGATCAGCCGATCGGTGTGGACGGCCGCGGCGGCGCGACCGAATTCGTGGATCGCCGCGTGACCGTCGAGCAAGGTCAGCAGCGCGAGCCGTGCGGCCTCGGGCGCGTCGGGGCGCGTGCAGGCGAGCAGCGAGCGACGTTGGTCGGCGTTGCGCGAGGTCAGCATCACGTCGAGCAGCAGCTCGCCGCGGGCCGCCGGCGTCAACCCTTGAAGCTGAGGCGTGAGCGGGCAGCCGGAGCCAGGCTTGGCGTCGGCCAGAGCCGCGCGCGCGCGAAAACGAAGGCGATCGTCGGGCGCCGTCTCGCCGGCGCTGCGCAGGGTCTCGGCCGAGAACGCATCGAGCATGAAGTCGAGCGGCCGGAAGCTCTCGCGCAGCAGCTTGATCGCCGGCAAGAACGCGGCGTAGTCCTCGGGCGAGCTGCCCGAGATGACCACGAACAAGTTGCCGCCGGTCGGAATCAGCAGGTTGTCGACCATCGACTCGCCGTCGGTGACGACGAATTCGATCGCCGGCCCGGCGGGCAGCTCGAGCTCGCGGACCCAGAGCAGCGAGTAGTCGCGGCTGGTCCACTCGCCGATCAGCGGCTCGGCGCAGCCGAGCCCCTCGCAGCGAGACGCTCGCGGCTCGCGGACGACGAACTGGACCCGGTCGACCTGGATCGGCTGGCCCTCGGCCTCGGCCGCGTCGGGCGAGCGCGGGGTCGGGATCGGCTCGCGCGTCCCGAGCTGAGCGCCGGAGTTGGGCGTGGCCGCGCCGACGAAGAAGGCCTCGGCGGCGACCTGGGTCTGGAACCGCCGCACTGGCTTCAGCGCGTCGATCGTCGCGTCGTCGATGTTGGCGAGCTCGCGATCGAAGCTCTCGGGGTCGCGCAGCCAGGCCGGGATCCGATCGTCGTTGCCGGTCAGCACGGCCGGCAGCGCGTCGTCGCGCAACCAGGGATGATCGGGGTAGAGCACGCGCGACTCGGCGAGCAGCTGGCGAGCGAGCGGGAGGTCCTCGGGTCCGGTCAGCAGCGGCAGCGCCTCGGTCAGGACCATCGGGTCGTGCGGACGCAGGGCGACCAGCTCGCGGGCGAGCGCCTCGGCCCGCTCGCGCATGCGAGCCTCGCGATAGCCCGACAAGACCAAGAGCTTGGCGAAGCGGCTCTCGGGCGCGCGGCGCAGCACGGACTCGTAGGCGCTCAGGCCGAGCTCGTCGGAGTAGGCCTCCATCAGCTCGTGCATGAGCGGCAAGCCGATCCTCGACTGGCTCAGGTCCTCGTCGATCATCGCCGAGGCGTGAACCACATAAAGGGCCATCGAGCGCAGCTCGGCGTCGCTGGTGTCGCCCTCGAGCCGTTCGGCCGCGAGCAGCTGGGGCGCGCGAGCGGTCAGCTCGGGCGGGGTCTCGTCGTCGCTCGCGGGCAAGTAGGCGAGCAGCCGGCCGGCGTAGAGCGTGGCCGCGCGCAGCTCGAGCCCACGCAGCGCCATCGCCCCGGCCACGGCCCAGGCCCGACGATCGCCGGGCACGAATTCCCCCATCACTTGCTGGCGGACCAGCGGACCGCGATGCGTGACTTGGCCGTACTCGAGGTCGTCGAGCGCCGCGCCGAGCCCACCGTCGAGCGCGAGCTGGCTGACCCGCAGCGCCGCGCCCTGCTCGTGATCACCCTGGCTCGAGCGCCAGAGCGAGAGGTTGAAGAGCCAGAAGGGATCGTCGTGAAGGCCGGGCAGGCTGTCGCCCAGCTCGAACATCGCGGCCGGCTCGAGCCCCTGCTGGCGGAGCAGCTCGGGCTGGTTGAGCGCGAGGAAGCCGAAGTCGACCGCGAGGAAGCGGCTGCCGCCGAGCTGCTGCCAGAGCGGCACGCAGCGCTCCGCCGCCAGCTCGCGCTGGTCGTGTTGGAGCATCCGCATGCACGCGAATTGAGCGAGCGCGGGGTCGGCCGGGCTCGTGGTCTCGAGCTCGGCGATCAGCGCGAGCACGTCGGGATCTTGGGCGCTCCACAGCTGATCGCGGACCAGCGCCCAGGCCGTGACGTCGTCGATCGCTCGGGCGTCGCGAGCCTCGGCGAGGGCCAGCGAGGCGTGGGTCGGCTCGGCCGGCTCGCGCAGGCCCTGATAGACAGGCCGGGCCTGCGCGAGCGCTTCGAGCTCGCCGCGGCGGCCGATCAAGAAGGTCAGCCACAGCTCGAGCTCGCGCCGGTTCACGCGGATCGAGGCCGGCATCGCGCCCAACCAAGCGAGCGTGCGCGCGGCCAAGGGGAAGGCCGAGTCGGGGTGCGGGGCCGCCTGCAGCAGCTCGATCAGACGGGCCAACCCAGCCTCGCCGGTGGTCCGCCAGCGCGCCGCCGGCTCGCCGATCGCGAGCGCCTCGGCAGCGTCGTCGCGCGCGAGCCAGAGTCGAACCAACGTCGGACCCTCGATTGCACCCTCGCCCTTCGCCCCCTCCCCGCCCGCGGCGAGATCGAGCAGCTCACCGAGCTGCCAGTGGATGCCGGTGTCGGGGAAGAGCGCGAGCACTTCGCGGACACGCTCGGCCGTCTGCATACCGAGCGGCAGCGTGCGCAGGGCCCCGTCGAGCGCGACCGCGGCCCGAGGCCGACGGGCGAGCGCGTCGAGGTAGAGCGCGTGCGCGACATCGTTCTGGCCGATCTCTTCGGCCGCGAGCGCGCGTACGAAGGGCAGCATGAACGAGCCCGGTTGCTCGACCTCGAGCACGCCGAGCGCCTGCTCGCGCAGCTTGTCTTCGTCGGCCAGCTGGGCCGCGAGCGCGAGTCGGCCCGCGACCACGGGCCGCCCTGCCCCACCCATCTGCTCGAGCGTCAACAAGAGCTCGGCGGTGGCGCTGCGCCAGGCACCCATGCGCGCGAGCGCGAGCCCACGCGCGAAGCGAGCCAGACGCGAGCGGCCCGGAAAGAGCTGCTCGACCATCGCCGGGTCGCCCGGCAGCCAGCGCTCGAGCATCCAGGCCGCGTCGACGTCGGCCGGCGGCAGCTCGAGCAGCAAGTCACCGAGCTCGGCGGGCTGGACCAGACCATCCTCGAGATCGCGCAGAGCCATCGACGCGACCGCGGCGCTCTCGGGTCGCAGCAAGGTGCCGTGCGCGAGCAGGCGCGCGCGCGCGAGGTCGGGTCGATTGGCCGCGAGCTCGGCGAAGATCGCCGCGGTCTGAAAGTCGGTCGTCAGCGCGACGCGAGTGCCTTCGAACTCGGTCAAGCGCTCGCGAGTCGCACGCAGCTGATCGGCGTCGAGCCAGACCGCCGACGAGAACCACTCGCTGCGGGTGTTGGCCGCGCGGCCGAGCGCGTCGAGCCCCGCTTGATAGTCGGGCCCGGCGACGTCGAGCTTGTCGAGCTCGCCGAGCAGGTCGCTGCAGTCGCTGTCGAAGAGCTCGCGCTCGCGACACAGCGCCAGCCGAGCGCCGAGCGAGGGGTCGTCGGCGGCGAGGGCCAAGCGCGCGCGCTCGCGGATCCGCTTGGGCGCGTCCTCGTCGATCGCCGTGGCCTGGATCAGCGAGGGATCGAGCCAGGGCACGGCGCGAGCGTGTCGCATGCCGAGCAAGGCGCGGCCGCTCGCGCGGGCCAGCTCGCGCTCGGGCTCGGGCGCGGCCGGGCGATCGTGGAGGCTGGCGAAGTCGTGCACGTAGCCCGAGCGACGCACGGATCGCTTGCGCGTCCACGCCTCGAACTCGGCGCGGCCATCGGCGGTGCCGGACTCGAGCGCGACTTGGGCCGCGAGCTGGTCGGCCATCGCTCGCTCGCGCTCGCTCGCGCCCGCGCCCAGCGCTTCGAACTCGACCAGCAGCTGGCCCGCGTCGCCGAAGGTGCCGTCGCCGAGCATCGCCTCGGCCCGCGCGAGCAAGAGCGCGCGGCTGTTCGGGCTCACCCGCTGCCGCGCGAACATCCGCGCGGACGAGCCGAGCGGATCGACGCCGCCCGAGGGCGCGAGGTCGGGCAGCAGCTCGGGATCCGAGCTCAGCTCGCCACGCGCGAGGGCGTCGAGCACCACCCGGATCGCCTGCGCGCCGAGCTCGTGGGGATCGGCGTCGAGCATCGCGTCGGTCCAGCGCTCGAGGTCGGCCGCGCGCCCCTCTCGGGCTGCGCGATCGATCTCGCCACGCATGAGATCGAGCGCCTCGGACCCGCGCTTGGCGATCGCCTCGGGAGCGAGGCGCGAGGTCCCGCTCGGCATGCCCGCGGCGGGATGGCCTCGCCAGCGCAGCCGCTGCAGCTCGGCGAGCCGAGCCGGCTCGCGCTCGAACTCGGACCAGAGCCGCTCGTAGCCCCAGCTCAGGTCGGCCTCGCGAGCCAGGGTCAGTGCGCGCCGGATCGCCGGACGCCGGTTGCCGAGTCGAGCCATGAACTGCGCCGCCTCGATCACCAAGCGGGCGTCGAGGGTCTCGTCGGCGATGTCGACCGCGAAGCGAGCCGCTTCGTCGAGCGTCCGCTCGGCGGCGCGTTGGCTGCGGGCGTCGCCGCGCAAGCGCTCGACCAGCAGCGCGACCCGAGCCACGTCGAGCTGCTCGCGCGCGAAGCTGCTGGCCTCGTCGAGGTTGCCCAGCTCGAGCGCGAGCGTGGCCGCGCTCTGGTTGTCGGCCAGCGCGTCGACGCCCGTGGTCTCGGCGAAGCGACCAACATGACCGAGCTTCGATCGAGCCGCGACCTCGCGCGCGTCCGGGACATCGAGCTTGGTGGCGATCGGCGCTCGGCCGAGGGCGCACGCTCCGAGGGCCAAGCAACACAGGGCGGGGAGCCAGGAACGGCGAATCCTCGACACGCCCGACGGTAGCATGGAGACGCGACCGGCCTGGCTCAGAACACGCCCTGATCGAGCATCGCGTCGGCGACCCGGACAAAGCCCGCGAGGTTGGCCCCGTGCACGTAGTCGACCCGGCCCTGCGCGTCGCGGCCCTGCTCGCGGCAGCTTCGGTGGATGTCGATCATGATCTCGCGCAAGCGCTGATCGACCTGCTCGCGCGGCCAGGCCAGGTGCTGCCCGTTTTGGGCCATCTCGAGGCCCGAGGTCGCGACCCCACCCGCGTTGCTGGCCTTGCCCGGCGCGTGGAGGATCCCGGCGGATCGAAAGAGCGCGAGCGCGTCGGCGGTGCAGGGCATGTTGGCGCCCTCGGCCACGGCCCCGCAGCCCTGCTCGACCAGGGCGAGCGCGTCCGCTCGATCGAGCTCGTTCTGGGTCGCGCAAGGCAGCGCGAGATCGCAGGCGATCGACCAGGGCCGCGCGCCCTCGCGGTACTCGACGCCCGCGAAGCGCTCGGCGACCTCGCGGATCCGCCCGCGGCGAAGGTTGACCAGCTGCTTGATCCACTCGACCTGCTCGGGGTCGAGGCCCGCGGGCGCGTGGATGCAACCATTCGAGTCGGACATGCTCAACACCTTGGCCCCGAGCGCGATCGCCTTCTCGGCCGCATGCTGGGCGACGTTGCCGGCGCCCGAGATCGTGACTCGCTTGCCGGCGAGCTGCTGGTCGCGGGTCTCGAGCATCGCTTGGACGAAGTAGATCAGCCCGTAGCCGGTCGCCTCGGTCCGGATCTCGCTGCCGCCCCAGCCGATGCCCTTGCCCGTCAGCGCGCCGTCGAAGTGGTGCGAGAGCCGACGATACTGACCGAACAAGTAGCCGATCTCGCGGCCACCCACGCCGATGTCGCCCGCCGGCACGTCGACCTCGGGCCCGATCCAGCGCTGCAGCTCGGTCATGAAGGCCTGACAAAAGCGCATGATCTCGGCCTCGCTGCGGCCCTTGGGATCGAAGTCGGCGCCGCCCTTCCCGGCCCCGAGCGGCAGCCCGGTCAGCGCGTTCTTGAAGGTCTGCTCGAACGCCAGGAACTCGAGCGTGTCGAGATCGACGCTCGGGTGGAAGCGCAGGCCACCTTTGTAGGGTCCGCGGGCGCCGTTCATCTGCACTCGAAAGCCGCGGTTGACCTGGACCGCCTGGTGATCGTCTTGCCACGCGACCCGAAACACGATCGTCCGCTCGGGCTCGATCAAGCGCTCGAGCAGCGCCGCGTCGCGGTAGCGCCGACCGGCCTCGCTGGTCAGCAGCGGCCAGATCGACCCGAGCACCTCGAGGATCGCCTGATGGTAGTGAGGCGCGTGCGGATGCCGATCCGCGACATGATCCATGAACGCTTCGAGGCTCGTCGGGAAGGTCGAGGGCATCGCGCTGCTCGGGTAGCAGGTTCCGGCCCGCCCTGTCGAGCCGCGCCCCCCGCTCGACCGCGCGAGGCCAACCCGACGCGCCTGGATTCCCGAGGTGGCCCCTTCGTGGTATCCAGGCCGGCATGTCCGGCCATAGCAAATGGTCCACGATCAAGCGCAAGAAGGGCGCCGCCGATGCAGCCCGCGGAAAGATCTTCACCAAGATCGCCCGCGAGATCATGGTCGCGGCCCGACAAAGCGGCGGTGAGCCCAACAACAACCCGCGCTTGCGCTCCGCCCTGCTGGCCGCCCGCGCGGCCAACATGCCGCGCGAGAACCAAGAGCGCGCGATCAAGAAGGGCACCGGCGACCTCGAGGGCGCCGAGTTCATCGAGGTCGTCTACGAGGGTCGCGGGCCGCAAGGCAGCGCCTTCGTGCTCGAGGTCATGACCGACAACCGCAACCGCACCGTGCCCGAGCTGCGCAGCATCTTCGGCAAGGGCGGCGGCGAGATGGGCTCCGATGGCACCGCCACCTGGATGTTCG
Organism: Nannocystaceae bacterium; assembly: GCA_035904925.1. GTDB lineage: Bacteria > Myxococcota_A > Polyangia > Nannocystales > Nannocystaceae > Plesiocystis. The sequence goes on from JAMHUH010000966.1 coordinate 10,427, forward strand.
ATCGCAAGGGCGTGGTCGTGCTGGCCAAAGAAAAGATCGGCGAGGACAAGCTGATGGAGCTGGCGATCGAAGCCGGAGCCGAAGACGTCCGCGACGAAGACGAGGTCTGGGTGGTCATCAGCGATCCAGCCAACTTCTCGGCCGTCCAGGCCGCGCTCGACTCGCTCGAGCCCGAGAGCACCGAGCTGCGCTGGTTGGTCAAGCCCGAGAACGCGACCCCGGTCTCGGGTGACGCGGCCCAGACGATCGCCCGGCTCTGGGCCAAGTTCGACGAGCACGACGACGTCCAAAAGGTCTACTGCAACGTCGAGCTGCCCGAGGACGTCGCCGAGGAATTCGGGATCTGAACGAGGTCGTGCCATGGTCGTCGCGCCAGGCGTAGCGCGTCCGCGCGCGCTGGCGCGGACCCGGGTGATCGGCATCGATCCCGGCACCCGCCTCGCCGGCTACGCGATCGTCGACATGCCCGCGCCGGGTCGCTTCGACTACGTCGAGTGTGGCGTGCTCGACCTGCGTCACGACGGCAACCTCGACCAGCGCCTGGTCGAGCTCGGCAAGGCCTTCAGCGAGCTGCTCGGCGAGTTCGAACCGAGCGAGCTCGCGATCGAGCGGGCCTTTCACGGGCTCAACGCCCAGTCGGTGCTCAAGCTGTCCGAAGCTCGCGGCGCGCTCAAGCTGCTCGCCCTGCAAGCCGAGCTGCGCGTGCACGAGTACGCGCCCGCGATGGTCAAGCGGGCCGTGGTCGGGCGTGGCCGCGCGACCAAGGCCGAGGTCCAGCAGCGCGTGCGCCTCCTGTGCAAGCTCGGCAGCACGCCCAAGCCCGACGCCGCCGATGCCCTGGCGATCGCCATCTGTCACGTCCAGGCCTCGCGCCTGCCCAACCTCCCCCTCGCCAAGCGTCGCGCGACGCGAATTGGATAGCTCGACATGCTCGGCTGGTTGCGTGGAAAAGTCGTCGTTCGAAACCCCGCGGGCGGCATCGTCGTGGTCGAGACCCAAGGGATCGGCTGGGAGCTGCACGTCTCGATCCAGACCCTCGGCGCCGTGCCCGACGTCGGCTTCGAGGTCGAGCTCTACGTGCACACCAACGTGCGCGAGGACGCGATCCAGCTGTTCGGCTTCGCCGATACCTGGGAAAAGCAGCTCTTTCGTCTGCTGACCTCGGTGCCCAAGGTCGGGCCCAAGAACGCCCTCGCCGTGCTCGGTGGCTTCCCGGTCCGCGAGCTGGTCGAGTGCATCGCCGCCCGCGACAGCGCCAAGTTGGTCAAGATCCCCGGCATCGGGGCCAAGTCGGCCGAGCAGATCGTCCTGACCTTGCACGACAAGATGCCCAACCTGATCGAGCTGATGCGGCTCGAGAGCGGCCACGCCCCGATCCAGACCGAGCTGCCGGCCGAGCCGGTCGAGTTCGGCGTCGAGGCCCGCGACGTGCTGCTCTCGCTCGGCTGGAAGGCCAAGGCGGTCGAGAAGGCCCTGCGCGAGGTCGGCGACGAGCTCGGCGAGGCGGGCCGGAGCGAGAACCTCGACGCGATCGTCCGGGCCACGCTGGCCAAGCTGATGGAGCGCTAGAGAGGCGAACCGCCAAATCGCGCATGCCAGGGTGCGGCTGGGGCCGTCCCTACACCGCGGCTTGCACGACAGCTGGAACCGCGAGACGACGAGCGCGACCGCAGGCGGCTCGAGGACCTCGCCGTGCGCATCGCCGCGCTGCTGAGCTTCTACCTGTCCGACGACTCGCGGCTCGATCCGGCCGCCTGGACGACCTCGCGCTGACCGAGATCGACCTCGATCGCGGCGACGATCGTCTCGACACCTGGACGCTCGCTCGCTCGCAGCGACTCAGCCAGCTCGCGCAGCGACTCGTTCGCTTCGCGTGCCCCGATCGTGCCCCCCGCTCGCGCGGCGTGGATCCTGCGATAGCGCAGGTACTCCGTCCACGAACACCAGCGCACGAAGAGGTCGACCTCGACGCCGCAATCGGCCGCGTCGCAGTCGATCGTGAAGCCCGGCTGCGCGTTGGTGAGGGCTGGGCACGCGAGGGTGGTCGTCGGGAGTTGCTGATCGAGCGCGAGCGCTCGATCGAAGGCCGCGTCGGCCTCGTCATGCTCCCCGTCCAGCGCGAGTGCATGGCCGAGCTCGACGAGCGCCTGGACGGAGCAGGACTCGTGGCCCAATGCCGACGCCGCGCCGCGGGCCCGCGGGAGCTCGCCAAGCCGACTGCTCACGACGACCTGCACGCAGGAAAAGCGGGCGAGCTGTTCCGACGGGATGGCGTCGGTCAGGGCTGCGCCCCCTTCGGCTGCGTCCGCGGCCAATCGCAGATCGCGATCGACGAGGGACCACGCGTGGTCGCGCTCGGTGTCGCTCGCCGCCTCACGCTCGAGCGCGCAGGCGATCTCGAGCTCTTCCTCGGCGGTGTGCATCCGCGAATTGGCCAGCCGGAACCATGCGTCGATCCGCTCGCCGACCTCGAGATCCGTCCAGTCCATGCGCTCGAGCTCATCGGCCAGCAGCGAGTGGTCATCATGACCGGCCCGGTGAACCCGACGCTCGTAGCCGACCTCGGATGGCACGAGCGGACGCGCGGGCCCCGAGCGATGCGTGCACGTCGACATCGCGCGAACGAAGCGCCCGGGCGGTTCGGGACGCTCGGTCGGCTTGGCGCGACAGGCTGCGATCACTGCGATCGACACGAGCCACGTTGGAGCAGACCGAGTCATCGGCAGGTATCGTCTTCGAGCACCTTCCACCGCGCGAAGTCGTTGGCCAGCATGCCCTGCTTGGCCCCCAGCTCGGGCGTTCGCGTCCCGGCGCCGAGCCCCGAGACCTCGACCTCCACCTTGCCATCCAAGATCTGCCTTGCCGCGCGCCCGCCCACCTTCGGCTCGCCCTCGCCGAGTTCGCGTTCCGCCGGTACGAAGTGCAACTTGACGACCTGACGATAGGAGACATGAGCGAGCGTGCAGATGTCTCCGCTGACTTCATTGCGCGCGAGCAAGAACGCGGTGAAGTCCATCATGCGATTGATTCTTTGCACCGAGTCTGGAGGGGCGCAGGTCGCCTGGCCCTCGGGGGGAATCTCCAACATGGGCGAATCGACGGTCTGGAGGCGCAAAGGCGTGTGATCGAGCCGAGCCGCCGACACCTCGTTGCGTGCCCCATAGGCCTTGTCGAAGGGCAGTGTATGCGCGCTGCGACCGATCGGCGCGACGTCGAGGACGGGACCACCCGCGACCTTCGTGAGTCGATCGAACATCCACGACTTCTCATAGTCCACCACCGCGTAGTCTTCGTAGAGCGTGCGGCTGAGGCCGAGCGTCCAATCCGGGAGGCTCGCCGCGGCCGTGGGTGTCTTCGGTTCCGCGCAGACGTCCGCGCGCGCGAGGGCCGATGGGTTCTGAACCTCGATGTTGCCCGCGTTGTTGGTCGTGATTTTCAGCGCGCCAGTCGATGCGACGCCGATGCGACCAACGTGGAAGCCGAGCTCCGCGACGTTCGGGCACCCGGACGTCGGCGCAACGTCGGGCGCGTAGGCGGGCGGTGTGGACCGCGTGGCGGCAGCTTGGCTTCGGAGCAACTTGGGACGCACGGGAGCCGGCAGGAGCATCATCGCCATGGCTCGCCGACGCTAGCAGCCCGTGGCGCAACCCATCACGACACCTCGCTTGGTCTTTTCGACGAGGGCTTTGTCGCCTCAGCTTGCGGTACGCCCGGTACAGCTGCGCTTCGGCTTCGCGCCCTCGCCGAAAATCCCGGCGCGAGGAGCCACGCTGGGTTGCGCCACGGGCTGCTAGCATGCGGATGCCGGCCGCCACAGGTCGACCAAGGGCGGGGCACCGGCCCGACCGCTCCTGCAGCCTGATAGCATTCGAGCGTGCACATCAGACTGTCCCTCCTCGCCGCGTCGAGCCTCGTCCCCCTCGCCTGCCACGCGCACGACCACGCCGGAGATCCGACCTCGGCCGCTCCCCTCGTGGTCGAGCGAGAGCCGAGCGGCCCCCGCTTCGTCGACGCCTACGTCGAGTCCAACCATGGCTGCGCGGTCGATCGCAGCGGCGCGCTGTGGTGCTGGGGCGTCGCGCCAAGCCAGCA
>JAMHUH010000967.1:0-4479 GCA_035904925.1 Nannocystaceae bacterium
GGGTGATACACACTGCGTCCCGCTTCGGTGGGCATCCGCGAAGATGGCGGAATTGGTAGACGCGCCAGACTAAGGATCTGGTGTCTAACGACGTGTGGGTTCAAGTCCCTCTCTTCGCAACTCGAACCCGGCCAGCGATGGCCGGGTTTTTTCGTCTTGGCCGCGGACGTCGATTGACTCGAATCGCCGCAATGTCTGGCATTCATTCACGCTTCAATGAATTGGATATGTGAAACTGGATGAACCAAACATCTCACTACCGGACCCGCAGCGCGGCCTGATGGAGCTCGCCGCCACCGACGACCGCGATCGCGTCGTCCGAAAGCTGCACCGTGTTGGCCCGCTCGATCGTGGTGATCGTCTCGAGCTCCTCGAGCCCGGCCGCGCTCGCTCGAGCCACGCGCAGCGTCCCGCCGAGCTCGAGCCCGACCACGGCGTGGCCGCTCGGCGCGATCGAAGCGTCGGCCCAGGGCCCGACCCAGCGATCGACCAAGGTCCAGTCCTTGGTGTCGATCAGCCCGATCGCGCGGTTGAGGTCGACCGCGATCAGCCACCGCTCGTCGCGGCTGGCTTCGAAGCGGCTGAAGGTCACGCCCGCAAGTTCGATTGTAGCGATCGGCTTGCCCTCGAGATCGACGACCTGTGGTCGATCGAGTCCGAACACCAGCCAGCCCGAGCCCAGCCAGATCGCTTCAGGGACGTGGCCGCTCGAACGATGCAGGCTCGCGACGCGCTCGCCGGTGCTGCCGCGATGCAGGGTGACCTCGCCGTCCGACTTGCTTCCCGATGTGCTCCTGGCCAGCCACGCCCCCTCGCCCGACCACGCGTAGGCCTGCGCGACGGCGCCGAGGTTCATCGGCATTGGCTCGGGCACCGCGGCAGCGCGCAGCTCGATCGTGTGGGTGTCGAGCGCGAGCACGTTGGGCCCCCAGACCACGTGCTCGCCAAACACTCGCGCTCGTCCCGGTGATGCCGCTCCGGCAGCGACGCTTGCCACTCGCTGATCGCCCTGCCAGATCACCGCGTGCCCGCGCCCGACCGCGATCGTGCGATCGCCCGCGAATACGGCCGATCCGCCGCCCTCGGCAGAGCGCGTGGTCCAGGGTCCTAGCTCGACGGGCTTGGTCTCGGTCTCGCTCGTGGCTTCGGCCATGGTCTGCTCGCTCGCGGTCTCGTGGGTGCAGGCGGTCAGAGCGACGGCGATCGCCAGCGCTCCGAGTCGCCCGATCATCGTCGCCTCAGCGATCCCGGCGGCACGAAGCCCTGTTGGACCGGCGGGCCGGCGAGCTCGATCGCCAGCCATCCGTGCAGCGTGCCCATCACCCGGACCAAGGTACCGCGCGTCAGGGTGAGGATCGTCGGTCGCTTGAAGGAAGGTTGTGCTCGCACGGCGAGCGTGCGCGCGATGACCTCGGCCTGATGTGGATCGAGGGTGATCGCCTCGTCGTTGTCCGAATCGCCGGTGTACTCGGTGTTGCGGCGCGGCAGGCTGCGACCGCCGACCATGGTCATGCCGATCAATCCGAAGTCTTCGAGGATCTCCTGCTCGCCGCGGCCCGCGGCCGTGATCGCGCTCGCGAACGCGGGCTCGAAAGTCGGCAGGGCCCCGCTGGTGAGCACGTGTGCCCGCAAGAACCGACGAATGGTCGAGTTGCGTGGCGCGACGAAGTACCAGGCCAGCGCGAGCCGAATCTGGCCGAGCGAGGGCGTCCCGCTGACCGTCAGCAGCGCGGACAAGTGCGAGCTCAGCAGCGAGGGCGAGAGCCAGGTCGAGATCGCGTCGGCGTGCAGCGTGGTGGCGTCGAGCGCCGCCAAGAAGCTGGTCCGCGCGGCAGCACCCGGCGCGAAGCGAAGCCCGGCTTGTTCGGCGATCAGGCGGCCCTTCCAAGTCGAGTCGCTGGCCGGCGTGACGAAGGTCGGAGTCGCCAGCATCGCGGCCACGACCGCGCTGGCAAAGCGATGCGGCCTCAGCGTCCCAACCAAGCTGTCGACGCTGATGCCGAAGCCGTCGGGCCAGCGGGTCAAGAACACCTGCTCGGCGACATTGGCCAGCTCGTTGACCCGACGAAGGTCGATGCCAGTACCGGGGGTGCGGATCGACGAGAGCGCGATGCCGACCAACGCGAGCACGCTCTCGGCCCACCACCCGCTTCCACCCGCGGCCAGCCGAGCTCGCAGCAGCGTCTCGGCCAGCACCAGGTTGGTCGAGCCGACCTCGACTGCTGCACGCAGCACGCCCTCGGGCTCGTTGCCGGTCTGGACGTAGAGGTTGGGCGCGGTGTCGTATGCGTGGGGATCGAAGCTGTAGGTTGGCTCGACGTCGCCGGTCCCGGGGTTGATCACGCTGTCGGGCACGGTCGTCGAAGCTCGGCCGCCGAAGATTGGCATCGCGGCGGGCATGCCCGCCGCGTTGGCTCGCTGACGCACGAAGTCGGTGAAGTTCTCGACCCGCCCGAGCTCGCGGCGGATCTGCGCGGGCGAGCGGCCGGGGCCGACCGGGCGACTCGCGATCAGACAGGCCGAGAACAACACCCGCGCCGTCGCGTGATCCATGTTGGCGAAGAGGGCGTCGAGCAAGCGGCCGGTCTCGACGCGATTGTCGCGACTGTCGAGCGACTCGGACGGGTAGCTAATGTGGCCGCCGCTGACCGAAGGCGTGCCCATGCCGGCCAATTGCACGCCCGTGGTGCTACCGTGACCCGCGACGACGACCTGAGAGATCCGCGGCACCCCGCCCGCGTCGGGGTGTCCCCAGGTCGCGGCGATGCTCGGGAGTCGCGTGGTGATCGAGGCCAGCGAATCGGCACCCTCGATCATCAGCACGTTGTTGCGCGTGGTGTTGATGAGCGTCTCGAACACGGCCGCTTGCGACTGGAAGGCCCGCTCGTCGTGCGCCGTGTGCAGCAGCAAAACCAGCGGCCGCGGCACGGCCCGTGTCGCGGTCACGTCGAGGAGGTTCGTCTTCAGCTGGTTGAGCGCCACGAGCGAGAAGCGATGCGGGTTGCGCAGCCAGCTGATCAACGGCGCGAGCGCGGCCGAGACGGCAGCGACGCTGCCGCCGAGCGCTCCGATCAGGTCGAGCAGCTTCTTGGTCTCATCGCTGCCAGCCGCGCCTGGGCTCGGCGTGAAGGTCCGCGACAAGTTGGGATGGAACGCCGCCCAGTACCAACGCAGCACCGGCATCCAGCCGTTGGCGCGAATGGTCTCGAGCTGCACCTGCGAGACCGTCAGCTCGAGCACCTCGGCGGGCACGAGGCTCTCGAGCTCGGCCAAGGTCCGACCGAGCTCGATCCGCTGGGTCAGGGTCAGGGTGTTCGGTGAGAAGATCCGGAGCGTGTGCTGGCTGCTGTCCGTGCCCCGGCAGAAGGTCCGCAGCGCGTCGAGGTCGGCCAGCGAGACGCCGCGCAGCGGATCGACCCCGAGGTCGCCGATGCCCGTGAGGATGTGCGGGCCCTCGTGCTCGAGCAGCAAGAGCCGCCACAGATCGTCGCGGTCAGTCGCGGTCAGGCTCGGCTCGACGTACCAGTCGGCCTGGTCCTGCACGTAGTGCTGAAACTGCTCGAGCGTGAGCGGCGGGAAGATCGGGAGCGAGAAGCCCAAGACGGAGATCGAGGTGCCAACGAAGATCTCGGTGCGAGTCTTGCGAGCGACCGTGCTCGGTGCGGTCCGGTGGCGATACGCGACGTTCGGACTCCCGAGCCCCGGCGTACCTGCGAGACCTTGTTCGGCCTCGCGCTCGGCTGGATCGCCTGCGCTAGCGACTTTCAACCCGGCGTGCGGCTCGACCCGCCGGCCGACCTGGCGGGTATGCGTGAGCTCGTGCTGAAGCAGCCGCGAGCCCGACTTCGAGCCCCACTCGCCGCGACCGAAGTAGATGTCGGTGCCGACCGTGACCGCCCGTGCCGAGAGCTGCGAGGCGGCCCGGCCCGCGGCGTCGTCGACATGCACGCGGGCCGAGCCGATCTCGATCGCAGGCCTCGACTCCTGCATCGCCGTCCAGGGGCTCGGATCACGCGTCGCCAAGGCGTGCCAGTTCGGGTTGCTCGCGGTCCTCAGGGGCCCACTCGCGGATGTGCGCCCCTGCGGGGCCCCACCTCCGACCGCGGGTGCTGGCTTCGAGCTCGCCCGATTCGCGCCCATCGACCCGACTCTACCAGCTCGTGTACGCAGCCTGGGAACTGGCCACCAACGTCCAGGGATCACCCTTCAGCAGCGGGCGATCAGCGGAAACGCGAACGCCTCCTCGACCAACCAGCGCCCGCGGATCATCAAGTCATCGATCAACAAGGTCGGCTCGGCCTGCAGCTGCGGCGCGTCGAGCTGATCCGGCGAGAAGAACACGACCGCAGTATCGATCCTCGCCCCGAGCCGACCGGCAATCTCGGCGAGCGATGGGATCCGCTCGCCGATGACGTCGTAGAGATCCAAGAAGCGCTCGCGCAGGGTGTAGACGACGATGCATTCGAGCTCGGGGATGTA
>JAMHUH010000968.1:0-2345 GCA_035904925.1 Nannocystaceae bacterium
GCCTGCGTCGAAACCGAGGCTCTGGCAGGTCGCAGCGCCGAGGTTCTCGCCGTCGCACGCCTCGTCGCCCTCGATGCGTCCGTCACCGCAGCTCGGCCCGCCATCCGTCGTGGCGTCGCTCTCGCCCTGGCTGGTGCTCGTGTCGGCGACGCTGGTCTCGGCTGCGGTCTCGGTCTCGGTCTGACTCGACGTCACCGTCCCGCCAACCTCGTCGTCGCCTGCCGCGGGCGAGCATGCAGACAGCGCGAGGATGGAGCACAGGCCGAGCCGAGCGAAGGGCATGGCATCAATGGTCGCGCCAGAGCGATGCGATTGTCGAGGGCACGCGCAGCGCCGGCTGGCCGGATTGTGGCGTTTGTCCTGGCCAGCACGGATGTACGGGCAGATCGACTAGCAAGCGCAGAGCGCTGGCTGCTGAAAGGGATCGCAAACTGCCGGAGCGCCGCAGGCCATTTCGCATGCGGTGAAGACCCACGTCCCCGCCTCGCAGGTGGCGATCGTCGAGTCGTCGACGCAGGTGGGCGTCGACGACTCCTCGCAAGGCGTGCCCTCGCTCGTGCACCAGCAGCTGGCCTCGCCGTCTTCATCCTCGAGGCAGCCCACTTCGTCGAGCCCTACGTCGGCACAGACCTCGGAGCAGGGGGTCGACTGAAGCACCTGAGCTTCGTCGCACACGGCGACGCTGCTCTCGTCCACGCAGGTGCTCTCGCTCGGGGTGCAACCAGTGGGATCGAGGAGCTCGCAGACACATTCTCGATCGCAACCTGCGGGAGCGTAGGCCGGCCCGAGCTCGGCGCACACGCTCGTGCAGTCTCGCTCCACCCAGACGCCGGACTCACACGACCGAACCGAGTCGTCGCCCAGGCAATAATCGTAGGCGGATCGACAAGGGTCGCCCAAGTCATCGAGCAGGGCCGGCTGCTCGCTACACCCGAGCAGCACCACCACCAAACACGGCAAAATTCGCCTCAGCATCAGTGTCCTCCCTCCAGCGGCACCGGCCGAGGACCCAGCGAAGGCCGGATCGAGAGATTCGCCTCACCAACGCCGTAGCCGAGCAAGAGCAGCTCGATCTCATGCTTGCCAGCCTCGAAGTGGAGGTCCAGGACCGACCCGCCCTCATACCATGCGCCCTCTTCTGAGATCCAATTCGCGTAGGTCGGCGGAACATCCTCGCCGTCGAATTCGTGGAGCCGGACCGGTTCGACGATGGGCCCGGTCGCACATCGGCTGAGGATGATCCAGTCGGCGTCCGTGCTCACCGAATAGTACCCCGCGACCGGAATGACAAAGGTGCGTGGGACCATCATACCATCTCCATAGGCGCGGACCTGCTCCCCACTTTCGCAGTCGAACGCGACCCTCGCCCGCCAGCCACCGAGATCGTCCGCGAGATCGAGCGGCGCTCCTCCGCAAGTATCGATGCTGGCGTATCCAAAGGGCGCCTCGGCGAAATACTTCGCTTGCGCGTCGGCGAAGCTCATGCCGTAGACCTCGGCGAAGCGATCGTCGGCGTGTTTGCCCAACCTCGCCAACTCGCCCAGCTTCGTACCGCCCCAGGTTTCGCGCAGCCAGCGTACGAAGTGTGTAGCCGCCGGCCGATCCACGTCGAAGCCCGAGAGCGCCAGGCTATCGGCAGGCGCTGTCCGAGCAAATCGACTTTGGCGCCCACCGTAAGCATCCGCGAGCCCCTCGGCAAAAAAGGGTGTCAGGTCCTCGACCGGAATCGCGGCGTGGACCAACTCGTGCTGGACGGAGGGCCACGACGTGAAGATCGCGTTTTCGGCGTACGATGTACATCCCAGAACGCGGGGATCATTTTCACAGTAGTCTTCTTCGACAGCCTCCCACGCTTCGCTGGACCAGATCGACACCGAGAACTTCTGCTTCATCGAGAAGCCGAGCTCGTCCTCCACCCGTCGAATGGTCTGCTCGAACGCGACCAAGTCGCCGGCGCACAAGGGGGTGTCCAGGTCGGTCCCGATCCGGAGGTGCTCGGTCTCGTAGGTGCTCGGAAGACCCGGACCGCTCCCGCATCCGGCCAGCAAGCTGACCAGCGAGAGCGTCGCTCGTTGTCGGTGTGGGAATCGCATGCGTCGCAGTGTACCGGGTACTGCTGCGGTCAGTCTCGATCACCCAATCGGATTCGGGTTGATCACGCCCGTTCCGGTCCCGCCGAGATACCCATAACTATCATAATCATCGAAGCCGATGATCATGACCGAGAACGCGCTCTGGCCACCGTCGAGCACGTGGATGCCGTCGCTGACGGGGACGCGGGCGACTTCGAAGCCGCTGTCGGCGACGGGGATGAACAGGTTTTCGTCGATCGGGACGCCGTCGAG
>JAMHUH010000969.1:0-4560 GCA_035904925.1 Nannocystaceae bacterium
GCGTGTACTTCCCCTTGGGCCGGTGGGCCAAGCTCGACGCCGCGATCCAGCGCGCACTGAAGGGTCTGCGCCGGCACAACCGCGATGGCCGCAACCCGCCCGCTCGCTACGCCGAGGTCGCCGACCTGCTTGGCGAAGATCGCTTGATCAAGGATGCATCGGGGCTGGCCAGCCTCCGCCGGGCGCTCGAGATCAGCGCGGCCGGCCACCTCGCGGCGATGCGCTCGACTCGACCCGGCATGTGGGAGTACGAGGTCGAGGCGTTGATCGAGTACGAGTTTCGCCGGCGGGGCAGCAGTGGCCCCGGCTACGGCACGATCGTCGGTGCGGGCGACAACGCGACCATCCTTCACTACGTCGACAACCGCGATCAGCTGCGCGCGGGCGAGGTGATCCTGATCGACGCGGGCGCCGAGTGGGACTACTTCTCGGGCGACATCACGCGGTCTTGGCCGGTGTCGGGCAAGTTCACGCCCGAGCAGCGCGACCTCTATGAGGTCGTGCTCGAGGCCAACCTCGGCGGCATCGAGCTGGCCCAAGTCGGCGGCGATCTGCTCGCGATCCACGAGGCCTGCGTGCGATCGCTGTCGAGCGGAATGGTCGAGCTCGGCCTGCTCGAGGGCCCGGTCGATCGCGTGATCGAGAGCCTCGACTATCAGCGCTTCTACCTGCACCGGACCAGCCATTGGCTCGGCATCGACGTCCACGACGCCGGTCGCTACACGCTCGAAGGCAAGCAACGGATGCTCGCGCCCGGGCACGTGTTCACGATCGAGCCCGGCTTGTACATCCCGAGCAGCTGCGAGGACGTGCCGGTCGGGTTCCGCGGCCTGGGCATCCGGATCGAGGACGACATCTCGATCACCGCGACCGGACACGAGGTCCTGAGCGCGGCCGTGCCCAAGCGAGTGGTCGAGCTCGAGGCGTTGATCGGCTCGGGCGAGAGCGCGAGCCATCGCTCGAGCTGAGCCTCAGGTGCCCTTCCACGTCCGCTTGCGGCCGCGGTCGATGTGGACGAACTCGCTGACCGGGTAGAAGCCGACCCCGCCTTGGTGGCGGGCGAGCAGCCAGTCGTAGAGCGTTCGCGTGGCAACGCCGGGCAAGAAGAAGTCGATCGCCATGCCCTCGCTGTGCTCGCTCTGCTCGGCGACCTCGTGGCCCTTCTTGCGCAGCAGCAGGTTGTACTTGGGCGCGCGAAAGCCCGAGATGATCCGGACCTCGCGGACCTCGAAGTGGCGGGCGCTTTCGAGGATCTGCTCGACCAACTCGGGCGGGACCGGGCCCTCCTTGGCCGTGAACCAGCAGCGAAAGAACCCGCTGCGCTCGGCCTGCGAGCTCATCCCGGACGGGCCATCGAGCGCTCGGATCTCGTGGGTCCGCAGATTGTGAGCCCAGATCGGTCGGCTCGCGACGTCGCCGGGCGCGAGCGGGCGTCGGGACTCGGCAAGGACCTGCCGCTTGCTGGCCAGCAGGGCATCCTTCTTGGTCTGCGGGGCGGCCTCGAGCGTGGGCGCGGGTTCGCTCGGTTCTTGAGCCAGGAGAGCGGCCAAGATGGGGGCGATCAACAGGCCGATCACGAGTCGACCCTACCCGACCAGGGCGAGGGAAAGCGGCCCGATCGCAGCGCGTCCACGAAGGGGCGATCGGCGGCGAGGAAGCGCTCGGTCGGCAGGTCGGCCCCGGCGAACTCGTGGGCTTCGGCGTCCAGCTCCGGGACCACGCGCGCGCGCCAGCGGCCCGAAGACCACGCGCGGCCGTCGACGTGCAGGACGATCAGCACCACTTCGGGCCCCGGCGCGGGGTAGACGTGGTGGAGGACCTCGGCGACCGGGCCGACCTCGAGCTCGTGTGTCGCGGGCCCCCACTCTTCCGCCAGCTCGCGGGCCAACGCGATCCGAGGATCCTCGCCGCGCTCGATCTTGCCGCCCGGGAGCTCGAGCATGCCCGCGCCGTGGGCCGCCCGCAGCGAGCGACGCTGGACCAGCAAGGTGGCAGGATCGCCGGCGAGCCAGATCAGCCCCGCCGCGACCAGCAGCCGCTCGGAACCCGGAGCGTGTGACATGGCCCGATCTTGCCTCGCCGAATCTGGCCCGAAAAGGCCTGGATTCCTGGCTTGGTTGCTAGACGTCGCCGAGGCCAGCGCCTATCCTCGCGCTTGGCTCATGCGCCTCTACGCCAGCAAGATCCCGGCCATCCTCGACTCCGTTGTCCGCGCGCTCGTGGACAGTGGTGACATCGAGACGAGCAACCGGGCCGAGTTCGAGAGCGACGTCGAGTCGGTGCTCAAGGAATATCTTCGCACCAACCGCGAGATTACCGAGCGCTCCAAAGACATCCTCGAGCAGCGCGGCCTCCCCTACTCCGAGCTGCATCGCGTCCGCCGGCAAGAGTCCGAGGCTCGCGACTTCGGCATCGGCGACGAGGCGCTGACTTGGATCTCCGCCCAGCTGATCGAGCTCTTCATGCGCTCGGCCTGGGTCGACGAGGTCTACGTCGACGACGCGACCTTGCGGCGCAAGCTCAAGGAGCTGCTGCGCAAGCACATGCAGCACGACGACGACCTCGACCGCGAGGTTCGCAAGCACCTCAAGCACCTCGAGCAGGACACCACCGACTTCGAGATCGAGTACCAAAAGCAGCTCGAGCTGGTGAAGCGCAAGCACGGTCTGAGCTGATGGGCCACGTCGTCGTCTACCTGCAACGGACCACGCGAGGGCTGCATCCCGGCAGCTTGGTCGCGCTCTGCGTGGCTCGTGAGGTGGCCGATGCTCGCGGCTCCGCGGTGCTCTCGCTCTGCTTGGGCGACGCAGGAGCCTTCGACGATCGCGTGGTCATCGAGGCCAGCCGAGCGGGCACCGATCAGCTCGTCTTCCTCGGCCCCGACGGAATTCAAAAGCTGGTCCGCCGGCTGCAGCCGCGTCTGGTGCTCTCGCCCTACACCCGCGAGGCCGGCTCGGTCCTGGCTCAAGCCGGGATCGGGCCGATGCTCGGACGCTGGATCGGCGGCGCGGCGCTGCCTGCCAAGCTCGAGACCGCGATCGGTGTGGTCGCGGGCACCTTGCCCTGGCAGCAGGCGCCGCTCTTGATCGAGCCCGAGTACGAGACCGACGTCGGCCAGGTCGATCTGCCCGACTGGCTGGTTCAGGCGGCCGAGCGCGCGACCGATCTGACCACGACCCACGAGCAGCCGCCGCTGGTCTACTGCATCCCCAAGGAGCCTTCGGCGGTCGACCCCGCGACCCTGACCGCGCTCGCCAACCTCGGCGCCTACGCGGTCACGCAGGCCGCGATCGGCAGCCTGCGCGAGGCGACGGTGCTCTGGTTCGACCAGGGCGAGGGCCTGCCGATCACGCTCTTCGAGCGCAGCCCCGGTGTTCGCGTGATCCTGCTCGTCGGCGACCGATCCATCACCGGCCCGATCGACGCGAGCTGGGGCTTGGCCGACTACGTGCTGCCCGGGGTGTGGTCGGTCGTGGTCGAGCAGTTCGGTGGTCCGGCCTGGAAGACCGCGTTCGTCTAGCCGAGGTCGCTCGCTATGCCTGGACTGCCTGGACTGCCTGGACCAGGGCCCAAGAGCGTGGCAGCCGGTTCGCAGCGCCAACGCGAGGCGCTCGCGTTGCTGCTCGAGGCCGAGCCTGATCACCCGCAGGTCTTGATCGCCCACGAGGTCGCGGACGAGGCCTTCATTGCGAGCGGCGGCACGCGAGTCGACCCGCGCGCGCTCGCCCGAAGCGTCCGCGAGGCCCGAGGCGCGGTGCTCGTCGTGGTCGCGACGACCCTCGATCCCGGCGCGCTTCGAGCCCTGCGCGAGCATCCGCCCGCGCTCGTCGTGCTGACGGGCCCGAGCGACCCCGACACGCTCGCGGATCTCGGCTCGATCGCCGACCTCGCCCTGCTCGGTCCCGACGCGCGGCTCTGGGTCGGTCCGCGCAGCAACGACGAGGGTGAGCGGACGGCGATCGCTTGCGCGGCGGATGCCCAGGAGCTGCGCAGCTTGGTCGATGCCCTCGGCGCCGCTCGACTCGCGATCTGCCCGACGCCGACTTGGCTGCCGACCTGGCTCGACGACCCTGCCCTCGCCGATCACGGCGCCGTCGGCTATCTGCCGGCCGAGGCTCTGAGTCCGGCGTGGATCGACTGGGCCGAGGCGAGCATCCAGACCGCTCGAGGGCCGCGATCGCTGCTGGTCCCGCTCGGCGTGCCGCGGATCGACACCGAGCGTGCCCGGCATCCCAACCTCGAACCAGCCTTGATCGCCCACACGCTCGAGCGCTTGACCGGCCCGATCTATCCCGCGCCGCAGGTGCTCGCGCTGCTGCGTGGCGGGCTGCTGCGCCCGATCAGCGACGAGGCCACCCGAGCCGAGTGGCTCGCGACTCGAGCTCCCGGCGCGCTCGCGCTGTGGGAGCAAGCGCGTCGCGCCCTGCCCCGCTTTGGCGAGAGCCCGGGCATGCAGGCGCCGCTGCCCGAGCTCTCGCTGGCGCTCCCGACCGCGGCCTTCTTGGCCCAGCGCTCGCTGCTGCGGGTCCGCGCCGCCGAGCGGTTGATCGCCGAGGAGCG
>JAMHUH010000970.1:0-15663 GCA_035904925.1 Nannocystaceae bacterium
GACCTCGCCGATCATCGCGGTCCGCAGCTCGCCACCGAGCGCGTCTGCGGCGGGCGAGGGCTCGAGCAGCACCCGCGTGCCGGCGCTCGAGACCTCGATCCGCGCGGCGGCGAGATCGGCCGCGGTCAGTCGCTCGCCGCGGCTCGGCGCGTGAAACCAGCGGCGCTCGATGTCGGGCGCGATCGCTTGGTCGATGAAGAGCGAGTGGGGATCGCCGG
Organism: Nannocystaceae bacterium; assembly: GCA_035904925.1. Lineage (GTDB taxonomy): Bacteria > Myxococcota_A > Polyangia > Nannocystales > Nannocystaceae > Plesiocystis. Next base: position 219 of record JAMHUH010000970.1, read on the forward strand.
CATTGAGCACGGCGACGTGGCCGGGGCCGAGCTGGATGAAGAGCTGGGCCTTGGCCGCGAGGTAGTTCTCCCAGCTGCCGTGGGTCTGGAGGTGATCGGGCGAGAGGTTGGTGAACACGCCCATGTCGAAGCGCCAGGCCCGGGCGTAGCCCTGCGAGAGGCCCAGGCTGGTCAGCTCGATCGCGGCGTGGTTGCAGCCGCGGCTGGCCGCGAGCTGCATGGTCGCCAAGAAGTCGGAGAAGCTCTTGCCGCGCGGGATCGGCTCGTCGTCGATCGCCACGCCGAGCGTGCCGAGCTTCAAGGTCGAGTGGCCTGCCGCACGCAGGGCCGACGCGAGCAGCCAGGTGGTCGAAGTCTTGCCGTTGGTGCCCGTGACCCCGAAGCTGAACATCGGCGCGGCCCAAGGGGCGACCGGGGGCAGGGGACGGCGGAGGCGCTCGGGCACCCCGACAGGGTATCGCAGCCGAGCGGTGCTAAGCTCCGCTCGCCCGTGCGCGAAGGGACTCGATACGGCCTCTCTGGCGTTCTCTCGGTGATCGCCCACGTGTTCTTCGCGTTGGCCTTCGTGTGGGCCGCGAAGATCGAGCGCGAGCCCGAGCCGCTGGCGATCGACGACGACCCGAACTTCGAGATCGACTTCATCGAGTTCGAGCCCAAGGAGATCCTGCCCGACGCGGCCCAAGGCGAGCCCGAGCCCGAGCAGCCGGCCGAGCCCGAGCCTGCGCCCGAGGAGGCCGCCCCGCCGCCCGAGGCCCTGCCCGAGGGTCCGCCGACCCAGCCCGAGATGCCGGAGCCGGAGCCCGAGGCGCCGCCCAAGCCCAAGTTCGGGGCCAAGACCAGCAAGATCGCGGCGATGGTCCCAGAGAACGCGACCTGGACCTTGATGCTGGCCAACTCGCGGATCAAAAAATTGGCCTTCCGCGACGAGGCGACCGAGATCATGGCGCCGCTGCGCGACTACCAATTGTTGGTCGACGAGGCGGGCTTCGACGTCTGGGAGGACTTCGAGTTCATCGTGATGGGCTCGCCCGACTTCACCGATCCGACCCAGGCCTTCGTCGCGGTCCAATACAAGTTTGGCCACGCCGAGATGAAGGCCGGCATCGACCGCGCGTGCAAGCGCGAGCAGATGGTCGTCGACTGGCGCGAGGAGAATGGCGCGACGATCGGCGATCCGCGAATGCTGGATCCCGAGCAAGACGAATTCGACAACCGGCAATTCGTGCTCTTGCCTGGCGACTCGGTCGCGCTCTACGTGCGCGAGGAATTCATCCCGCAGATCGTCGAGGGGCCCAAGGGCGGCAAGGGCAAGACCTCGGGCAACTTCGTGGCCAACATCGCGAAGATGCGCAAGTTCACCCAGGCCGAGCCCAAGGCCGGGGTTCAGCTGGTGCTCGCCGATCTGCGCTCGATGATCAAGCTGCCCAAGGGCTCGGCCTTCGACGTGCCCGACCGCATCGAGCTGATGTGGGAGGCGGCCAAGACTCCGGAGCTGGTCGTGAAGATCGACTTCGCCGCCGAGGAGCACGCGATCAAGGCCGAGGCGTTCTGGAACGACGAGCTCGAGCAGACCCTGCGCGACGCCGGAGCCTGGCTGAGCGTGGGCGGGATCATCGAGGGCACCACGATCGAGCGCGAGGGCAAGCAGATCCGCCTGCGCCACGAGTTCAACGAGGTCGCCGCGCGGATCGTCCTGCAGATGCTGGCCAAGGAATTCGGCAAGGCGATGCGCTACTCCGAGAAGGAGGCGAAGGCCGCCAAGGAGCGGCGCCAGGCGAATTGGGAGGCGCGCAAGGGCGGCAAGCTGCTGCCCTCGCAGGTCATCGACGAGGACACGAAGAAGCTGCCTGCGCCCGAGCCCACGCCGAAGCCCAACACGCCGAAGCCCAATACGCCCGAAGAGCCGCTGCCAGATGTCGAGCCCGAGCCGGACGTCGAGCCCGAGCCCGCAGCGACCGACGACGCGGGGTGAGTGCCCTGGCTCAGGCCCGGGACACGGCGACCGAGTCGATCCGAATCTCTTGCATCGGCCGATCCATCGCGGCCGTCTGCACGGCGCCGATTCGATCGATCACGTCCATGCCCGCGATCACCTTGCCAAACACGGTGTGCTTGCCGTCGAGGTGGGGCGTGGGGCCGAGGGTGATGAAGAACTGGCTGCCGTTGCTGCCCTGGCCGTTGCGCACGCCCGAGTTGGCCATCGACAAGATGCCCTTGGCGGCGTGGCGGTAGTCGGGCGAGCACTCGTCGTCGAAGCGGTAGCCGGGGTCGCCACGGCCGGTGCCCATGCGGTCGCCGCCTTGGATGACGAAGCCCTCGATGACGCGATGGAAGACGACGCCCTCGTAGAAGGGGCCGACGCCGGGCTGGCCGGTGCGGGGGTCGATCCACTCGCCTTGGCCGGTCGCGAGGCCGACGAAGCTCGACACGGTGTTGGGCGCGACGGCTTCGAAGAGCTGGACGGTGAACTCGCCCATGCTGGTCCGGAAGGTCGCCCGCAACTCGCCCTCGCCGGGGACGAGTTCCTTGACCGGTGGGAAGCTGGTGCGGTGGCCCATCGCGCGGAACCTACACCCGCGCGGGAGCGCGATCCACTTGGCGTGGCGCTGCCGACTCGCTCGCGTAGCAGAATCGAGGCACGACCGAGGCGCAGAGAAGTTTGGTACCGTGCGGCCGATCATGGCCGCGTCCCGCATCTACAACCTGTCTGCTGGTCCCGCGATCCTGCCTCCCGAAGTGTTCGAGCGCGCTGCGTCAGCCGTGCGCGAACTCAAGCGTGAGGCCCATGCCGACGACGCCGAGGGGATCGGGATGTCGCTGCTCGAGATCTCGCACCGCAGTGGCGACTACGAGGCGATCCACAACAAGGCGATCGAGCTGGTCCACGAGGTGCTGGGCATCCCTCGCACGCATCGCGTGCTGCTCTTGCAGGGCGGCGCGAGCTTGCAGTTCGCGATGCTGCCGCTGAACTTCGCGCGCGTCGGGCATCCGGCTTGCTACGTGCACACGGGCGAGTGGTCGAAGAAGGCGATCGCGGAGAGCAAGGCGATCGCCGAGGTCCGTGGTCACGAGACCCGCGTGCTGGCCGACGCGGGGCCCAAGTACGATCACATCCCGGCGATGCCGGAGGTCCCGGGCGACGCGAGCTACGTGCACGTCACCTCCAACAACACGATCTTCGGGACCGAGTGGGAGCAGATGCCCGACGTGCCCCGGCTGGTCGTCGACGCCAGCAGCAACATCGGCTCGCGGCCGATGGGGCTCGAGAAGGCTGCGTTCGGTTACGCGGGCGCGCAGAAGAACCTCGGGCCCTCGGGCGTGACGCTGGTCTGGATCGACAAGGAGTGGTTGGCCGAGACGCCGCCGGCGGGCGTGCCGATCTTCTTGCGCTACGGCACCCACGCCGACGCCGACAGCCTCTACAACACGCCCAACACCTTCGGCACCCTGGTGCTCAAGCTGGTGCTCGAGTGGATGCGCGACACCGGCGGGGTCGAGGGCGCGGGGATCCGCAACGAGGCCAAGGCCAGCGCGCTCTACTCGACGCTCGACGCGTCGTCGCTCTACGCCGCGCACGCGCAGCCGGGCTCGCGCTCGCGCATGAACGTGACCTGGACCTTGGCCGGCGCGCCCGAGGCCGAGCGCGAGGCGGTGACCAAGCGCTTCGTGACCCAGGCCGAGGCCGCGGGCTTCTCGGGCATCAAGGGCCATCGCAGCGTCGGCGGCTGTCGGGCGTCGATCTACAACGCGTTCCCGCTCGATGGCGTCCACGCGCTGTGCGAGTTCCTGCGGGAGTTCGAGCGCAAGGCATGAGCGACGAGTCGAGCGAGGATCCTTCGATCCACGCGCCCGGCTGGGAGGCGATCGATCGCTGGGTCAGCAGCAAGCTGCCCGCACAGACGCCGCACCAGTTCACCAGCAAGACCCCCTATGAGCTCGACAAGGCCAGCCCGCTGCCCGCGGTCACGGTCTGGTCGACGAGCTCGCCGCCCGGCTGGATCTACGTCGGCTATGGGCTCTCGGAATTGTTCGAGAAGAGCTCCGACGATCCGAAGGTGTCGGGCTTCGGCTTCGAGCTGAGCTTGCGCTTGCCGGCCAAGCCCGGCGAGAGCCAGCCGCCGATCTGGCCGCTGCGGCTCTTGCAGTCGCTCGGCCATCACGTGCTCTCGACCCGCGAGGGCTTCGACTCGGGCCACGTCATGAACCTCGGCGGATCGATCGTCCCGCCCAAGAGCGACGGGCCGAGCGAGTGCGTGCTCGCGGGGTTGGTGTGCTTGCCCGACCCGCTGCTCGGCAAGGTCCACACGCCCAACGGCACGCTGCTCTTCTTGCGTCTGTTCGGGGTCGCGCTCGACGAGTTGGCGGTGCTCGGCGAGCTCGAGCTGGGCTCGCTGGTCGCCTGCGTGGCCGAGCTCGAGCCGCTGGCGATCACGGATCCCTCGCGGGGCTCGTTCATGGATGACCCGCAGAAATCGCGGATCCTGCGCCGATACAGGGTCGGAATCGCGCTCGATTCGTAGTTCGAGACACGGTGAATTTCAGCTTGTAAACAGGTTTCACTCCTGTATGTTAGTTTTGAAATGTTGCGCAAGAGCCTCATCCTAGTAATTCCACTTCTTGGATGTTCGCAGACTACGCCGCATCCCAAGCCCGCGGAGCCCCTGCTCGGTGGCGACGCGGAGTGGCCCTCGGCCCCGATCCCGCAACCCGGCGGCGAAGGACAAGACAGCGACGGCGGCAGCGACGGTGTGGACAGCGGTGGCAACAGCACCTTGGGTTTTACCCCCGCGCTCGATTTCGCGTCGTCCTCCGAGTGCGACCCCTTCGCCCAAGATTGCCCCGAGGGCGAGAAGTGTGTGCCCTATGCGAGCAGCGGCGGGATCTTCGACGCCAACAAGTGCGTGCCGGTGTCGGGCTCGGGCGTGCCGGGTGACGCCTGCACCTACGCGGGCATGGTCGAGGCGACCGACGACTGCGACGCGGCCGGGATTTGCTGGGACGTGCAGATGTCGATGGGCAGCTGCGCGGGCTTCTGCCAGGGCACGGCCGACGCCCCGATCTGCCCGCCGGGCTTCTCGTGCCTGATCGCGAACGAGGGTTCGGTGACCCTGTGCACGCCGGAGGCCAGCACGGACACGGGGACAGATTCGGGCACCGATTCGGGCACGACCGGCATGCCGCTCTCGGACGAGATCGAGGTGGCCGCGAACGAGCCCGCGCCGGCGCCGGTGGTCGAGGAGGCTTGCCCCGACACCAACGATCCGATCGTGCTCTACATGAGCAACGACGACAGCAACTCGCAGGCCTCGCCCGCGCTCGCGCGTCGCCGCATTCACGAGGGCGCGGTGATCGAGCCCGACGAGGTCCGGATCTACGAGTTCCTCAACTACTACGATCTCAGCTACGCCAACCCGAGCGACGAGGCGCTCGATGTCGGCCTCCAGATGCGCCGAACCAACAAGGAGACCGGCGAGTTCACGCTGCTGCTCTTCGCCCAGGGCCGGGCGCTGGACGCCTCCGATCGTCCGGCGATGAACCTGGTGTTCTCGCTCGACACCTCGGGCTCGATGGGCGGCGAGCCGATCGAGCTGCTCAAGGACTCGATGAGCGCGCTGGCGGGCACGCTGCGCGCCGGCGATCGTGTGTCGATGGTCCGCTGGGACACCTCGCAGGCGGTCTTGCTCTCGGGCTACGAGGTCGAGGGGCCCGACGATCCGACCTTGATCGGCGCGATCGAGGGGCTCTCGGCCAGCGGCGGCACCGACCTCGACGCGGGCCTGAGCACCGGCTACCAGCTGGCCAAGCAGCACTACATCGCGGGCGGGATCAACCGGGTCGTGATGATCAGCGACGGGGGCGCGAACGCAGGCGAGACCAGCATCGACCTGATCGCGGCCTCGGCCGCCGACGAGAACGAGCAGAGCATCTACTTGATGGGCGTCGGGGTCGGCGATGCCTACAGCTACCGCGACGATCTGATGGACGCGGTCACCGACGCGGGCAAGGGCGCGTACCTCTTCATCGACAGCCCGGCCGAGGCCGAGCGGATGTTCGGCGACAATTTCGTCTCGCTGGCCTCGGTCGCCGCCCGCGACGTGAAGATGCGCCTGACCATGCCCTGGTACTTCGGGATCAAGGCCTTCCACGGCGAGGAGTTCTCGGCCGATCCGGCCGAGGTCGAGGCCCAGCACCTCGCGCCCGACGACGCGATGAGCTTTCATCAGATCATCGGCGCCTGCGATCCGAGCTGGATCGACGCCAGCGACTCGATCGAAGCCTACGTCGACTACCTCGATCCGCTCACGCTCGAGCCCAAGACCGACTCGCTGAAGGTCGAACTCGGCGACCTGGTCGAGCAAGACGCGACCCAGCTGCACAAGGCCGACGTGATCGTCAGCTACGCCAAGGCGCTGATCGTGATCGGCGATCGTTGGCAACAAGGCGAGACGATGGCCGCGATCATGATCGCGGCCGACATGACGGCCTGGTTGAACCAAGCCGCGGCCGATCTGCAAGACCCCGAGGTCAGCGAGATCGCCGAGCTCATGGGCGAGTACACGGTCTCGCTGATGAGCAAGTGAGCCTCGCTCAGCGCTGCCAGAGCAGGCCGAGCGGGAGTTCGAAGGCGTCGAAGGGCTCGGCTCGAACCCGGGCGTCGTCACGAAACACGGCGAGGCGCTGCCAGACGGCCTCGCCGCGGCGATAGACCTCGAGCGTCCGCGCGATCGGATCGACCAGCCAGGCGTGGGCGACTCGCTCGCGCAGGTAGATCTCCATCTTCTCGGCTCGGTCGATCGCCTGGGTCGAGGGCGAGAGCACCTCGCAGATCCAGTCGGGAGCGATCGTGGTCCAGGCCGCGTCATCAGGGAGCTCGGCGAGTCGCTCGCGCTTCCAACCAGCGAGATCGGGCACCAGGATGTCGGGCTCGTCGCCGAGGTGCAGCTCGGGTTCGTCGTAGATCACCCAGCCACCTGGACCGCCCGAGCCGAACCGAAAGGGGGCGCCGAGCAGGATGCCGAGGTGGGACGACGCGTTGGCGTGGCGCAGCGCCGGCCGAGGTTGGGTGTGCAGCACGCCGTGGATCACCTCGGCGATCATGTGGGGCGGCGCGCGGAGCACGTCTTCATAGCCGGCGCGACGGCGTGCAGGGACGCTCATGACCCCTGAAGCCTAGAGCACCGACCGGTTTGAATCCACGCGCTGATGCACGCCTGGGGCCGCCCGAGGCGGTGTCGCTCGGCGCTCGACGTATGTTCAATACGCCTTCGGCCTCGCTCCTACCCTCGGACGGCCCCAGACGCACCTCAGCACGCGAATTCAAACCGGTCGGCGCTCTAGCAGTGAACCGATCGGCGCGGCCGGGGACCCCCCGAGCGACCGCCATGGCTTCCTCGACGCACGACCCCGCTCCCTCTGTGCTCCACCCCGAGCGCGCGCTCCTGAACCCGGTCTGGATCGCCGCGCTCGCCCTGCTGGTCGTCAACGACCACGTGCTCAAGGGCTCGGGGCTCTTGCCGGGCGCGCTGACGGGCAAGCTCAGCGACTTCGCCGGCTTGCTGGTCGCGCCGGCGTTGCTGGCCGCGCTCTTGCGAGTCCGCGATCGCGAGCGGCTCGCGGCCTGTCACGTCGCGGTTGGCTCGGTGTTCGCGGGCATCCAGCTCTCGGCGCCCTTGGCCGATGGTTGGAGCGCGCTGATGGGCCTCTTCGGTCACCCCTGGCTGATCACCCGCGACCCCAGCGACCTGCTCGCGCTGCCGATGCTCTGGCTGTCGTGGCGCGCGTTGACCCCCGCGATGCAGCGGCCCTTGCTCGCGGGGCTTCGCCAAGCCGCGGCCGCTTGCTTGGGGGTGTTCGGGTTGTGGGCGACGGTCGCGACCTCGGACGATGGTGGTGACTGCTGCGGCGACTGGGGCGAGACCGACGGGGGCTTCGAGGACGTCTTTGGCGATCTGGTGATCAACAACGCCAACGACCACGACCTGGCCATCTACGTCCGACCCTTGCGAGACGCGGTCGAGATCGACTGCGCCGAGGTCAAGAAAGATCCAGCCGCGGCCTTGCCCGAGCACGCCTTCGGCGAGGCGGTCCACTGGGTGCTGCCGGGTCGGACGAACCTGCCGATCTCGGGCCGGGGAGGCGAGTGCGGCGCGGTCTGGGTCGGGGGCGAGGGCATCCCGGAGCAGCTGCTCTTCTGGCGTGCGGTCGAGTTCTCCGAGACCAACTTCCCGGGCCAATACTTCGACCTCGCCGAGCTGCCGGTGGCGGGTGCGGCGGTCGTGTTCGAAGGCGAAGGCCTGGCGAGTTGGGCCGGCGGCGAGCGCTTCTTGTTCAGCCCGCCCCACTCGATCCCGGAGCTGCCGGCCTCGTGCGAGCCGGGCAGCGTCGACCGGATCGAGGTCGACTCCGGCCTGCCGATCCAGCGCCCGCTCGAGCTGATCGCGCTCGACTACGGCCCCGACGGCTGCTTCGAACTCGAGCTGCTCGACCTGCTGAACCAGCCCGCGACCTGGATCTCGTACCTGTGCGCCCCGGAGCACGCGCTGCCCTTCGTCGCGGGCGAGCGGATCCGCTTCGACCCGACCAACTCGGTCGGCGTCCTCACCCGCTTGCTCGACTTCGACACCCTCGACGTCGCGCGTGACGAGCAGGGCCGGAGCGTCCGCGAGACGACGATCCTGCGCGGCGCCTCGAGCTTGGCCTCGATCGAGGTCGTCCTCGAGCACGACCTGCAGGCCAGCCCGCGTGTCGCTTGTGCCTGGCAGCCCGACGATCACTGTGCCAACGCCGAGCAGGTCTTCGACGTGCGGGTCGCCGAGACCGCCGAGCTGGTCGCGGCCGGCGACGAGCCCGTGATGTTCGAGGAGCTCGACTACGTGCGCGGCTTCACGCTGGTCCACGGGCAAAAGCGAGCGGTCAGCGACGCGGACTGCGGCGCCGAGCTCGGGCTCGATCTCGACGCCGTCATCACGGCGGGCGTGCCCACGCCCTGATCCGCGCCCTTCGACCCGTGCGCCCGGCTCCGCGAGGAGGCCGGGCGCACGCGTTTGCACCGGCCCGCGAGTGAACCGCGAAGGCCCAGCCCGGACTACCCGCGCAGGAACTGACATGCACGCCCCCTCGCACCACGAAACTTCGCCCGAAGCCCAACCAACCCGAGCGCCCGAGCGCGCGCTCTTGACCCTGCCTTGGGTCGCGGCGCTCGTGGTCTTGGTCGTCAACGATCACGCGCTCAAGGGCTCGGGGCTGCTGCCCGGCGCGCTGACGGGCAAGCTCAGCGACTTCGCCGGCTTGCTGCTCGCGCCGGCCTTGCTCGCGACGCTGGTGCGGGCGCGCTCGACCCAGGCGCTGCTCGCTTGTCATGTCGCGGTCGGGCTGGTGTTCGCGGGCATCCAGCTCTCGCTGCCCTTCGCCGAGCTGTGGAGCGCGGCGATGGGCCTGCTCGGTCACCCCTGGACGATCACGCGTGATCCCAGCGACCTGATCGCGCTGCCGATGCTGCTGGTCTCGTGGCGGGTCTTGGTCGCGAAGATGGCGGTCGAGCAGCCGATCGCGCTCGAGCTGCGCCGGCTGGCGGTCGCGGGCCTGAGCATGGTCGGGCTCTGGTCGAGCGTCGCGACCTCGGACGTCGAGTCCAGCATCGACACCAACAACGAGTGGTACGAGGACATCACCGGCAACCTCTACGTCAACAACGCCAACGACTACGACATCGCGGTCCATGTCCGGCCGCTGCGACCCGAGGTCACGCTCGACTGCGAGCAGATCGCCAACGATCCCGGCCGCCTGCTGCCCGAGCAGGCCTTCGGCGAGGCGGTCCACTGGGTCCTGCCGGCGCGGACCAACCTGCCGATCGTCGCCAACGACAACCTCCTCGCTTGCTCGGCCGTGTGGGTGTCGGGCGAGGGCGTGCCGCCGATGATCTTGTTCTGGTTCGCCGACGACTACCCGGCGACCTGGTTCGCGGGCCAGACCTTCGCGGGCGAGTCGCTCGATTGGGGTGGGAGCGCGCTGGCCTTCGATGACCAAGGCGCGACCTGGATCGGCGGCGAGGCGTTCCGCTTCGCGATCGACACCAGCGTCCCGGCCCAAGACGAGTCGTGCGTGCCGGCCAACGAGGCGCGGGTCGACTGGGACAACTTCCTGCCCCGCGATCGCCCGCTCGAGCTGGTCGCGATCGACTACGGTCCGGACGGCTGCTTCGAGCTCGACCTCATCGACCTGTGGAACGAGACCAGCTCGACCGCCTATGTGTGTGGTCCCGAGTCGGCCCTGCCCTTCGCGCCGGGCGAGCAGCTGCAGTTCAGCGAAGGTGGTGCGGGCGGCGTGCAGCGCTGGTTGACCGTGCAGCGCATCGACCCGCTCACCGGCCAGGTGCTCTTGGCGGCCGACGGCGCGCCCGAGCTGCGCGTCGACTTCCTGCGCGGCACCAGCACGATCGGCAACCTCCAATCGCTCGTCCAGGTCCCCGTCACTCCGATCCCCCGACCGACCTGCGAGTGGGAGATCGACGACGCCTGCGCGAGCGTGGACCGGCCCTTCGAGCTGGCGGTGGTCGGGGTCGAGGGCACGCTGGCCGCGGGTGACCCCACGGTCGAGCTGACCGACGCGAGCGGCGAGGTCGTTCGCCAGCTCGAGCTCACGCTGATGCATGCGCGAGAGCGCTCGCTGCTCGACTCCTCCTGCATCGATGGCGCGACCAGCCTCGGCTTCGACCTCGACGCGGTCGTGCTCAACCGGCCCGCGCAGTGAACCGATCCCCCCGACCCGAGACTGAAGCGATGCCCGTCATGAACACCTTGGACTCGAAATCCCTCACCTCGTACGCCCGCACGCTCGGCTTCGCGGCGCTCCTGGCCACCTCGCAACTCGCTGGCTGTTCCTCTGCGGACGGCGAAGCCTACGGCGACTCCGGCTTCGGCGACGAGGGCAGCGGCCTCGACCCCGGCGTCGGCCAAGGCGGCGCGCAGGACTTCGGGCTCTTCCGCGAGATCCTGCTCGAGGGCGAGATCCCCGGGCCCGAGACCATCGACGACCTCGGCTTCTTCGCCGAGCACCACGTCGACCTGCCCTCGGCCGACTGCGGCGAGAACGTCTGCATCCACGGGATGCTCGGGGTGATGGGCAACATGATCTCGGGCTCGAATTGCACGGTCGTGCTGGTCGGCATGAACACCCCGATCGATCCGGACAAGGTCGAGCGACCGCCGCTCAACCTCGCGCTCGCGGTCGACCTGAGCGGCTCGATGCAGGGCGCGACCATGGACCACGTCCGCGAGGGGCTGCTGCGGATGCGCGACGGCCTGCTGCCCGAGGATCGCGTGACCCTGATCGGCTTCTCGGACACCGCCGAGGTCTTGGTCGAGCAGGTCGCGGGCGACAGCGGTGAGCTGGCCGCCGCGATCGCCAACCTCAGCCCGAGCGGCAACACCAACATCTACGCCGGCCTGCGCAGCGCCTACGAGCTGACCGACGCCTACGCCCAGCCCGGCATGCAGAACCGCGTGGTGCTGGTCTCCGACGGCGAAGCCACGGCCGGGATCACCAGCGACGCGGCGATCCTCGGGCTGGCCGAGAGCTGGGGCGAGCTCGGCTACAACCTCACGACCATCGGCCTGGGTGCGAGCTTCGACGTCGAGCTGATGCGCGAGCTGGCCGAGCTCGGCAGCGGTTCGTTCTACTACCTCGAGGATCCGGCCGCGGTCGAAGAGGTGTTCGAAGAGGAGGTCCAGGCCTTCTTGATCCCGCTGGCCGAAGACGCGCACATCGACGCGACCGTGTTCGAGGGCTACGACCTGCGGGCGCTCTACGGGACCAAGCAGTTCGAGCTCTCGGGCAACCACGCGAGCATCGACATCCCGGTCTTGCAGATCGCCCACCGCGTCACGGACAGCGACAACGAGTCGGGTCGGCGTGGCGGCGGCGGAGCGATGCTGCTCGAGCTGCTGCCCAACGGCGACTACCCAGGCGAGGTCGGTCGGCTCGAGTTCAGCTACCGCGACCCGGCCAGCCAAGCGATGGTCTTCCAGGAGATCGACATCACCTCGCCCCTCGGCCCCTGGGAGACGCCGCCTGGCGGATACTTCAGCGGTCCGAGCGTCGAGAAGGGCTTCGTGATGCTCAACATCTTCGTCGGCTTCCGCATGGCCAGCCAGCGGGCGAGCGTCGGCGATGACCCGAGCGCGTTGACGACCCTGCGGGCGCTCCACGGCGCGGTCGAGGGCTGGTTGGCCACGCACGAGGACGAGGACATCACCGACGACCTGTTCTACATCGGGCTCTTCATCGACAACCTCGAGGCTCGGGGCACGACCAGCCACAGCCCCAACCCGCTGCCGCCCCCCGAGCCCTGGCCCAACGATTGAGAACTCGGTAGGGTGAGCCATGGTCTCCTTGGTCTCGGTCAGCGTCGCACTCACTCTCGCGCTCTTCGGGCCGCCCGATTCGGTGATCGCACCGGCGGGCCAGCCCGGCGAGCCCGCGATCGCGCCGGCCGAGCTGCCGAGCGACAAGGCGAGCAAGCCGGTCGTGCAGCAGCCGAGCGTGCGACCGATCGAGGCCGAGCCCGCGCCGCTCGGCCCGAGCCTGCCGGACGACGCCAGCGAGCCGGCGCCCGAAGAGCCGGGCACCGAGCTCGAGCCCGCGACTGGTGATGCACCCGCGGACGCGCCCAGCGACGACGGCTTGCCGACCTGGTCCGACGAGCCGATCGCCGAGCCGCTCGACGATCCCTGGAACGCGCCCGAGCAACCGCCCGCCAAGCTGCCGGGCGAGCCTCGCCGCGGTGTCGGCTTGTTGGTCGGGGCGAGCCTCGGCTTCGCGGTCGTGTTCACCCGGCAGTGGATCACCCAGCTGACCTGCTCCGACGTCTACTGCGGCTTTCGGGGCAACTTCGATCGCCTGGTCCTGCTCGGCTCGATCGGCATGATCGGTGGCGGCGCGTGGATGGAGGGCCGCCACAAAGGGTTCATGCGCAACCACGACGGCAAGCCGCCGCGGGTCTTGCTCGGTCGCCGCGCCACCGGCTGGACTTTGTTCGCGCTCGGCCTGGCCGGGATGATCACCGAAGCCGGCTTGTACATGGCCTGCTACGACGGCGCCCGCGGGCCCTTCGTCGAGCGCAACGGCTTCTCGTACACCTGCCGGCCCGCCGCGTCGGTGCTGATGATGGACGGCTCGGCCGCGATGGCGAGCGTCGGCTTTGGCCTCGCGATGTCGGCCCAGTCGGAGCGGCGCGAGGCCGGCAAGACCAAGGTCGCGCTGCTGCCCTACGCGAGCGCAGACCGGGCGGGCCTGGCCTTGATCGGGCGCTTTTAGGCCAGGCCCGGAACCGCGACAGATCTAATGCACTGATGTACACACGGCCGAGGGCCGTGGCGGTGTCGCTCGGCCCTCGACGCATGTTCAAGACCGGACACATCGAGCCGAGTCGAAGTCGGAGGCTGCTAACGATTGCCGGGAATTCGAGGTTGAGGCGGTGCCGAAGAAAAGAAGATGACATCAGGCTCCGAACGGATCTCACCTAGTTCGGGTCCGGTGGGGCACCTGAACTGGCCTTGATAGGGGCGCCCCGGATTTCCCGAAAATACGACGAGTTGCGCAATTCGGAGCCCTGGAAAGAGCGTGATTGGCACGGGTCCGAGGTTTTCGATCTCGAGGGTTATGCATCCACGAAAACCAGGTTGAACCGATGTCGCCGTCGCAATGATGAGGCCTGCCCGGCCCAACGAGGATCGGCCTTCAACACTGCAAAATAGATGGTCAGGGACGCGGAGATACTCCAGCGTTGCTCCGAGTACGAGTGTGTTGGGGTGAAGAACGAACTTGCCGTGGTAACCAACATGAATCGTTCGTGCGTACCGGCCGATTTCGCGGCGAGATTCCATGCTCGTCAAATCGAGCCCCGCTACTCGACTCTTCTGTAGTGCGATGATGTCGGGACCGAGTCGAAGGTCGATGGAGGCTGGCCCGATCTGTTTTGGATCGAGAATGGGCGTGACAACCAGCCTGTCAGCTCCTTCCGCCGGGGTAAGCGCTGCGATCAAATCCTTGTTGGTCAGAACGCTCATGATGTTGTTGTAGCTTCCTGATGTTGCCGGAAACCGCGCATGACGATGACATCGCTGAGTGCTTTGAGAATGAGGCGGTTTACGACTCCGCTGTCATCTTCATCGTCGAGCGCGTGCGCATTGGTCTCGCTCGCGTGGATCGTGTGAAGCCAGCCTGCATTCAGGATCGCCCAAAGGTAAGGAGGCACGGGTTGTCGTTGATCCGAGCCAATGTCGTTTGGGGGGATCAATTCCGCAATGCGATCCGCCAGAAGATATGCTTGCTCCATCGATTCCCTGCGTTTGAGAGGGATTCGAGCGGCGAGATCTTGACCGAGAAGCACAAGGGTTTGCTTGGCAAGCCGATCGGCCTCAGCCATCTCTGGATTGGTCGGTGCTAACATCGGACCGAGGAAATGATCGATGTGACTCAGGTGGCTTGCAAGCGCCACGGCCCACGAGTTGTTGGGGGTGGGCCGTGGGAGCCAGGAGTCTGGAGACTCGCGATTGAGCCAATCCAAGGCGAAGCGAAGTCGCGAACGCCACGAGGGGTAATAGCCTGCATCGGCTCCGGGCTCGCTGTCGAGTCCCTGACTCATGGCGATGTTGGCCATGGATAGTAGAGCAGCGGGCCCAAAAAGCTCGACCGCGTATATGTCCGATCCGTATTCTTGAAGAAAACGCCGGCGTGCAGTATGGATTCGGCTCATTGCCGCGAGGATTTCACCCCACTCTTCGAGGTTTGGCGGAACCGTCTCTGGGTTGATGAGTCGGGTTGCAGCGGCCCTTGAATCGCTGGTTGCGCGTGTATCGGAGTCGTAGTTTTGCGTCAACCATCGTTCTACGGCGATGTGTCCAATTTCGTGAGCGATGGCACAATGAAGAAGGGTGTTGTTCCTCTCGATCGCCGGGAAACCGATCGCGTACGTACTGGAGAGCGCACCTTCATCCCCAAATATCGATGCGAGGTCCTTGGTTGCGAGGATGCCGCTGAATAAATTGTAGTACAATTGCTCGATTGGAGTGATGTCGATTGAATAATTATAGGTCCATTTTTCACGGAGCAAAATGCCGTCGCCGAGGCCTTGGTCTTGAATGATCGTTTCGAGTAGGAGGCCGAGTCCACTTGGTACGCGAGGTGCGCTTGCCCCGATAATGTAGCGTAGCCGGCCGCCGGTCATTCGCAGCATGGAATCCCAAACTTGAACGTTGTTGAGAATCGTCCTTCGATCCTCGTCGGTGTTTGCTCGTCGATATTCCGCCCATTCATCACGGATCGCGTTCTCGCCATGCTCGACGATGTCATGGATGAGTTTGGCGACTCGTGGTGGTGTTGGTGACCGGTACTCGTAGTCCGACAGTGTGTAGGTTTCGTTTTTCAAGTGACTCGCTCGACTCAG
>JAMHUH010000971.1:0-18458 GCA_035904925.1 Nannocystaceae bacterium
TCGCGTGTTCGCGCCGGTCGGCACCAGCTTGGTCGCGCTCGACTCGGACGGCCGCGAGCGCTTCGTGGTCGCGCTACCGAGTCCACCGCTCGATCTGGCCCTGGTCGCCCCCGGTCGGATCGCGGTGGCGTTGGCCGAGGGGCTCTTCTTCGTCGACTGACTCAGCGCTCGTCGACCGGCAGGTGCGAGAGCAAGGTCGAGGTCTCGAACCTGCGGATGGTCATCGTGTCGCTGCGCAGCGCGAGGCTGGCGACGATCGTCCGCGGCCCGATCTTGCGCACGCCCGCGAGCATCGGCCCATCGGTGACGCCCGAGGCGACGAAGAAGCAGGGCCCGCGGACCATGTCCTCGTGCCGGAGCAAGGCCTCGGGGTCGCCGATGCCCATGCCGATCGCCCGCGCGCGCTGCTGCTCGTTCTCGATCACGAGGCGACCTTCGAATACACCGCCGAGGCACTTGAGCGCGGCAGCTGCGAGCACGCCTTCGGGCGCGCCGCCGATGCCGAGGAACATGTCGATCCCGCTCTCGCTCATGCCGGTCGCGACGCAGGGGTTGACGTCGCCGTCGGTGATCAAGCGGACGCTCGAGCCGAGGCTGCGCAGCTCGGCGATCAGCTTTTCGTGGCGCGGGCGCCCGAGCACGACGATGACCATGTCGCGGACCGCCTTGCCCTTGGCCTTGGCCAGCGCGCGGACGTTCTCGCTCGGGCTCATGGCCAGGCTGCACACGCCGACGCCCTCGGGCCCGGCGGCGAGCTTGTCCATGTAGATGTCGGGCGCCTCGAGGAAGTCGCCGCGGTTGGCCACGGCCAGGACCGCGAGCGCGCCGGGCTTGCCGTCGGCGCACAAGTTGGTGCCCTCGAGCGGATCGACGGCGATGTCGACCTCGGGCAGCGAGGGATCTTGGGGGCCGACCTTCTCGCCGATGTAGAGCATCGGCGCCTCGTCCATCTCGCCCTCGCCGATGACGACGGTCCCGCGTGCGGGCACCTTGTCGAAGCCGCGTCGCATCGCCTCGACCGCCTTGTGGTCGGCCTCGTCCTTCTTGCCGAGCCCGATCAGGTGCGAGCACGCGATCGCGGCCGCCTCGGTCACGCGGACGTACTCGAGCAGCAGCTTGCGATCCATCGAGGTGAGATTGGAGGGGGGCGTGATCATGGTGAAGCCTGGCGGACGAGCGCGGTCGCGAGGAAGTCGTGGATGTGGTCGGGCAGCCGGGTCGCGCCGCCGTCTTCGAGGCTGACACAGCCGTGCCGACTCTCGGCCCGAATCAGCTCGATCGCGGCAGGGCTAGCGAATTCTCGACCCGGAGGGGTCGACTCGGCCAAGTGCCGATCGCCGGGCTCGATGGTCAGGCGATAGGCGAAGTGGACCCGGGCGACGGTCAGCTTGGTCAGCGCGACATGGACGCTGACGATGTCGTCGTACTTGGCCGGGGCCAGGTAGGTCAGCGCGATGTCGGTGACCGGCAAGCCGTAGCCGAGCCGCTCCATGTCGGCGTAGGCGAAGCCGAGCGAGCGAATGAATTCGACCCGGGCGTGCTCGAGGTAGCGCAGGTAGGTGCCGTGATAGACGACGCCCATCCGATCGGTGTCGGCGTAGATCACTCGGATCCGCGCGGTGACGACCAGCGCGGACTCGACCGGATCGGTGATCGCGGCGACGAGGCGGGCCATCAGCGCAGCCCCCAGGGATCCACGTCGAGGATCCGAAACCGGTGGCTGGGCGTGAGCGCGACGTCGAAGGTGTCGACCTCGATCAGCGCCTCGCGGACTCGATCTTCGCGGGTTCGCTCGGTCATGATGACCATGTCGATCGGCTCGGCCGGGCCGGGCGTGTCTTGGTTCATGCGCTTGATGCTGACCCCGTGGCGACCCAGGCAGCTGGCCACGCGACCGAGCACGCCGGGCACGTTGGGCACGTGCACGCACAGGTAATTCTCGCACTCGCTCGAGTCGAGCGAAGCCGGCTCGACGCTGCGGATCGCTCGAAAACCACCAGGATTGAGCCCGGCCGAAGACCCGACGATGTCGCGGCAGACCTCGATGATGTCGGAGACCACGGCCACGCCGGTCGGCATCATCCCGGCGCCACGGCCGTAGTAGAGCGACTGGCCGAGCGCGCGCGAGGTGACCTCGACCGCGTTGTAGGCCCCGTGCACGCCAGCGAGGATGTGGTCCTTGGGCACGAAGGTCGGGTGGACGTGGACGACCGGGTGCTCGGGCTCGCGCAGGTCGGCGATCGCCAGGCTCTTGATCACGTAGCCGAGCTCGGCCGCGGTGCGAATGTCGAAGGGCCGGACCCGGGTGATGCCCTCGCGGTGGATCGCGTTCGGGTCGATGCGGACGCCGACGCTGACCAGCGCGAGCAAGGCGAGCTTGTGCGCGGCGTCGATGCCCTCGACGTCGAGGGTCGGATCGGCCTCGGCGAAGCCGGCTCGCTGCGCGGCCGCGAGCGCGTCGGCGTAGCTGGCCCCCGTCCGGGTCATCGCGTCGAGGATGTAGTTGGAGGTGCCGTTGACGATCCCGACGATCCGCTCGATCCGGTCGCTGGCCAGGCCCTCGCGCAGGGCTCGAAGCACCGGGATCCCGCCCGCGACCGAGCCTTCGAAATAAATGTCGAGCCCGCGCGAGGCGGCCTCGTGGAAGAGCTCCTCGCCGCACTCGGCCAGCAGCGCCTTGTTGGCGGTGATGACATGCTTGCCGGCTCGCAACGCTCGCAGCACCCAGGTCCGGGCCGGCTCGATCCCGCCGATCAACTCGATGACCACGCGGATCTCGGGGTCGTCGAGGACCTCGTCGGGATCGGTGGTCAGCAGCTCGCGCTCGAGCTCGACCTCGCGCGACTTGTCGAGCCCGCGGACCAAGACCTTGCGGACGACGGGGGTCGCCGAGATCCGATCGCGGATCGCCGGGCCGTTGTCACGAAGGATCTGCAGCACACCTTGGCCCACGACGCCAAATCCGAGCAGGCCAATGTGGATGCTGCGCACCGCGGCGGACGGTAGCGGTCGCCTCGGTGGCGGTCAAACCCGGCGTGAGAGCGGCGACGAGCGCTTGTGATCCGCATCCGGTGCGTGGCGTCGTGTGACGCGCTACCCTGCGCCCGACCTGTTCCGTCCTTCGCCTCGTCCGCAGCCGTCCCATCATGAGCACGATCGTCTCCGTTCACGCCCGCGAAATCCTCGACAGCCGAGGCAACCCCACGCTCGAAGTCGAGGTCATCACCGAGTTCGGCAGCATGGGCCGCGCGGCGGTCCCCTCGGGCGCCAGCACGGGTGAGCACGAGGCCCACGAGCTGCGCGACGGCGACCCGAGTCGCTACGGTGGCAAGGGCGTGCTCAAGGCGGTCGGGCATGTCAACGACGCGCTCGCGCCCGTGGTCGAGGGGCTCGAGGTCGCGGCCCAAGATCACCTCGATCGCGTACTGCGTGATCTCGACGGCACGCCGACCAAGTCGCGGCTGGGCGCCAACGCGCTGCTCGGCGTGTCGCTGGCCTGCGCTCGGGCGGCGGCCGAGGACGCCGGCCTTCCGCTCTTTCGCTACCTCGGCGGTGCGCACTGTCGAACGCTGCCGGTGCCCTTGATGAACGTCATCAACGGGGGCGCGCACGCGGACAACAACCTCGACTTCCAAGAGACCATGCTGGTCCCCTTCGGCTTCGACAGCTTCAGCGAGGCGCTGCGAGCCGGGGTCGAGGTCTTCCACGCGCTCAAGAAATTGCTCAAGAGCCAGGGCAAGGTCACGGCGGTCGGCGACGAGGGTGGCTTCGCGCCCGACATGGCCAGCAACGCCGAGGCGCTCGAGACCCTGATGCGAGCGATCGAGCAGGCCGGCTACCGACCCGGCGAGCAGTTCGGCCTCGCGCTCGACGTCGCGGCCAGCGAGTTCTACAAGCGCGAGACCGGCCGCTACGTGCTCGCGGGCGAGGGTGGGCGCGAGCTCGAGAGCGCCGCGCTGGTCGATCTCTACGTCGACCTGGCCAAGCGCTTCCCGCTGGTCTCGATCGAAGACGGCATGGCCGAGGACGACTGGGCCGGCTGGAAGATCCAGACCGAGCGCATGGGCGCCACGATGCAGCTGGTCGGCGACGACCTCTTCGTGACCAACCCCGAGCGAATCCGCCGAGGCATCCGCGAGGGGGTCGCCAACGCGCTGCTGGTCAAGGTCAACCAGATCGGCACGCTCAGCGAGACGCTCGAGGCCATGAAGCTGGCCCATCGCAACAGCTACCGCTGCGTGGTCTCGCACCGCAGCGGCGAGACGGCCGACACCTTCATCGCCGACCTCGCGCTCGCGACCGAGGCCGGCCAGATCAAGACCGGCTCGGCCTCGCGGTCGGATCGGGTCGAGAAGTACAACCAACTCTTGCGCCTCGAGGAGCTGCTCGGCGCCGACGCCGAGTTCCCCGGTCGCGCGCTCTTCTCTTCGACTCGCTGATCACCATCATGCTCCGCGCCCTGCTGACCTTGGCCATCGCGAGCCTGCTTCGGCCGGTCCCGCCTTCGAACCCGCCGCCAACCGAGGACGCGCTGGTCCGCGAGAGCGGCGGGGCTCCGGTCGAGGCCTCGAGCGACATGCTCGACGTGGTCCTGCCTTGCGGCGTCCGGGTGATCACGGCCCGCGACGCCAGCTTGCCGGTCGCGGCGGTCG
Organism: Nannocystaceae bacterium; assembly: GCA_035904925.1. Classification (GTDB taxonomy): domain Bacteria; phylum Myxococcota_A; class Polyangia; order Nannocystales; family Nannocystaceae; genus Plesiocystis. Next base: position 4,653 of record JAMHUH010000971.1, read on the forward strand.
TGTTGGCCGTCGAGGTCGGCACTCGCGACGACCCCGACAAGCTGCCGGGCTTGATCCACGCGCTCGCCTACCACCTTCAGCAAGGCACGCGCGAGCTCGGGCCGGGCGAAGCGATCGCGACCGCCCACGACGTCGGCGGGCTCGCGGCGATGGCCGTCGGTGCTGGTCAAGTCCGCTTCGAATCGCTGATCCCGGCCTCGCAGCTCGACGCTCAATTGCGGGTCGAGGCCCAGCGGCTGCGGGCGCCCAACGTCAATCGGGCGCTCTGGCTCAAGTCGCTCAGCTACGCGCGCAGCGACGACCGCGAGCGGCCGCTGATCCCCCGCGAGCTGATCGTCGCCGCTTGGCGCGACGCCGGCCTCGGCCACGACGGTCGCGCGGTCGACAAGGCGCTCGGTGATCTGCTCGATCAATCGGTCGAGGCCCAGCTGGCCAAGCTCTTCGACTATCGGGCCGCGACCCTGGTCGTGGTCGGCCCCGAGGATCCCCAAAAGCTGCTCGACCGCGTGACGCCCTACTTCGCCGATCTGCCCGCGCGGCCGCGCAAGACCATCGCGCCCGCGCTGCCGGGCGGCAGCAACAGCATCCCGGCCGATGGCCCGATGCCGGCGCCCCTGGCCAAGCAAAAGGCCGACAGCTTGGTCTGGGCGGTCCCGGGCGAGCCGCGAGCCCGGGCGTGGGCGCAGGTGCTCTGCGGCACGATCAACCGCCAGCTCGCCGGGCCCGACGAGCCGGCCAAGGCCCGGCTGCGCTGCACCTACTCGGACGATCCTCGCCGGCCCCTGCTGGTGGTTCGGGCGCTCGGCTTCGACGCGGCCGAGGGGCCCGAGCCGCTGATCGCTCGCCGCCTCGATCGGATCGCCCACGCCGAGGGCGAGCCCGAGCTGGCCGCGTTGATCGAGAACCAGCGCGCGCGGATCTTCGCCGATCTCGAATTCGATCTTCGCGCGCCGCTCGAGCTCGCCAGCTACCTCGCGGGCGCGACCGAGCGACGCGACGCGTCCCAGCCCGACGCGCTGCCGACTCGATCGCGGGCCGAGCTGCTCGGGCTGCCGATCCGCGAAGAGGTCCCGGGGCTGCCCGCGACGCATCCCGTGCCGCTCGACATCGACTCGGCCGAGGCCCTCGCCGAAGCGGGCGAGCTGGCCCGGCTGGCCGCGGTCGCGCTGGTCGAGGCCGTGCCGCGCCTGCTCGACACCCGCGCGGCCGTGCTGCCGATCGATCCCGAGCTGCCGGTGCCGGCCAAGCTCCACGGTGGCGCGCCGGATCGCCCAGCCGAGGCGAACGCGGCCGAGGCGGTTCAGCCATGACGCGCCCGACCGGTCCAACCATTCGTCCTTGGCTGGTCGCGCTGGCGCTGGCGCCCGCGTGGCTCGGTGGTGGCTGCAACTGCAAGGACCAGACGCTCGCGCCGATCGTGTTCGACGACGACGGCCAGACCGGTCCGATCGATCCCTCGCGGGTGCTCGCGCCGCCTTGGCAGGCGCCGAGCGTGATGCAGCTCGACAACGGCGCGCTGGTCCACTGGCTGGTCGAGCCGGGTGATCCCGCCTTTCACCTGCGCGTGCTGATGCCGACCTCGGTCCACGCCGACAAGCTCGGGGCCGCGGGCACCTCGGCGGCCCTGCACGCGCTCGAGCTGCGGCTCTCGGCTCGCCTGCGCCGGATCGAGGACGCACAGTACGACCTCCACAGCCGCGCTGGTCGGGTCGAGTTCGCGGTCCACGGCCGCGACCGCGACGCGCTCGCGTTGATCAGCGCCGTCGCGGACACCCTCGCCGACGCGGGCGATCCCAAGCTGCTCGCGCTCGCGCAGGGCAAGGTCCTGGCCAAGCACCGCGAGGCCGACGCGTCGGCGCTGGCGGCCGCGGGCCTGATCAGCGTGCTGCTCGATCACCGGCTCAGCCACGAGTACGCGAGCAAGCCCGACCTGGTCGAGCTCAACCGCGCCCGACTCGAGCGCTCGTGGACCTTGCTCAGCGATCCTCGCCATTGCGTGGTCGTGGTCCACTCGAGCCGCACGGCCGAGGAGCTGGGCGAGGGCGTCGAGCTGCTCGGCAGCCGGTGGAAGGCCGGCGTGCTCGGCCTCGGCAGCGGCAAGCCGACGGCGACCCAGCGCCTCCACGTCGACTCGCCCAAGAAGCCGGCCGAGACCTGGATCTTCGGCGAGACCCCGGCGCCGCTGCATGTCCTGTCCGGCACGCCCGACCGCCGCAATCGCGCGGTGATCATGTTCGGTCGCTTGCTCCCGACCGAGTCGGTCGAGGCCCGCACGCTCGCCCGGATCAGCCAGCGGCTCTTGCAAGAGGAGCTCGACGTGCGGCTGATCGTCGCCGGACCGATCAGCGTGCTGGCGGTCCGCGTCTACGTGCCCGCGGGCGAGCCCTGGGCCGAGGTCGACGCGGCGATCGAGCGCATGCAGGCGATGGCGACCACCGCCCAGCCCTTGCCGCGGGTTCGCCAGGCCGCCGATCTCTGGCTGGGCGCCCGCATGGTCGACGCGAGCGTGAGCGGCGAAGATTGGACCGCGCTGTGGAGCGAGTCGATCGATCTCGCCCAAGAAGATCGCGAAATCTTCGCCGCGCTCGCCCGCGAGGCCCAGACCATGCTCGAGCTGGATCCCGAGCAGGTGAAGGCGTTTCAAGCCAAATGGCTGGATCCGCGGGGCGGCGAGCCCGGCTGGGTCTGGGTCGCCAGTGGCCTGACCGCCGACGTGCAGGCCAAGCTGGCGCTGCGGGTCGAGCTGCTCGAGCTCTGAGCCGGCCGAACCGGCCGAGGCCGAAGAACTCGGTTCTCGGCCACCGCGGGGCGAACCTGGTTTGAGCCGCAAAGGGTCGTCGAGCTCAATTCCGAGTTTGCCGCCGCGCACGCCTCTCGCCGGGTATCATCGCGGCGGCTCATGAAGTTGCGGACGACCATCGATGGACATTCAGGCCCGGTCCTGTGCGTGCGATTCGATCGCGAAGGTCGGCGACTCGCGTCGGGCAGTCGCGATCGGACGATCAAGATCTGGTCGCTGCGCGGCAAGCTCGAGCGCACGATCGAGGCCCACGCGAAGGGTGTCGACGTGCTCTGTTTCAGCGCCGACGACGAGCTGATCAGCGGCGGTGGTGACGGTGGCGTGTCGGTCTGGTCCTGGCCCAAAGGAGTCGCGCGGCTCGAGATCGAGGCCCACGAGGGTCCGGTCTACACGCTCGGGGTCTCGCGCGACGGCAAGCTGATCGCTTCGGGCGGCGCCGACGAGACGGTCGCGCTGTGGTCGAGCGAAGACGGCGAGCTGATCCATCGACTCGAGGTCGGTCCGCGCGGCATGGCCTTCGTGTTCGCGGCCGACGGTGAGCACCTGGTCACGGGTGCGCACGGAGACACGCTTCGCTTTTGGTCGCTCGAGAGCGGCGAGCTGGTCTGGGAGCAGGACGCGGGCCCGGGCATGGTCGGCGCCTTCGAGCCCGATCGCAGCGGCGACTGGGTGGTATCGCGGGGCTGGCGAGGGCCAGTCACGGTCTGGTCGACCGAGTCGTGGAGCTACGCGGGCGTGCTGCCGATCATCGAAGACGGGCTCTGCGGCGCCTGCTTGCGCCCGGGCCACGAGCAGCTCGTCTGCGCCTGGGACAAGCGGGTCGGCGTCTTCGATGCGCTCGACGGCTCACTGATCGACGAGGCCGACGCGATCAGCAGGCAGGTCAGCGAGCTCGACGTGTCGCCCGACGGTCGCCTCGTCGCGCTCGCTTGTGCCGACAAGCGCGTGCGGATCTGGGACCTCGAAGGCTGAGCTGGCTGCGAGGCGTCGAACCAACGCGGAAGGCCCGGAGCGCGTCCAGGCCTTCTGAAGGTTCGAGAGAAGTTCGAGAGCGAGCGAGCGATCGAGCCTCGGGGCTAGATCGAGCTCAGACCTTCTCGCCGCGCGAGCGGATCTCGGAGAGCACGGTGTCGATGCCCTTCTTGTCGATGATCCGCATGCCTGCGGTGCTGATTCGCAGACGGACCCAGCGGTTCTCGCTGGGCACCCAATAGCGCTTCCACCGAAGGTTCGGGAGGCTGCGCTTCTTGGTCCGCACATGCGAGTGCGAGACGTTCATGCCGATGAGGGGCTTCTTGCCGGTGACTTGACAAACTTGCGACATGGCTCGCTCCGGGGGCCGGCACAGTGGATCAAGCCCGCGGGGCTGTCAAGGATCGCTGGTCGATGTCGCGCTGGATCCGCGAGGCCTCGGCAACCCTCACCAGCCGAGCGCCTCGGGCAGCTGCGGGCCTGGCAACGCGGCGTAGTCGGCTCGCGCGGCGTCGAGCAACTCCTGGCGACGCGCGGGCACGAGGCTGGCCAGGACCACTCGGGCGCGCGCCCGCTGCAAGGTCACGTCGGAGCTGGCAGGTTGGGCGGCCAAGAGCTCGAGCGATCGCTCGGCGTGCTCCCGGGCCGCGTCGCGCTCACCCTCGGCCAGCTCGGCCTGCGCGAGCGCGAGGGTGCCCGCGATCTCGAGGTCGAGGTCGAGGCTGCCCGAGCGGGCCAAGACCTCGAGCCCGCGCTCGGCCGCGCGGATCGCTGGCTCGGCCTCGCCCAGCCGGACCAGGGCGTCGGCCAGCCCGATCGAGCCATGGGCGATGAACAGGTGTTCGGGTCCGAATTTCTTGGTCCAGATCGCGAGCGCGCGCCGCTGGAGATCGCGGGCTTGCTCGAGCTCCTCGGCGTCGCCGATCAGCGCGAGCAGGTTGCCGAGGTTGTGCAGCGCGATCGCGAAGTCGTCGTGGTCGGTCCCGAGCATGCGCTCGTCGATCGCCATCGCCGCTTCGTAGTGCTCGCGGGCTTCGTCGTAGCGGCCGAGCTTGCGCAGCGCGACGCCGACGTTGGTGTGGGCGTTGGCGACCGCGAGGTGCTCGGGCCCATACTTGGTGATCGCGATCGCGAGCGCGGCCTCGAAGTGCGCGAGCGCGGGCTCGATCTCGCCGCGCTGGATCAGCACGCGGCCGAGGTTGGTGTGCGAGAAGCCGAGGTCGGGGTGCTCGGGCCCGAGCGAGGCCTCGCGCACGCGCAGCCCGGCTTGGAAGTGGAGCTCGGCCTGCTCGAGGTTGCCGAGCTGCGACTCGAGCAGGCCGAGCTGATCGAGCACGCGCGCGCGCATGGGGTGAGCCTCGCCGAGCTGCCGGGTCATGTCGGCCAGCGAGCGCTCGAGCTCGCCGCGGGCCGCGTCCCACTGGCCACGGGTCCGCAGCGTGCGACCGAGGTTGAGGTGGCCGAGCGCGAGCTTGGCCGAGCCGGCGTCGAGCTCGGCCCACTCTTCGAGCGCCTGCCTGAACGAGCGCTCGGCGGCCTCGTAGTCGCCGAGCGCGTGCTGGGCGAGGCCGAGCACGGTGTCGAAGTCGCCGCGGTCGGCAGCCGAGCCGACCCGCGCGACCTCGGGCTCGACGTGCTCGGCGAAGGCCAGGGCCTCGCTCGGACGCCCGTACTCGTTGCCCAAGATCGAGACCAACGTGATCCCGCAGTAGAGCGCCCGCGGCTCGTCGGCGATCCGTCGCGCACCAAAGTAGCCCGCCCGGACGCGCACGATCGCCTCGTCATAACGACCCACCTCGCCGAGCCGACTCCCGATCGCACACTCGAGCTCGGTGATCAGCGGCGCATGAGCGAGCGCTTGGCCGCGCTCGCCCAGCGCCTCGAGCTCGGCCAACTCGCCGCTGCCGAGCCGAGGCTTGCTGGCCAGCGCGGCCAGCTGCTCGCGGATGTTGGCGACCTCGGCCGCTTGCGCGGGGTCTTCGGGCGGCGGGATCCGACTCTGGACATAGCCGGGCTCGCTGCAACGATCGATCTCGGGCAGGGCCTGGACGCGCAGCGCCGCGTCCTCGACCACCTCGGGCTCGCGGCCGTGACGGCGGAGGTTGGCGATCAACGCGACGAAGCTGCGTCGGCGCTCGGCCAGGCACTGCATGCGCAGGTCGAGCAAGTCGGCCGATTGCTCGCGGCGCAGCTCGGTCGCCTCGCAGGTGTCACGATGCGCGGCGGCCCAGCGGCGGCCCCAGCCGTCGAGCTCGGCCTCGACGACCGTCCAGGTGTCGGCCGCATAAGGTCGACCGCTCGCGAGCAATTCGGTCTGGACCTCGGCGTGGGCGGCCGCGTCCCAGACCTCGTCGATCAGCTCGACGCCGCCGCGGCAAGGCGGCTCGACCTCCGGCGCTTCGCGTCCACGGCCGAGCAGGAGCCCGAGTACGCCCGCGACCACCAGCCCGGCGGCGATCGTCGCTCGCCGTCGACGCCTGCGTGGGACCGCGTCGAGCTCGGCCAGCAGCGCGTCGAGGCTCGGCCAGCGGCGCGCGGGCTCGCGACTCAGCCCGCGCAGCACGATCCGATGCAGCCACGCGGGCACGTGGGCGGCTCGCGGCCCCGGGCTCGGATGGCCCTCGAGCACCGCGCCGATCAGCGCGGCCAAGGTCTTGCCCGGGAAGGGTCGCTGACCGTAGAGCGCCTCCCAGAGCGCGACACAGAACGCCCATTGATCGGCCTGCGCGTCGACGTTGCCGCCGCGCAATTGCTCGGGCGCCATGTAGGCCGGCGTGCCCAGCAGCGCGCCCGCTTGGGTGATCGAGGTCGAGAGCTGCGGCCGCGATCGGCTGCCCAGCGAGTCGCCCGAGCGCGACAGCTCGGGCGCGAGCGGCTGGGGCGTGGGCACGCCTCGACCCGCGTGCTCGGTCTCCTCGCCGGCGAGCATGGTCGCGTCGAGATCGACGCCCGTGAAGCCGATCGGCTGACCGGCCTCGACCTCGGCCTCGGCTCCGCTGGCGCCCGCGCGCGCGAGCCCGAAGTCCATGACCAGCACCCGACCCGTCGCGGTCAGCATCACGTTGTCGGGCTTGAAGTCGCGGTGGATCAGGCCGGCCGCGTGGGCGGCCGCGAGCCCGCGCCCGGCCGCCGTGAACACGGCCACGACCTCTCGCCAATCACGCTGGCTCTGCTTCAACCATGCGCCCAGCGTCTGGCCTTCGACGAACTCCATGGCCAGGAAGACCCGGCCCTCGTGCTCGCCGACGTCGTGGACCGTGACCGTGTTGGGGTGGTTGAGCCGCGCCATCGCCTGGGCCTCGCGGGCCATGCGAGTGCGGGCGTGGCTGTCGTCGCCGAGCCCGGGCCGGACGTGGAGCAGCTTGAGCGCGACCTTGCGATCGAGCTCGGGATCGTGGGCCGCGAACACCTCGCCCATGCCCCCGCGCCCGACCCGACCGAGGACCAGATAGCGACCGACCTGGGCGCCGCGCTCGAGCGTGGGCAGCTCGTGATCACTGCGCCGCGCCATGCCTGATTGACCCGGTTGGCCCGGTTGACCCGGATGGCCCGGTTGGCTCGGTGGCGGGGCCGGGACGCTCGGGTCCGTGGGCGTGAGCGGCTCGCCCACCTCGGTCGCGTCGTCGAGCACGGGCGCGATGGTAGCTCAGTCGGCCAAGAGCAGCTCTGCGAGCGAGCACAGCTCGCGCAGCGCCTGCTCGCTGCTCATCGTCTGGTCGTGCTCGTCGATCTGCGAGAGCAGGGCGACCAAGGGTCGCAGCAGCGCGAGCGCGCGGCTCGTCGCGCTCGGGCCGGGCTCGCTCGGAGCATGTTCGGCGCGCGCGAGTCGGCGACCGAGCCGATCGATCGCCGGACAGTCGAGGTTGAGGTGGAGGCGCAGCGGCGGACCCTCGACGATCGCGGCGGTGAAGATCCGGGCGAGCCCGAGCGCCGCGGTGCTGATCCGCTTGTCGGCCTCGTCGGCCTCGATCCGGCGCTTGAGCTCGACCTCGCGGTCGGGCACGAGCACGAAGGGCAGGTGAGTGGGTGCGAAGCGGCTGAGCACGACCTCGAGCTCGGTCGTGAAGTGCGAGCCGGCGAAGGCCTCGCGCAAGCAGGCGGCGATGCGCGGGTCGTCGAGCTCCTGCTCGTCGACCCGGCGAAAGAGCGCGCGCTCGCTGACCTCGGTGCCCAGCGCGATCACGGGGATCCCGTGCCGCTCGGCCCAGCGGCGGGCGATCGGTGCCGCGGCGTAGCGGACCCCCTTCACGACCGGCACGCCGAGCGCCCGAAACAAGAGCTCCTCGAACCCGCCGCGCTCGGCCTGGCTGATGTAGATCTGGCCGCGCGAGCGCTCGCGGATCCGCTCGAGCGAGAGGTCGCCCTGCGAGGTCGGCAAGGTCGCGGCCTCGACGATCAGATCGAAGAGGCGATCGTCGCAGAGCGCCGCGCCGAGCAGCGCCTCGTTGTGCCGGGTCAGGATCCGGCGCCAGCTGGCCGGGTCGCGCCGAGCCAGCGCGGCCAGCCCTTCGATCAGCGCCTCGCGGATCTGGGCTTGGCCGCGATCGAAGCTGCTGTCGCGCTGCAAGTCCTCGCGGCTGGCGGTCGGGGTCAGCTCGTCGGTCTCGACGACCACGCCACAAAAACCGGCCCAGCGCGGGAGCAGCTCGCGGGTGTCGTCGCTGATCATCATGCCGCGCACGAACACCCACGCGCGGCGATTGTCGGAGCTGCCATAGGTCGCCGAGTCCTGCACCCACAAGAGCCCGCGCAGCGGGCCGGCCTCGCTCGGGTCGGCGTCGGGCTGGGTCAGCGGTAGCACGCAGAGCGCTTCGAATTGCGATTCGAAGCGGGCGACGAACTCGAGCGCGAGCTTGCGCTGACGCAGGTCGCTGTGGGCTCGCGTGTCTCGCCAGGGCGGCGGCTCGGCGTTGACCGCCTCACCGAGCCGCTCGAACGAGCCATCGAGCGGGCAGAACACCGGGTGGCGCAGCAGCGAGGCGTAGCGGGTCAGGAGTCGGCGGATCGCGAGCGGGTTGGCGAGGTCGGCGAAGCGATCGCCGAGCGACAAGGTCACGCGGGTGCCGACCGGCCGACTCGGCGCCGACTCCAGCGTGTAGGTCTGGCCATCGCGCGAGACGAAGCGCCAGGCCAGCTCGGGGGCCTGGTAAGAGCAGGTCCAGACCTCGACCCGATCGGCGACGACGAAGGCCGACAAGAACCCGAGCCCGAAGTAGCCGATCAAGCCCTTCGAAGCCTCGGGCTCGCGGTCGCGGAGCGTCCGCGTATAGCCAGCCCCGACCGTGGCGAGGTAGCGCTCGACCTCGTCGGCGGTCAGCCCGGCGCCGCTGTCCTCGATGCTCAAGGTTCGCTCGCCCGGATCGGCGACGACGATCACGCGTGGTCCGAAGCTCGGGTCGTCGTGATCCTCGAGCCGCCGTCGCTCGCACGAGTCGTGCGCGTTTTGAACGAGCTCGCGCAGGGCGACTGTAGGTGTGGAGTACAGGTGCTCGCCGAGCACCTTCATCAGGCCAGCGAGGTCGACACGAGTCTTGTGCAATTGAACCGACACGATGGACAGATCCGGTGGACGAGCGAGCGTCACCCGCTGTCCGCGATCGCGCAAGTCGTCGCGCGTGTGGCCCTGGCCACCGATCAAACTCGAGGATCGTCGCGTTTCGCCTGACCCACGCGGGGACATCCGGGGCACTGCACCACTGGCCCCGCGACCGGAGCCTTCCTGGAAAATTCTAGTCGCGCTGCCAGTGAGCATCATGAAACACGCAATCGTCATGGGCGGAAGCATCGCGGGTCTGTGTGCCGCAGCGGCCTTGGCCCGCTCTTACGAACGGGTCACCCTGCTCGAGCGCGACGAAGATCCCGGCGGCCCGATCGCTCGGCGTGGCGTGCCGCAGAGCACCCAGCCGCATCTGCTGCTCTCGCGTGGTCGCAAGGTGCTCGAGTCGCTGATGCCAGGCCTCGGCGCCGGGTTGATCGCCGACGGCGTCGAAGAGCACGACATGGGCAGCGAGCTCAAGTGGTTCCAGCACGGGATCTGGAAGATCTCGTTCCGCGCCGACATGCCGATCTGGTTTCAAACTCGGCCCTTGCTCGAAGAGCACATGCGCCGCCGAGTTCGTGCCCGATCGAACGTCGAACTGCGCTTCGGGGTCGCGGTCGATCAACCCATCCATGCCGAGGGAGTGGTCCGCGGGGTTCGGCTGCGCGACGGCAGCGAGCTCTTGGCCGACCTGGTCGTCGACGCGACCGGACGCGGCACCCACTCGCCCGGCTGGCTGGTGGATTGGGGCTATGGCGAGGTCGAAGAAGAGCGGGTCGAGATCGGCCTGGCCTACGTGAGCGGCGAATTCGAACCCGCGCCGGGTCGGGTCGAGTCGGCCGGGCTCGCCGTCTTCCAGCTGCCGCCGACGATCAAGCGGGGCGGCTACGCCTTCCAGGTCGAGAATGGCCGCTGGCTGGTCACGATGCTCGGCTACCACGGCGATCATCCTCCGACCGAGCCCGAGGCCTTCGTCGCGTGGTCGCGGACCCTCGCCCAGCCGACCTTGCAGCACGCGCTCGAGGGCGCCAAGCCGACCACGCCGCTGCGCAAGTTCAACTACCCGCATCAGCTGCGCCGCCGCTACGAGTCGCTGGCCAAGCTGCCCAGCGGCTACGTGATCCTCGGCGACGCGATGTGCAGCTTCGATCCGACCTTCGGCCAGGGCATGAGCATCGCGTCGATGCAGGCCGAGCTGCTCGGCAAGCTCGTCGGTCGCCGCAGCACGCAGAAGATCCAAGCCAAGCTGGCCAAGCTGGCCTCGATCCCCTGGGCGATGACCTCGTGCGAGGCCCATCGCTGGGCCGAGACCCGCGGGCCCGAGCCCTTCGGCGCCTCGCTGCTGCGCCGCTACGCCGCCCGGCTCTTCGAACTCGCGGGCAAGTACCGCGACGTCTATCGGGTGATGCTGAACGTCATGCAGTTCGAGGCCTCGCCGATGGCGCTGATTCATCCGCAGATGCTTCGCCGGGTGATCTTCGGCTGAGGGCGGCGCGCCACCTGGCGCCCAGGCCGAGCGTCGCGATACACTTCGCGCATGGGCGACGAGGTTCTCCGACTCTACGACGCCGCGATGCAGCTGCCCGACAGCGACCGCGCCGAACTCGCCGAGCTGCTCCGTGCGAGTCTGGGCGAACACGGCACGCAGGCGACGATCGACGCCTCGTGGATCGCCGAGGCAAAGTGGAGGTTGACTGAGGTCCGAGCTGGTCGGATGGAGACGGTTCCCTACGAGGAGGTCATTCGCAAGGCACGAGCTGCGATCGAGCAGGCCGAGCGCGAGCGGGCTGGCTGATGGATTTGAACTTCACTTCGCGGGCTGACGCGGAGATTGTCGATGCATCGATGTGGTATTTCGACGAGGGCGGCGAAGCCGTCGCCCTGGGGTTCGTTGCCGAGGTCGAGCGGGTTGCGGTATTGACCGCGGAGAATCCCAGGCTCTGGCCGGAGATCGAGCCTGGGGTACGGAGGGTCGTTCTCCGTGGTTTTCCATTTTCGCTCCTCTACACGATCGAGCCCGAACAAGTACTGGTGTTGGCGGTCGCGCACCATCGACGCGAAGCCGGCTATTGGCGCGATCGAGTCCCGAAGTGAGCCAGCTCGAGCAACTGGCGCTCAATAGCGGACTTGTCGACCCTCGGGGTCGCGGACGAACTCGACCACCTCGGGCGCCTCGCAGTCGCGGAAGTAGTCGCGCGTGCCGAGGTGATGAATGTGATGCTCGTGGATCAACGCGATCCGGTCGGCGACGCGGAAGGCCAGCTTCATGTCGCCGGTGACGATCACCGAGGTCAGCGCGAGCTCGTTTTGGAGGTGCTCGATCATGTCGCCGATCCGGGTGACGCTCTGCGGGTCGAGGCCGCCGGTCGGGTCGTCGTAGAGGATGATCTTGGGCCGAGTCGCGACCGCGCGGGCCAGCGCGACCCGCTTTTGCATGCCGCCCGAGAGCTGAGCCGGCATTCGGGTCAGGATCTCGGTCCCGAGCCCGACCCAGGCCAGGCACTCGATCACGCGCGCGCGGATGTCCGCGTCGCCCATCTTGGTGTGCTCGAGCAGGCCGAAGGCGACGTTCTCGAGCACCGACTGCGAGTCGAAGAGCGCGTTGCTCTGGAACACGTACGAGAGGGTCTTGCGCATCTCGACCAGCTCGGGCTCGCGCATGGTCGACAGATCCTTGCTGCGGTAGAGCACCCGGCCATCGTCGGGCTCGACCAGGCCGCTCATCAGCTTGAGCAGCACGCTCTTGCCCGAGCCCGAGAAGCCGAGCAGGACCAGGACCTCGCCCTCGTAGACCTCGAGCTCGAGCCCCTCGAAGATGATCTTGGGCCCGAAGCGCTTGTCGATCGCGTGCAGCTCGATCACCGGCGTGCGATCGGGGCGATGCACGGCGTCGCCGAGGATCGGACGAGAAGACGCCGGTGCGGGCTCGGAGAGGGGCATGGGCGAGGCAGGGTATCACTCGCGGGCGATCGCGTCCTGCCGCGCTCAGGCCTGCGACCGAGCCATCCGCGTGGTCCGGTCGGCCCGCTCGACGAAGCCGAGCCCGCGATAGAAGTCCTGCGCGTCCCGGGTCAGCAGCTCGACCCGGCCGACGTCGCGCAGCGCGGGGTGATCGAGCAGCAGCTCGAGCACGCGGCGGCCGAGCCCGCGCCCGCGCCAAGCTTCGGCCACGACCACGTCGTAGATCGTCGCGAGCTTGGCTCCGTCGCTGGTCGCTCGCGCGCTGGCGATCACCCGGCCCTCGGGGTCGCGCGCGCCGACCCAGGCCGAGCTGCCGAGCAGCGCCGCCGCGATCCGCTCGGCCGTCCAGTCGAGGTTCCAGTAGTGGTCGCGCAGCAGCTCGACCGCCTCGGCCAAGTCGGCCTCGCCGAGCCGGACGCACAGCTCGCTGCCCGCGGGCCCGCGCAGAAACTCGGGCAAGGGTCGCTCGGGATGAAAGCCGCGGCACAGCTCGATCGCCCGATCGACGCCGGGCCGACCTCGTCGCCACAGACCCTCGAGCAGCGCGCAGAATTGCTCGGCCGGTCGGTCTTGGCCGAGCTTGAACTTGCCGCTGATCCGCTCGGGCACGACGCCCGCGAGCAGGAGTCCGGCGAGCGGCTTGCGGTAGAGCCGATCCCACTCGGGGTGATCGACGTCGATCGGCACGTGGCGACCCTCGGGCTGAAAGCGCTGCATCAGCGCCTGCATGATCTTGGCGCGCAGGCGCGGCTCGGCGATCGGCTCGAGCCGGCCATGGACCTGGGCCGAGCGATAGAAGGTGGTCGCTGGGCAGGCGCGCTCGGGATCTTTGAGCCAGCTCGGGACCTCGGCGACGATCTCGTCGGTCGCGACCACGACCTCGCGGCCGATCAGCTCGAGCTTCTCGCCCGCGGGCGCGGCGTGGAAGGCCAGCATGCCCTCGACGAGGACCGCGTGGACGCAGCGCAGCACTGGCCGGCCCTCGGCGGTGGTCCCGGCCAGCTGCACGACCGGCGCGGCAGCCAGCAATTCGAGGGCTTGGGTCGAGGATACGGACAATTCGGCGCGGCGCATGATGAAAAGCTCGAGTCCAATGTGAGGCATGAGCGGACCCACGAGTAGAGCCAGTTTCGAGATTTCGATGGGTCCACTTCGAGAGCCAAGCGGTGGTAGGGTCGGGCGGTGTCGACCTGGCTGCCCGACCTCGAGCTCGGCCTCGCCGCGGCGGACTCGGCCAGCCCCGGCTACGTCCAGCTCGCGCGAGCGGTCGCGCGAGACCTCGCCCGCGGTCGCTTGCTCGCGGGTCAGCGCTTGCCGGGCACGCGGACCTTGGCGACGCGACTGGGCGTCGCTCGCAACACGGTCTTGGCCGCCTACGCCGAGCTCGAGGCCGAGGGCTGGCTGCGCAGCGAGGGCGCGCGGGGGACCTTCGTGGCCGAGCGACTCAGCCCGATCGATCCACGGGATCGCCCGCGTCGCTTCGCGCCCACGCTCGAGGGTCGCACCGGCGTTCCGCGTCAGACGGGCTTCGAGC
>JAMHUH010000972.1:0-10430 GCA_035904925.1 Nannocystaceae bacterium
CGGGTGGCCGCGGCTGGCTGCACTACTCGGGCACCCACGCGTCGGCGGAGGAGTTCGCGACCATCATCGTCGAGGAGCGACTCGGCGGCACCGGGCTCTCGCCGGCCGACGTCGACGCGCTGGCCTCGTACACCGCGTGGGCGATCCCCGAGGTTCAGCGCCCGGTGGTCGACGAGACCCTGGCGGCCGCCGGCAAGGTCTTGTTCGAGACCCACTGCCAAGGCTGCCACTCGGGCGACAAGTTCGGCAGCGGTGCGCCCGAGGCCGACCATCCCTATGGCGGCGCCGCGATCGACTCGCTGCCCGGCGTCTTCGACGTCGGGACCGCGACGGACAACGCCCACATCATGATCGGGCCGGCCTTCACCGCCCTCTTCGCGACCCCGACCAAGAACCTGTTCGAAGCCATGCGCGGCGATCGAAGCTTGGGCGCCGACGACGAGGTCCAGCAGGTGCTCGGCTACACCGCTCGACCCGAGCGCATGCGCGGCTTCTTCAAGGCGCCCTCGCTGGTCAACGTGTGGGAGAACCCCTGCTACTTCCACGACGGCCGCTTCGCCGAGCTGAGCGAGGTCGTCGACTACTTCGACACCTGGCTCGCGCTCGGGCTCGAGCAGGCCGATCGGGACGCGCTGGTCGAGTACCTGAAGACGCTCTGATCCGAGCTCGGGGCTCGTGGATCGCAGCTCACTGCGACGGCGAGGGCGAAGCCGAAGCCGAGCCGGAGCTGCGCCGGTGCATGCGAGTCAGCCGAAGCACGATCGGCTCGCGCTCGCCCAAGCCCATCGCGAGGTTCTCGTCGTAGGGCCGCGACTCGAACTCGAGCCGCTCGACCTCCTCGAGCTCGACGAAGCCTGGGATCGCGTCGCAGACCGGCGCGATCCCGGTCTGCGGCGGCCGGTTGCCGAAGCAAGTCATGCCCTCGTACCAGTAGCTGCACTCGGGCGGATCCAAGAGCAGCGCGCGGACCTCGTCGCTCAGCTCCGGCTCGCCCGGCGCGGGCTCGGGGATCTCGATCACCTTCCAGCGCTTGCTCGGCATGCCGGCCTCGACGTAGGCGCCGACCCGAGCGAAGCGAGCGCCCGAGGCCCGACCGCCGAACTCGACGATCGTGCAGTCGGCTGGGATCTGCTCGCGCAGCCCGTGGACCCACGCCCACTCGCGCTGATCGTTGAAGTCGACGTCGCGGATGAAGCCGAGGTGGATCAGCGGCGAGGCCAGCAGGTAGGCGAACACCGCCACGCGGATCGCCCGCGCGTGTCGATGCCCGCGCAGCCGGGCCAGCAAGGCCTCGACCCCGCACGCAGCCAGACAGACGAAGGGCACGACCAAGTGCAGGTGGTAGCGGGCCTGCATGAAGGGCGACATCGGGACCACGTAGGCGTGGGTGCCGAGCGAGGCCAGCAGCCAACCAGCCAAGAACACGACCAGGCGCCAGCGTTTGCGCCGGATCAGATCGACGACGCCGAAGATCGCCAGCGCGCTCAACCCCGGCGGCGTGAAGCTGGGGTTGATCAGCGTGTTGTAGTCGAAGCTGAACAGGACCTCGATCGCCGACTGGATCGTCCGCAGGCTCAGGCCCTCGCGGACCTGCCCGCCAAAGTCTTCGAACAAGGCGGGGATCCCGATCCCGATCGTCAGCGCGGCCAAGACCAGCGCGATCAAAGCGATCCGCCACCACGCGACCTTCGGCTTGTCGACCCAGACGCCCTGGTCGATGAAGAGCGTGGCCACGAGCAAGGGCGCGTAGAGGATGTTGAGCGGGCGCAGCAAGAAGGTCAGGATCATCGGGGCCGAGAGCGGCACCAGCATCGCGACCATCCAGCGCGACTTCGGCTCGCGCGCGGCGGCCTGGACCATCGCGAACACCAACGCCGAGATCGTCAGCGAGGGGATCGAGGCCACGTCGCCGTGCGAGAAGCGGATGTGCATCGGCAGGACCGCGACGATCAACGCCGCGACCAACGCGGCCCGGTCGTCGGCGAGCAGGTAACGGGCCAGCAAGAACACGCTGATCGGGGCGAGCAGCGAGAAGCCGAGCACGGTCGTCGTGATCACCGAGGTCATGGAGGCCGGCCCCGGGTGGACCAAGGCGAACACGGGCCCCTCGTAGACCACCCGCGCGATGACCATGAAGCGCGCGTAAGACCAAGGCTCGAGCGTGGCTTCGCGGGTCAGCCCGAGCCGCAGCAGGATCCCGAGCACGACCACGCCGAGCAGCGCCCAGGCGATCCAGCGCGGAGCCGCGCGCAAGGCCTGGATCAGCAGCGCGAGCGCGACGCCGGCCATCAACATGAAGGCGAGCAAGCCGTCCTTCATCCAGCCCGGCACGCCAGCGGAGAAGCGGCTGTTGGGCTCGCCGTCTTCGGCCACGCTCGCGTGCAAGGCCCAGAACTGGCCGTCGTCGTTGCGCTCGAGCGCGCTGACCAAGGCGGTGATCGCCGGCTCGCTGCCGCTGGGCTCGGACACGATCGTCAGCGCGAAGCTCTTGATCGGTCGCGACTCGGGCGGCCCGTAGTCGGGGTGATCGAGCGTGAGCTCGGCGAAGCGACGGTAGGGCCCTGCGACCCAGACCCTGATCGTCGCCAGCTCGATCGAGAACGAGTGCAGCTTCCAGCCCGGCGCGAGCTCGTCACCGAGCCGATGCGGGGCAAAGAGCGCCTCGATGTCGGCCTCGCGCTCGGGCGGGATGACGGGCCGCGCGGCCGCGGCGGGCCCCGCCCAAACCATCATCAGCAACGCGAAGAGGAGCGAGACTAGCAGCCGGTGGGGCAACCCCACGCGGGAAGACTCGGCGCGCATCGGCGGAACGATATCAGTGAACGCGGCGCTTCGTCGTGCTGGTCGCGGATGTCAGTCGCGGATGTTATGAAAGCCCGTGTCGCTCGACTTCGCCGCAGCCTCGCCGGCCGACCCGCTGCTCGGCCGGAGCCCGTGGTGCGCCGAGCGCTTGCACATCGGCGTCCGCGAGCGCGCGAGCGATGGCACGATTGCCCTGCTCGCCTTCTCCGAGTCGACCCCTCCGGGTCGAGAACCTTGCGAGGTCTTGGCATGAACCTGCCCACGCCCAAGCTGCTGGTCGTCGAAGATCGGCCCGAACTGCACCGGCTGCTGAGCAAGATCCTCCTCGGGCCCTCGGGCCGCGAGAGCCAGCCCGTCGAGCTCGTCGCCGCCTCCGAGATCCCCGCGGCGCTCGAGTGGCTCGCGCGCGAGCGCGTCGCGTTGGTCCTCTGCGACCTCGAGCGCGAGGGCCTCGACCTGATCCGCGCCGCCAAGCGCATCCAGCCGAGCACGCTCTTCGTGCTCGCCTCCGCCAGCATCGACACCGCCATGGAGGCGCTGCGGCTGGGCGCCTACGACTCGGCGAGCAAGCCCTTCGATCCCGAACATCTGCGCGCGGTCGTGCTGCGGGCGCTCGGCCGCGCGCGCTCGCTCGGCGACGATCCGGTCGGCTCGGGCCCCGAGAATGGCGAGCTGCTGCCGGGCGTGGTCGGTCGCTCGCCGGTCATGCACGCGCTCGCCGAGCGGGTTCGAGAGCTCGCCTCGACCCATGAAGGCGAGCTCTCGAACATCCTCGTCACGGGCGAGACCGGGACCGGCAAGCGAGCGATCGCCCGCGCCCTGCATGCGCTCGGCGAGCGTTCCGAGCGACCCTTCATCACGCTCGACTCGACGACGATCCCGGCCGAGCAGCTCGAGAGCGAGCTCTTCGGTCATGTCGAGGGCGCCTTCCGAGGCGCGAACCAGGATCGCCCCGGGCTGATCGAGCAGGCCGAGGGCGGCACGCTCTTGCTCGCGAACCTCGCCGAGCTCCCGGCCCGCGTGCAGGCCAAGCTGGTCCGCGTGCTCGAGCAGCGCTGCGTTCGGCGACTCGGCGAGACCCGAGACCGAGCGATCGACGTCCGCTGGATCGGCGCGACGCATCTCGACCTCGAAGCGATGGTCCGCGAGGGCAGCTTCCGCGCCGAGCTCTGGCGGCACCTGGCCGGCGTCCAGCTCCACGTGCCGGCGCTGCGCGAGCGCAGGGAGGACATCCCCTTGCTCGCCCGTCGCTGCCTGACCGAGCTCGCCGACAAGCGACCCGGAGCCGCGCACGAGCTCAGCCCCGCCGCGATCGCTTCGTTGCGCGCCGCGAGCTGGCCCGGCAACCTCCGCGAGCTGCAGACCACGCTCGAGCACGCCGCGAGCCTCGCCCGTGGCGACCAACTCGAGCTCGACGATCTCCCGCCGCGGCTGCGCGTCGCATCCGAGGACGAGCTCGACGAGGACGCCGCGCGTGCCGATCCAGCGCGGGCCGAGCTGACCTGGCAGCAAGCGATCGACCACGCCCGCGATCAGATGGCGCCCAGCTACCTGCGCAGCCTGCTGACCAGCTCGCAGGGCAACGTGGTCGCGGCCGCGAATCGAGCCGGCATCGAGCGCGAAAGCTTTTATCGACTCTTGCGCAAGTACGGCGTGCGAGCCGACGAATTCCGCGGCCGCGGATAGCCGCTCTTTTCGGCTTGCGCTCGGCCCGCTCGCAGCATCGAGGCGAAGGCTATCGAGACCTCGGTTGCACCCTTCACACCCGAGCATGGATGATTGCGGCTGGCGATCTGCTGACCGCGATGACGGTGCTCGAGACAATCCCAGGCGCGAGCGATTCGGGGTCTTCGGACTCGTTCGACGCCAGCGCCGAGGCCACGCGAACCTTGGCCGACACCCGGGCCGAGGGCCACGCGGCTGGCCCGGCGCCCACGCTCGAGCGCGGGCAGAACATCGGCCGTTACTTGGTGATCGAGCGGCTCGGCGCCGGAGCGATGGGCGTGGTCTTTGCGGCCTACGATCCCGAGCTCGATCGCCGGGTCGCCATCAAGGTCTTGCACGCGCGCTACCAAGGCGAGCGCGCTCAGGCTCGCTTGGTCCGCGAGGCGCAGGCGCTCGCTCGGGTCACGCATCCGCATGTCGTCGCGGTCCACGACGTCGGCGTCCACGAGCAGCGGGTCTTCCTCGCCATGCAGTACGTCGAGGGTCAGACCCTGCGCGGCTACTTGGCCGATCCTTCACACACCCTCGCCGAGCGCTTGGCCCTGCTCGCGCGCGCGGGTGAAGGGCTCGCGGCGGCGCATCGAGCTGGGCTCGTCCACCGCGACTTCAAGCCCGACAACGTGATGATCGGCGCGCGTGGCGAGGTGAAGGTCATGGACTTCGGGCTCGCGCGCAGCCAAGCGAGCGACGCCAGCAGCGACGTCGATTGGACCAGCTCGATCGAGGGCGCCTCGGCGCTCTCGTCCGCCCCGGCCTCGCGCCTCGCCGCGCCCGACCTGACCCAAGCTGGCGCGATGATCGGGACACCGGCCTACATGGCGCCCGAGCAGCTCGCCGGGCTCGCGGCCGACGCCCGCAGCGATCAGTTCGCGTTCGCCGTGACCCTCTACGAGGCACTCTACGGGGTTCGGCCCTTCGTTGGCGCGAACTTGTCCGCGCTGGCGCTGGCGATCAGCGAGGGCCGGATCGCCGATCCACCCAAGCACCACCGCGTCCCGCCTTGGCTGCGCCGCGTGGTCTTGCGCGGGCTCGCCAGCAACCCGAGCGAGCGCTGGCCCGACCTCGACGAGTTCGTCCGCGCGCTTGCCCACGACCCGCTCCGCACCCGGCGACGCCGCCTCTTTGGTGGCTCGGCGCTGGGCCTCTCGGCCGTCGGCGGAGCCTTGATCGCGTGGTTGGTCGCCAGCCCGAGCGCCCCCGCGCGAGCGTGCAGCGAGCTCGGCCAGGGCATCGAAGGCCGATGGGGCGAGGATCAGCGAGCGACGCTCGAGCGCACGCTCGGCCAAGACTCGATCACCCGCGCATCGACGACGACCCTGCTCGAGACCCTCGACGCCTACGCCGAAGCTTGGGATCGCACCAACCACGCCAACTGTGCCGCCAGCGAGATCGACCACAGCCAGACCCCTCGCGTTCACGATCTGCGCGTGGCCTGCCTGCGCCACCGCAAGATCGCCTTCGAAGAGCTGGTCCGAGCGCTGGGCGAGCGACGAGGCCCGAGCAGCGAGAGCAAGGCCCAAGTCTGGGCCGTCGAAGCCTCTGCACGGCTCCCGGCGATCGAGGTCTGCAGCGACATCGCGGCGCTCGAGCTCGAGCCCGCGCTGCCCACCGATCCCGAGCGCAGGGCCGAGGTCGAGCAGCTGCGCGACGACTTCGCCGCGCTCGAGCCTTCGATCGCGCTCGGGACCACGCGGGCGGTCGAGCGTGCTCGCGCGCTCGCGGCTCGGGCCGAGGCGACCGACGACCCGCCTGTCCGAGCCGAGGCCGCGCTGGTCTTGGGTCGCACGCTCGCGGCCACCGACACGCTGCCCGAAGCGGTCGAGCAGCTGCGCCAGGCCTACTTCCTGGCGATGTCCTGCGGCCACGTCCGAACCCAAGCCGAAGCCGCGATCGCGCTCGTCTACGCGGTCGGCTACCTGCAGCAGAGCCACGCGCAGGGGCTCGAGTGGGCCGAGCATGCGCTCGCGATCGTCGCCCGCTTCGGCGAGGGCGGGTTGATCGAAGCCGAGGCTCAGCACACGCTCGGTGTGGTCTTGGACGCCGTGGGCGAGCACGCCGCGTCGTTGATCGCCAACCAACGCGCCTTCGAGATCCGCCGCGCGCTCTTGCCCGCCATCCATCCCGACCTCGCCCGCTCGCTCAACGCCCTGGGCAACCTCCACCACACGCTCGGCCAACTCGAGCGCGCCCGCGAGGACCACGAGCAGGCCCTGGCGATGCGGATCGAGCTCTTCGGACCCGATCACCCGATCCTCGTCGGCTCGCTCAACAACCTCGCGCTGGCGCTGCGCGACCTCGGCCAGCTCGAAGCGGCCAAGCGCGCGCTCGAGCGAGCGGTCGCGCTGGTCGAGCGCTCCGGTGGCCCGACTCACAACGGCTTGGCCCGACCGCTGACCAACCTCGCCGACATCGAGCGTCGGCTTCACCATCCTGCTCGCGCCCGCGAGCTCGCCGAGCGAGCGTTGACGATCCGCCGCGCCAACGTCGGTGACCTCCACCCCGAGGTCGCCGACTCGATCGTGGCCCTCGCCGAGATTGCAATCGACGAAGGCGAGCTCGAGCGGGCCGAGACGCTCGCGCTCGACGGCCTCGCCCGCTTGCGACGCGACTTCGCCCCGGGCCACCCCGAGATCTTCGCCGCCACGCTGGTGCTCGCGTCCGTGCTCGAGGCCGACGCGCGGCCCGACGAAGCCGCTCGGGTCCTCGTCGCCGCGCTCGCCGAGAGCCGGGTCGAGGAGCTCGAGGCCGCTGATCTCGAGGGCGCCAAAGCATTGCTCGAGCGGGTCGGCTCGGACACCTCGGCTCCGCTCGAGTCACCGCCATGACCAGGTCCGAATCCAAGCCACAGCAGGTCCGACGAGCTCGAAGGGCCGCATGACCGCGCGCTCGGCTTGGCCGTGGCTCTGCGCTTCATCGGCGATTATTGAGATTCGAGCGCGAGGAGCTCAGGTCTGGAACGAGCAACCCGCTCAAGGTGCGCTGGCCAAGGGATCCAGGCGGGGCGCTTCGAGTCCGAGTCGCAGGGCCTGGCGGATCGCGGAATCAGGCGAATGCAAGGCGTCGATCCGCGCGAGGACCTGATTGCGCTGGTCGCCCGCGCTCCGAACCAGCAGATTCCACGCGGTCCCGAGGTCGTCTTTTCCGAGCAGCGCGAGCAGCTGCGCGAGCGCGAGCGGGTCGCCTTCCTCGAAGCGAGCGGCGGCGGCACGCAGCGGCGCGCTCGCGCTGATGACGAGGGGAAGTCCGGGTGCTCGCCCAGGTCGCGACCACAGCTCGTTGCCCGCAGGGACCCATACGATCGTGCCCTCGTCATCCAAAATGACCACCCCACGGGTGACCCGCAGATGGGTCCCGCTCGCGTCGTCGAGGGTCAAGGTATAGGCGCAGTCGAGATCGACGTTCGCGTCGACCTCGGCCCAACCCGGAGCAGCATCCACCCGGGCGAGCCGACAACCCTGCGGGGGTTCCATGACGCATCCCTCGGTGTCCGGGTCCATGAACGGACCGAGCGGACCGACGCCCGTCTCCTCGGCTTCCATGCAAGAGAGCCCGGTGGAATCGTCAAGCGGCCGGCTGGAACGCGCGATCTCTGGCGATGGCGGCGGCTCCGGCCAGAGCAGCGCGATCGCAACCGACGCCGCGATTGCGAGCGCAGCCACCATCCAAGCACCTCGGCGATCCCTGGAATCCTTGCAATCCTTGCGATCCGTCGAAGTCCGCAGGGTCGCCGACCCGAGCCGCAGCGCTCGATCGTGGGCAAAGCCACCCAGCAATTGCTCGAGCGCTTCCACCTCTGGATCCGCGGATTCGCCCTCGTGGTCATTCCCGTCAAACAAGTAGTCGCTCATCGCCCTCCCCCCAGCTTCGCGCGCAATAGCTTGAATCCTCGATGCAGGTTGACGCGCACGGATTCGGGCGTCATGCCGGTTCGCTCGGCGATCTCTGGACCCGAGAGGCCCTCGATCAAGCGCATGGCGAGGGTCTCGGCGTAGGTGGGTGGCAGCTCCCGCAGGGCTCGCAACGCCGCGAGCGCCTCGGACACCGGCGGTGGCTCGATCGCGAGGTCGTCGACCTCTTTCACCGGGCCAAATTTCCTCCGATGATCAATGGCCAGGTTCCTCGCCAAGGTTCGCAGCCAACCTGGAAACGCCGCGGCCGTGCGCAGGGATCCGAGCTTGGCCCACGCGTCACTGAAGGCATCTTGGACGAGGTCATCGGCGTCGCTGGCCGAGACCCGGGCGAGCACCGTCGCATGCACGACCTTGTGGAATCGTGCATAGAGCTCCTCGAAGGCGAGCTGGCTGCCCCCCTGCGCGGCTCGGACCAGGCTCTCCACGCTGGCCTTCGCCCGCGCTTCGTTTGCCTGCGCTGCCTTCTCGCTCCGCACTCGGTGGTTACTCGCCGGCCCCCACTGCGCGCAGGTCCGCGACAGGGATCTCGATACCGTACACCATCAGCGGCTCGGCGACGCGGGCCTTGGCGGCCTGCGCAAACACGGAGTCGAAGCGCTCGCCCTCGCCCAGCAGGGGTGTGAACGCGCGCAAAGCCACACCCGCCACCCGGCCAAGGTGTGCACGCGCTTGGTCATCCAGCCAGGCATCGGCCCAGCTCAGAAACCAGCCGCCGAGCTGCGCGTGGGCGACCTCGTCCTTCATGATGCGTCGCAGCGCCGCGGCGATCAGGGTCGACTCCGACAATCCGCGGCTGAGGTCGAGGAGCGGCACGGTCAGGGCCTCCCCCACACACGAAGTGCGGACGATCAATTCCGCCGCACGAAGGCGAGGATCGTTTGCGCTGGGTGGACGGACCAAGCGCTCGAGATCGACCTCGAGTTGGACACCGCCGCCGAGCGCCGCCGCGATTCGGGCCGAGACTTCGACATGGACAATCTCGTCGACGACAAAGTCGCTGGTCAGGCCAATCAGATCGATCGGCGCGCCTGCGGCAGCCAGGGCCGAGCTGATCGCCGAGAACGAGGCCGCCGCCGCATATTCGCTATACGCGGTTTGGGTCCACGTCCAGCGCGTGGCTGCATCGCGGGGAAGAGCTTCGTCCCAGGGCAGCTCGTCGATCCACGCTCGACGGCCGCGCATTCGACGGGCCCAGGGCCCGTCGAGCATGGCCGGTTCAAAGCGCGAGAGCATCACGAATCCGGCAGGTCGGCGCGGACCTGCTTGCAGAACTCGCTGGGCTGAAAGGTCGGATCCATGTACACGAACACGGACTCGTCCGAATCCTTGGGCAGCACGTTGCCGACCAAGGGATAGCCCTCGGCGTCACAGAGCGGTCGATAGCGCGGCATGTCGTCCAGCGCCGCGCGCTCGCCCGCGTTCACGAGCTCGTCGCGCAGCTCGAGCAGCTCGTAGGGGACCTGGTCGTCGGGGGCCGGTGCGGCGAGTGCCGCGGTGGAGGAGAGCAGGAGAATGGGGATCAGCGTTCGTTTGGTCATCGCTTGGCTTGGCCTCATCGACGAGGACGTGGGCGAGCGCCGACCGTTAACCGGAAATTTTGCGACACCGAGATTTTTTGGCGTCGCGCGACCAAGTCGCGTGCCCGACGCGCCCGTGGTGATCCCGATCCCGCTGCGATACCCTCGGCGCATGGGCGCACCCCCACGGCTCCTCGGGATGGTCGGCATGCTCGGCATGCTCGCAACCCTGGCGTGCGGCCCTGGTTCGACCCACCAACGAGCCCCCGCGACGAACGAGGCTCCGCCTTCGGCTTCGACCACACCGACGACCGCGGACGATCTCCTGGGCCGCCAAATGCCGAACTGGCGAGTCGCCGCGTGGAGCCACACACCGCCGCTCGACCTCACCGAGCTGCGCGGAAAGGTCGTCGTGGTCCGATTTTGGACCGACACCTGCCCCTTCTGCAGGGCCAGCATGCCGGCCCTTCAAACC
>JAMHUH010000973.1:0-7689 GCA_035904925.1 Nannocystaceae bacterium
CGAGAAGTTCTCGACTCGGATGGCGCGAGCTCAGGGAGCGAGCAGCGACATCTTCTTGGCCGACTCGCGGAAGGTCATCTGCAGGGCGTTCCACGCGTTGGGGTGGGTCTCGTAGATGATCGCGTACATGTTGCCGTGGCCGCTCTTGAGCACGAAGAAGGCTCGCGCGGGCTCGGTCTTGCCGCTTGCCGGGTCGGGATCGACGTCGACCACGCCCTCGTAGGTGCGCTTGGTGTCGTCGATCTTCTCTTCGGAGAACTTGGGGTTCGGGTAGCCGAAGGCGACGAGGGTCTCGTCGCGGAAGGTGGCCATGGACTTCGTGGTGTCGTCCTCGAACACGGTCATCGCCATGAAGGAGATGGTCGCGCCAGGGACGTCGGCGACGCAGGAGACCGAGTCGACCATCGAGCTGAGCCGGGCGAACACGCCGGGGGTGAACTCGATGAAGTTGTCCTCGGTCACGCCCTTCGGGAGGCGGATGAGGACGGTGTCCATGAAGTAGGGCGCCGGGTAGTCGCCGACTTCGGCCGGACAGACCTTCTTGGTCGGGTCCTCGAGCTCGGCGGACTTGTCGTCCTTCTTGTCGTCCTTCTTGTCTTTCTTGTCCTTCTTGTCCTTCTTGTCGGACTTCTCGCCGTCGGTCGCGGCGGTCGTGCCATCGTCGGGCGGATTGGTGCCGTCCGGCTTGGTCTTGCCGTCGCAGCCTGCGACGAAGGAGAGGCACATGGAAAGCACCACGGAGCTGATGAAGACAGAGCGGATCACGGGGTTTGGACTCCTTCGGGTCGGCGCAAGCTCGGCCGCGTGCGGCCTCAGGATTGGTCCGTCTGGACCGAGGGGACTTTTGCCAGGTCGGGGGACGAGATTCAAGCGATCTGTCCTTCGTTCCGTGCTCGAGCGGCCGACGCTTGCGCCCGAGCCCGGAACTTTCGGACCAACGCCGCTGGCTCGCGCGGGGCCTACACGCTCGGATGCCATTCGGCGGCGCCGTCGGGCAGGAAGTAGATCAGGTTCATTCGCTCGCCCGTGACGCGCGGGACGTGCCGGCTGCCGGGCGCCAGGACTACCCAAGCGGGCTCCCTGGCCTCGAATTGACAGCTATTTGCGAGGGCGGCCGGCGCAGCGGGGAAGCCGAGCGTGACCTCGCCCTTGGGGTGGGTGTGCTCGAGGCCCTCGCCGATCATGCTGACGACGTCGATCGACATGCCGTGGCTCGCGGGGCCGGGCTTGGCGAGCCGACAAAAGCGAGCCGCCTCGCTGCCGCGATCGCAGAGCCAACCCTCGGTGATGCCGCGCTCGAGCTCGCGGGCGATCGCCTGCGCATGCGCGCCCGCGTGCGGGAATTCGCGTTCGAGCGTGGCTTCGATCTCGCGGATCTGCTCGGCCTGGGCGCTCGCAGGATCGAGCGCGGCGACGCGAGCGAGGATCGGATCGAGCAAGGTCAGGAGCTGAGCGTTGGGTGCGGTCACGGCGGCCAGACCTTAGCATCGAGCTCGATGCGCTCGCCCTCGACCCGCAGCGTGCGGGTGTGAGCCCGGTCGGATCCCGGGCTTGGATCTTCGCCCGCGAGCAGCGACTCGCCTCGCACGACCGCGCGGATGGGTGCGGGCGCGAGCTCGGCCAGGATCGAGCCGGGTCGAGCCTCGCCCTGGGCCCCGCGCAGCCAAGCAAGCAGCGCGCTGGCTTGGCCCAGAGGCGTCAGCGCGACCCGGCCATCGGCGAGGACCACGACGTCGAAGGGGAAGCGCTCGCGATCGCCGACGCCGAGCTTGGCGTCGAGGTTGGCGCGCAGCAGCACACCCCAGCGCGCGAGCATCCGCGTGGCCAACGAGGCCGGCTCGCAGCTGGTCGTCCACATCCACGCGAGCTCGTTGCCGGGGCCGTGCAGCTCGATCAACTCGCCGGGCTCGAGCCCGAGCCGCGCGAGCGAGAGCCCGAGCACCTGCGTCTGCATGCCGAGCTGTCGCAGCGCCAGCGTGGCGCGGATCGGCAGGCCGACCGCCGCGGCCTCGTCGGTCAAGCTCTGGAGCCGAGCCAGCGCGGCCGGGAGATCCTCGGCGTCGCGATCGATGACGATCAGCAGCCGCGCGTCGTCGGGCACCCAAGCGTAGTCGACGAAGCGCTCGCCGATCGGACCGCAGGTGGCCGACTCGGGCTCGGGCTCGGGCACGGGCTCGGGGGTCGTCGTCGCCCGATCGCGGCAGCCGACGCAGAGCGCCGCGCTGACGAGCAAGCGTGCGAGCCGACGCGATCGCATGGGCGTCACGGCCGCTCGAGGAAGTGCTTGAGCTGATCGGTGGCGACGCTCAGCCGACCGATTACCTGGGGCGGCTCGGCGCTGGGCTCGGGCGTGAACACGACCTTGCCGACCAGCGCCTGAACTTGTTGGTTCTCTTCGGGCAAGCTGCGCGCGCGCAGCTGGTTGGCGCACTCGTCGACGTCGCCGTCGGGCATCAAGATGACCATGCCTTCGTAGCCGGCAGTGGGCCCAGCGTTGCGCAGCGCGAACTGAAGCTGGGTGATCGCCGCGTCGGTGTCGTAGTGGAGCAGCGGGCCGCCAGCGAGCAAGGTCAGCTCGATCATCGGATCTTGGCCGAGCGCGTCGACGACCTGGGTCTCGACGACCGAAGGCGGGGCCGCGAGCGCGTCGATCAGCACCTGCACGCCCGCGCCTGGATCGACCGGCACGAACGCGAGCGTCTGATCGTCGAGGATCGCGATGCGCCACGGGAACGCGCCCTTGGGCAGCCACACGACCTTGCCCTCGAGCTCCTCGCGCATGAACCCGGCCGCGAGGAAGATCGGATCGAGCTCGCCGGGCGGACGCAGCAGCGGTCGAACCAAGTAGGCGTGGCGGATGATCGGCAGCGTGAACGCGAGGCTCTGGGTCCCGAGCCAAGAAAGATCGGTCTCGCCGTTCTCGGCTTCGAAGGCCTGATCGAGCGCCTCGTCGAGCAGCCGCCGCTCGTCGAGCAGCATCGCGGCCTTGGGCGGGATCGCAAACACGGCGCTGATCGTCGAAGGGCTCCAGCGCTTGGGCATGCGGTCGTAGCTGACCGCGAGCGTGTCGCTCGGCAGCCAGCCGAGCAGGCGCACGAGCAGGGCGTTCGAGCCTTCGATCGGGGCGACGCTCGGCGACACGCTCGGCTCGCCCGAGGTCGCCGGCTCGCCGACGCTCGGCGTCGGCTCGGGCTTGGCGGGCGCGTCGGTGGTGGTCGTGGTCTCGCTCGCCGGCTCGGCGTTGCAAGCGAGCACGAGCGCAGCGGCCATGGCTAGAGTCAGTCCTCGGGTACCCATCGTTTTCCTCGGCGAACGAAGCGGCGGGGCAGGCTGGTCGCGCGCTCGGGCGCAGGCGCAGCGTCGCCCGGGAGATCGGCGTAGGTGGGATCGTGGGGCATGACGATCTGGATCTCGCTGCCAGCCGCGGCGATCTTGGGCAAGATCGGCGCTCGCAGCTGCGCGGCGTCCAGCGTCGGCCAGCTTCGCCAGGCCCCGGCTTGGATCTGCAAGAGCACGCACAGGGTCGGCGGCGGCAGATCGACCTGCTCTTCGGTCCAGGCCGCGAGGATCGCCGAGGCCGTCGACCAGCGGCCGGCTCGAGTCTCGGTCCCGTCGGCCTGGGCGTCGTGGCCCTGGTCGGGCGCGATCGTGGTCATGTAGAAGCGGGCCAAGAAGCGCCGCGGCGACTCGCCCGAGGGGGTCTTCCAGGTGTCGAACCAGTGGAGGCGATCGAGCTCGACCGCCAGGCTCGCCTCCTCCATGCACTCGCGTCGAGCGGCTCGCGCATGGGCCGCGTCCTCGTCGACACCCTCGGCGTCCTCGGCCTCGACCCCGCCGCCGGGGAAGACCAGCGCGTCGGGCATGAACGCGCTCTTGCTCGAGCGCCGGAGCATGTAGAGCTCGGGGTCGGGGTCGTCGGCGAAGCGCGGTCGAAGCACGACCACCGTCGCGGCCGACCGGACCGCCGGGGGGGCAGAGGGACCCATGCGGCCGGTCCTATCACGCCGGGCCGTCTTCCTCTACTCTCGCTGCCGATGGTGCGGATCTTCGTGTCCCAGGGCTGCATCGACCGCTGGCTCGGCCTCGGCGGGCTCGTGCTCGACGGCGATCTCATGCGCTTCACCGCGGTGCCCGACACCAGCCTGTTCATCAACCCCAGCGTCTACTTCGAACGGATCGACGGCTCCGACACCGATCCCTACGACATCGTCGGCGCGGTCAAGACCGCCCAAGAGCTGGCCCAGATGGGCGCCGACCACTACGAGAGCTCGGTCGTGCTCGGCGACTTCGCCTACACCGTCAAGCCGGGCTTCGTCGCGACGCCGGTCGGACCCGATGGCTCGCCGCTGATGGTCGACGGCGTGCGTTGGGGTCGACTCGTCAACATGATGGAGCACCTCGGGACGCCCTGACCTTCGCTCCGGTCCCGCGCTAACTTCCTGCGCGGCGGGTTCGTATCGCCGCCGCCTCCCTCGGAGCGCACCTGCTCGATGCTGCCGCTCTTCATCCTCGCCGCGCTCGCCTATGGCGCCGCTTCGTTCGCCTTCGGTGCGGGCAGCGATCCGCGTGAGGGCGGGGAAGGGTGGGCGCGAGGCCTGCTCGGTGGCGCGGCGCTGCTGCACGTGGCCACGATCGGGGCCCAGTGCGTCGACGGCAACCATCCTTTCAAGTCGGTCTACCTCGCGACCAGCCTCGGCCTCCTGCTCGCGGTGATCGGGTTCTTGGCGATCAGCGCCAAGCGTCGACCGATGCGCGCGCTCGGGGCCGTGCTCGCGCCGGTCGGGCTGATCGGCCTCACGCTCGGCGTCGTCATGGGTCCGCGGACCGCCCCGCTCGACATCTCCCAGGGTCTGCTCGGCGTCCACATCGCCTCGGCGACGATCGGCGTCTCGGGCTTCACGCTGGCCGCGGGCGTCGCGGGCCTCTACTTGGCGATGGAGCGGAGGCTGCGGACCAAGCAGTTCACGCCGGGCCAGTCGGGGATCTCACTGACCGGCCTCGACCGCCTCCACTGGTGGTTGGTGTTGTTGGTCACGCCCGTGTTCACGGTCGCAATCGTTACCGGCGCGCTGACCTTGCTGCATCACGAGGGCATGCAGATGCTCTCGGACCGCGGGCTCGAGCTGGCCGCGGCCGCGATCGCGTTCTTGGCCTCGACCATCAGCTTGGTCGCGCGGGCGGCCTGGGGCCTGCGCGGACGCAAAGCCGCCTGGCTGACCATGATCGCCTTCGTCTGCATGTGCCTGATCCTCGTCTCCTACGGGCTGCGCTCTTGAGGCCTCGATGAACCTGCTCGCCGTCGGCCTCAACCACACGACCGCGCCGGTCGATCTGCGCGAGCGACTCTCGTTCCCGCAGTCCGAGGTGGCCGAGAGCCTGGCCGGCTTGGTCCATCGCGCCTCGCTGAGCGAGGTCGTGCTGCTCTCGACCTGCAACCGGGTCGAGGTCTACGCGGTCCAGCCCGAGCAGCTGCGACCCGAGCGGATCGTCGAGGCGCTCGCGGATCTGCGTGGGCTCGGCTCCGACGTGGTCCGCAAGCACTGCTTCGTGCGCGAGCAAGAGGGCGCGGCCCGGCACATCTTCCGGGTCGCGGCCAGCCTCGAGAGCATGGTCGTCGGCGAGCCGCAGATCCTCGGCCAGGTCAAAGACGCCTGGAAGATCGCCCGCGAGCGCCAGACCGTCGGCCCGATCCTCGATCGCTGCCTGACCATGGCCTTTCGCGGGGCCAAGCGGGTCCGCAGCGAGACCGACATCGCGCGCGGCGGGGCCTCGGTCGCCTCGATCGCGGTCGACCTGGCCCGCAGCATCTTTGGCGAGCTCAAGGGGGCTCGCGTCGCGCTGCTCGGCGCCGGCGAGATGGCCCGGCTGGCCGCGATGCACCTGCGTGGGGCAGGGGCCAGCGAGATCAGCGTGGTCAACCGCAGCCCCGAGCGCGCGGCCGAGCTCGCGGCCGCGGTCGCCGGTCGAGCGCTCGGTTGGGAGCGCCTCGACGAAGCCTTGATCGCCGCCGACGTCGTCATCGCCAGCACCGGCGCCCGCGAGCCGATCATCGATCTGCGCCTGATGAAGACCATCATGCGCAAGCGTCGAGGCCGGCCGATCTTCTTCGTCGACATCGCGGTCCCGCGCGACGTCGAGGCCCGCGTCGCCGAGCTCGACGGGGTCTATGTCTACGATGTCGACGACCTGCAAAAGGTCCTGCATCAGAACCTCGCCGCCCGCGGGGGCGAGCGCGAGGCGGCCGGCAAGCTGCTCGAAGAGGAGATCACCGCGTTCTTGCACTGGAAGCGGGCGCGCTCGCTCAACCCGGTGATTCGAGGTCTGCGCGAGCACGCCCAGACGATCGTCCAGACCGAGCTCGAGCGGGCGCTGCATCGGCTCGGCGAGCTCTCGCCCGAGCAGCGCAAGGTGATGGAGTCGCTCGGGCACTCGATCACGCAGAAGATCTTGCACCGGCCGCTCAAGGCCCTGCACGAGTCGGCGGTCCACCCTTCGGGCCCGGACCTCGGCGGCGCGCTGCGGGCCTTGTTCGCGCTCGATCCGGGGCTCGAGGCCAGCGACGGGGCGTCGCTCGGTGAGGCGATCGATGGCATGGAGGGCATCGGCATGGAGGGCGTCCGCGTCGAGGAATTCGATCTCGAAGCCTTCGACGTCGAGTGAGCCTCACTCGAGCCGGTAGACCCGCGGCCCGAGGGCGAAGTAGAGGCCATCGTCGGCGAGCGTGGCTGCGACCAGCGGACCGCCCCTGTGCTCGAGCTCGAGCGTGTGTGCACGACCTTCGCGATCCCAGCGGGTCGCGAACAACGAGTAACGACGGGCGACCGTCAGCGCCACGCCCTGGTCGTTGGCGTCGAGCCCGTTGAAGCGGCCCGCGACGAAGGCGAGCTTGGTTCCGAGCGAGCCATCGCGGCCGAGTCGGTAGAGCGCGACGCCCTCGCGCAGCCATGAGCGGGTCGGGATCGCGAGGACCCACGCGTCGCCGTTGCCGGCGAGGTGGATGAACCCGAGCTCGGGATCGTGGCCCGGAAACTCGTCGCGCAGCGTCATGACCGGGCCGCCCGCGAGCGCGACGCAGGCGATCGTCGTGATCCCATCGACGCGACGAACCCAGGCGGCGTGGGTCGAGCTCAGCGCGAGGTCCCAGGCCCCGCCCTCGTAGCGGGCGAGCTCGCGCAGCGGACCCGCGGGCGTCGACATGGCGCAGACGATCGTGCGCGGCGTGGAGAAGCCACGGACGGGATCGACGAGCCAAGGCTGCTCGAGCCAGGCGAGCGTGCCCGCGTGCACGCGCAGGCCGAGCGGGCGGCCGCGCTCGCGGGCGAGCTCGAGGACTGTGTTCGCGTCGTCATGATCGACGCGCAAGATCGTGCCTTCGTCGATGAGCGCGGCGTAGAGGTGCTCGGCGTCGACCGCCACGCTGGCGAACATCGGCTGCCGAGCGATCACCGTGGTCGGCTCGGCGCGGCCGGGATCGAAGCGGACGACGCCGAAGCCCTCGACCGCGAAGAGTCGCCCGGCCCCGACCGCGACCTCGGACAGGTTGCGATCGGGGTGGACGGCGACCTCGCCGGTGCCACGCGGGCCGGCTGGTTGCGGGAGGGCGGGTCGCAAGGCCGCGTCGAGCCGCTCGAAGTTGTCGCCGACGCCACGCCTGCGCGCGCGCTCGAGCACGCGCGAGCGCAGCGGCTC
>JAMHUH010000974.1:0-2907 GCA_035904925.1 Nannocystaceae bacterium
GGTGAAGGTGCTGGACACCTTCATCGCCGTCGGCAAAGGCGCCCAGGCGCCTGCGGATGTGCTCGTGTGGTGGCCCGCGGTCGAGCTGACGACGCCTCAGCGCGCGTTGCTCGAGCGACTCAGCGAGCAGATTGGCTACCTTGGCCGCGCCGAGAGTTGGGTCGAGATCGCGGTCATCGACTCGATCGACACGCAACCGAACGCACGGCCGATCACGCTCGACGAGCCCACGTCGAGTGGCGAGAGCGTTCGGCTGCTCGCGGCCCAGTCCAGCGACGCGCTCGCCGATTGGCGTGGACGGGCCGCGACGGCGTCCACGAGCGGCAAGAAGAAGTCCTCGATCCGCTTACCCGCATCGGTCTGGGAGGCGCTCAACGTCGATACGGGCGCGATGCAGCGCGAGGGATGGTCGCAGGCGCCCGGCTCGTGCTGGGTCGACTATCGCGTGGCCGAGCGGCCCCGCGTACGGCCGCAGCGGCAAGGGGCGACGCCTCGCGGTCCACTCGGCGCGGTGGTCCTGCTCGAGAGCGCCGTGTTGCCGACGATCGACCAGACCTTGATCGTCGCCGAGCGCTTCCGGTCGTCGCTGATGGGTCGACGCGATGCGGGCCCGGCCCACTGGCAGTTCTCGGGCAAGGACGAGCACGACCAGCCGCTCGAGGGGCATGGTCACGCGTACTTCCTCCCGATCGCCGGGCCCGATCCCGAACGGGAGGGACGAACCCGGATCGACCGCGTACTGGTTTGGGCTCGCGATGGTCTCGAGCCCGAGGCTTGGCGCCATCTCCAGCGGCGGATCACGGGGTCGAAGCCCTGGCAACTGCGAGGCGAGTCCGACCATCCGCTGCACCTGATCCTCGCGGGCTACGGGAACCTCGACGAATTGCAGGCCCTGCTCGAGCCCGACGTGTTCGGCCCGGCGCGGGTTTGGGTGAGCGCGACCCCCTTCATGCCGCCGCGCTTCGTCAAGCATCGCCGAGGCGAGATCCTCGATGCACCCGAGGACCAGCTTCGACGACTCTGCCAAGACGTGCTCGGCCACGAGGTGGTGAGCGTCGAGCCCTACGAGCCCGAGTCGCAAAGCGCGTTCGGGTGGAACCGCTTCGTTCGCTACCGCAAGAAGGACCGCGAGCGGATGGCGGGACGGCAAGGGCTGGGGTTTCGGATCACCTTCGCGCAGGACGTCGAGGGGCCCGTCGTGCTTGGCTACGGGGCGCACTTCGGGCTCGGGCAGTTTAGGCCCAAGGGCTAACGACTTCGCTATCCCTCGGCGTCACGCCGCTCGGCGACCAGCTCGGCTCAGGCCGCCGCCACTTGCTCGTGTGGGTGTGCAACGTGGCCGCCACGTTGACTACGAACCTCACGGTCATCGCCGCGCGGACGCCCTCCCACTCGTTCTCGTACTGATCGCAGAACAGCACCTCGAACTTCGAGAACGCATACCCCTTCCGCCGCTCCTCGCGGCTCAGGACGTTCTTGTTCAAAAAGTCCTCGATCACGGGTCGCAAGTTGTGGGGGTCGTCGGGATCGTAGTCGTTCATGGTCGCACCTTCGCTCGTCGCCGACGGGTCAACGCCGGCCCTTCCGTCCGCTCGCGCGGCTCTTGAACCACCCGCACGGGGTCTGATGGGCCTCGCCGAACTAGGCCCTCCAGCCAGCCGATCGCCCACTCGTCGGTCCGTCGATCGAACCCGAGCCGACTCGCCAGCGCCCGCTCGAGGTCCTCGTTCGTCGTCGCATCGGCGGGCAGCCCGATCCGCGCGGCGAGCTTGCGCAAGAACGCGTCGTTGTCAGCCATCGTCGTTCATCTGCATCCGGAACAGCGCGACGCGTCCGATGATGAAGTTGACGGCGATCCGCTGCTCGGGCGACGCGACCTGCCGAAACGCTGCGGACGCGAACACCGAGCGCAGCGAGGGCTCGAAGTCCATGAGCACCCGAAGTTCGTCCTGGCTGCGCGAGAGTCGATCGAGCAGCTTCAAGAGCATGGCCACGGCGTCACGCAGCTCCTCGGGCGTTCCCGACAGGCACGCGTGCAGCTGGGCCTCGTCGACGGTGAGCGCGAGGTAGCCGATGGCCTGCTGCGCGAGCTGGAAGTTGGGCAGCGAGGCGACGGCGACGCCCTGCTCGCGCATGATCTGAATGAAGGGCAAGGCCGCGCTCGCGCCGTATTGCGCAGCGTCCTTGAGGAAGCCGACCACCGCCTCCATGCGTCGGCTCTTTTGCAGCTCGGCGAAGGCTCGCGCCTCGAGCTCGCGCTCGCCACCCGCACGCGAGACGTACTCGTGCATGCTCTGGTGGTGGAATTCGATCGCCCGATCGAGCAGGCGATGGACGTTGCTGATGATCGCGGGCGCGGCCGAAGAGGCCCGCTCGACGTTGTCGAAGAGGCGGCCGCGCTCGTCGGTGAGCTTGTTGATCAAGCCGTCCTTGACCTGATCGATGTGCCGCCACGACGAACGCTCGTCGCTCATGAGCTTGCGAACGTTCTCGTCGATGCCGCTGCGCTCGACCGGGTCGTCTTCGTAGCGAGTTCGCTCGCCGCTGAGGTTGCAGCGCTTGCCGTCCTCGAACAGGATCTCGCTCTGGCGGCCGTAGCCGCGCAGCTGGAAGTCGCAGACGGGCCCCTTGGCGCGCGTCCACATGACCGCCACGGCCCATAGATCGCGCGCCGTGTCGTCGTAGCGCCGCTCTTGGGCGACGAGCGACTCGTGGTCGACCGTCATCCAGTCGAGGTGGCTCTCGGACAATTCGAGATCCTCCCACTCGTCGAAGGGGGCGTTCTCCAGCTCTTCGAGCGCGAGGTTGATCGGCACGAGCGGTCGGTAGCGACCCCCACCTCGACGCCAGAGCAGACGGACGCGGACCATCTCTTGGTCGTGCTGCCGGAACAGCTCGGACCACTCC
>JAMHUH010000975.1:0-44023 GCA_035904925.1 Nannocystaceae bacterium
CTAGGCGATAGAGCGGCCTTGCGCCGGCGAGGTGACGAAGCGGCGCAGATTCGCGACGCTCCCGCCCGTGACCACCCCCGAACTCGCCGTCGGTGCCCAGCTCGAGCTTCGCGGTCAAGCGACCGACGCCGAGGGATCGGGCGTGGTCGAACACGCCGGCCGTCAGCTCCACGTGCCGGGCCTCTTGCCCGGCGAGCGGGCCCGGGTCCGCGTCGACAACCTCGCCCGCTTCTCCGCCAACGCCTACGGGCACATGCTCGAGCTGCTCGAGCCGCATCCGCAGCGGCGCTCGCCGCCTTGCCCTCGGCATCGCGACCCGCTCGCGCAGGCCAGTCATGCGGGGACCTGCGGTGGTTGCCCGCTGATGCACCTGAACGTCGCCGGCCAGCGCGAGGCCAAGCGCGAGCGACTGCGTGGGCTCGGGCTCGAGCTCGCCGAGGCCGACCTGATCGGCGGCGACGAGTGGGGCTATCGCTGGTCGAGCAAGCGGGTGGTCGCGGGCAAGCTCGGCAAGTTGTGGCTGGGCAGCCGCCGCGCCGACCCGCTCGCGCACACCGGGCAGATCGCCGACATGCACGGCTGCCTCGTCGACCACCCGGCGATCGAGCGGGTGTTCGAGCAGCTGGTCCGGCAGGCCAACCTCGAGCGGATCCAAGGCTGGCGACCTGGACATCAAGACAAGCCGGCGACCGGCGACCTTCGCTACGCCTGGGCCAAGACCGACGGCGAGCGCGTGCTGCTGACCTTGATCACCTCGCCGGGCGAGGGCGACGCGGACCACAGCCGCGCGGCCGAGCTGCTGCCCGAGGCCTTGATGGCCGCGTCGCCGGAGCTGGCCGGGGTCGCGTGGAGCGTTCAGCCCGAGCGCGGCAACGCGATCCGTGGGCGCGCGCCCGAGCTGCTCGCGGGCGTCGGCACGCTGACGCTCGAGCTCGCGGGCGTGCAGGTCGAGGTCGGCCCGCTCGGCTTTCTTCAGCCCAACCCGCCGATGGCGGCGCAGGCCTACCTCGACTTGATCGATCTGGGCGACGCCGAGCCACGCGAGCGAGTCTGGGATCTCTACGCGGGCGTCGGCGTGACCACGGCGCTGCTGCGAGCGCGTCACCGCGAGGTGATCGCGTGCGAGTCCTATGCCGAGTCGGCCCAGGCGCTCGGCATCGCGCCGATGGCCGTCGAAGACTTCTTGCTCGCGCGCAAGGCCGAGCGACCCGATCTCGTCGTCGCCAATCCGCCGCGCGCCGGGCTCGGCACCGAGGTCTGTGCGCGGCTGGTCGAGCTCGCCGTGCCGCGCCTCCACATGATGAGCTGCAACCCCGAGTCGCTCGCGCAGGACCTCGCGCGGCTGGCCCCGGCCTACGAGCTCGAGCGCCTGCGTGGCTACGACACGCTCCCGCAGACCGCCCACCTCGAGCTCGTCGCCTGCCTGCGCCGACGCTGATCCCGACCGCCGATGGCCGCCGACGTCGACGCCCTGCTCGCACGCCTGGTCGCGCAATTCGAGTCGCCCTACGACTTCCTGCGCGAGCTGGTCCAAAACGCGATGGACGCGGGCAGCGATCGGGTCGAGGTCACGCTCGAGAGCCACCCGATCGCCGGCACCCTCGACGAGGTCGTGTTCGAGCTCGGCGTCCTCGACACCGGCGCGGGCATGGACGAGGCGATCATCGATCAAGAGCTGACCAAGCTGTTCTCGTCGGGCAAGGGCGGCGATCGAACCATGGCCGGCGGCTTCGGCATCGGCTTCGTCAGCGTGTTCGCTTGGGAGCCCGAGGCCGTGCTGGTCCACACCGGCCGCGGCGGCGAGGCCTGGGAGCTGCTCTTTCACGCCGATCGAACCTTCGAAAAGGTCGCGCTCGAAGACCCGGTCGAGGGCACCACGATCAGCTTGTTTCGCCGCGGTCGTCCGGCCGAGCAAGCCGGCATCGCCGAGGCGATCCGCGACAGCCTCTGGCGTTGGTGTCGCTTCGTCCCGCTCGAGATCGCGTTCGAAGATCGCGACAATGGCGAGCCGCCCGAGCTGATCCAAGACGCGCCCGAGCCCGAGCTCGCGACCGGGCTGAGCCGGGCCGAGGTCCGCGGCGACACCAACCTGCGGGTCGCCTTCGCGGTCCCGCCCAACGCCGTGCTGCTGCGCCGCGGGTTGATCCTGGCCGAGGGTGGGCCCAAGCAGCTGCTCGGCGGGATCGCCAACGCGCTCGGCAGCAGCTGCGATCACCTGCAGGTCTGGGCCGACTCGCCGGCGCTGCGAACCACGCTCGCCCGCGACAAGGTCGTCGACGACGAGGGCCGCAAGCAGATCGAGCAGCGCTTGCTCGCCCAGGTCCACCTGCTGCGTGGCGACCTGCTCACCCGCCTCGAAGCGCTGGCCAAGACCGGCGCCGACGCGGTCGACATGCCCGAGTCGCTCGATCAGGTCGACCCGCAGTGGAGCCCCGATCGCCACGCGCTCTACACCGTGCTCCACGCTCACCTCGCGATCGAGCGGGTCAACCTCGGCAGCCAGTCGCGCGCGCGCGCGCTCTTGCGCGACCTCGTCCACGCCAAGGCGACCAGCCTCGACGCCGCGTGCGAGCGCATGAAAGGCCGGCCGCTGCTGCTCGGTGTCCGACCCGAGCTCGACGCCGCCAGCCCGATCGCCGCGGGCATGCGCGACTTGTTGCTCGCCCTGCGCCCGACCAGCCTGCCGGTGCTCGCCGGCAACCTCGACGACGACGGGCCCTGGCTGCGCGGCTTGGCCGAGCTGGTCGACGCCGAGCTGATCGCGGTCGAGCGAGCGATCGCTCGGGTCGAGCCGCGGCCGAATCAAGGCGTCGGCCTGTGCGGCTTGATCAGCGCGTTGTTGCGCGAGCTCGGCTTCGACGAGGTCTCGGTCTCGCTCGGCGCCTACCTCGATCTCGCCGGCCGCCACGACCCCAACCCGGTCTTCGGCCCCGAGGTGCTCGGCGCCGCCCGACCGCTCGCCTTTCACGGCGGCGCGCGGGTGCCCAAGGCCAGCTTGAAGGCGCGCACGCTCTGGCTCAACGGCGCGAACCTGCTGGTCGTCGCGGGCATCGAGGCCTTCGTCCGCCAGCCGATGTTGGCCGCGCTGGCTCTGGTCGCCGGGATCGTCGGCCAGCTCGACGAGGTCCCCGATCCCAAGCGCTTGATCGAGGCCGCGGACGCGCTCGCCAGCCAGCCGGGAGGCGAGGGATGACCAGCGCGATGCACCCCGCCGTCGCCGATCTGGTCGCCGCGCGTCGCTTGGGCAGCCTCGACGCCTCGCGCCATCGCTTCACGGTCTCGCGCGAGCAGGCGCTCTTGCAGCTGCGCGCGCAGGTCCGCACGCGCGGGGCCGATCCCTGGGCGTGGACGCTGCCCTTGGTCCGCGCCGCCAACAGCCTCAGCGAGCTGGCCGAGGCCCGGATCGCGGTCGAGTCCGACGAGGCCAGCGCGACCACGACGATCGACGTGATCGTGCCCGGCTTCGACCTCGCTCGCCTCGACTTGGGTGACATGCTCGCGGGCGCGTTGCAGGCGGATCTCGGCGAGCCGCTGACGCTCGACGAAGACGACCTCGACGCTCGCCAGACCCTCCGACTCCAGCGCTTTCGGATGTTGGTCGGGCGGGCGCTCAACGAGGCGCTGGCGGGCGAGCCGATCGCGATCGAGCTCCAAACACCCGCCGGCGGTCGTCGCTTCGAGCGGCGCGATCAGGTCCAGGGCAAGGCCGCCGGCGACCCCGAGCGCGACCCCTATGGCGAGCGCAAGACCGAGGCCTGCGTCGGCGCGAGCCGCTTCGTGATCCGCTGGGTCGAGGCGCGGCCTGGTTGGGGGACGCGGCTGGGTCGGTGGTTGCGAGGTCGATCCGAGCTGACCAAGGCCCTGACCGAGCTCTGGTCGAGCGCGCAGGTCCGCGAGATCGACGAGTCGATCGTCGGCGACGAAGGCCAGCTCCTGCTCGGGCCGAGCTTGGCCCGGCCCGCGATCCAGCTCGGTCGCCACGCGCTCTTCGGACCCTCGCAGGGGCTGACCAGCAAGTCGGCGATCCGCGGCGCGCTCTGGCTGATCCGCGACGGCCTGCGCCTCGTCGATCTGAGCCCCGCGCTGGCCGAGTCGAAGCTCGCGATCGGCGAGACCTTGGCCGGCTGGATCGACTGCCCGAGCCTGCGTCTGACCGCCGACGAGCAGTCGGTCGTCCGCGACGGGGCCTTCGACTTGCTGGTCGCCTGGCTGCACGACGCGCTGGCCCACCGGCAAGGCGCGAGCGAGAACGCGTTCGAGGTCCAGTGGCCGCAGGGGCTCGAGGGCGTGATCGCGTCGAGCGGCCGGCCGATCCCCGCGGACGAGCTCGACGGCGACGCCGAGCACGGCCGCGAGCGG
The DNA here is from genome assembly GCA_035904925.1 of Nannocystaceae bacterium. GTDB lineage: Bacteria > Myxococcota_A > Polyangia > Nannocystales > Nannocystaceae > Plesiocystis. The sequence continues at coordinate 4,360 of JAMHUH010000975.1, forward strand.
CTCTACGTCTGGCGGCATCGGATCACCGACGTGCCTGCGTTCGCGCGCGCCAAGCTGCTCGCGCTGTGGCCCTCCGAGCTCGAGCTGCTCCGCCAGCGCTACCCCAACGCCCGCTTGATCCCGCTGCAGGCGCTCGGCAACCAGACCGACTTCGAAGCGACCGACCTGACCTCGCTGCGCGCCGGCAGCCACGAGTCGCTGGTCCTGGCCCGCGACACCCCGATCGTGCTCCCGGCCGACGTAGTCCGCGACGGCGACCTCGACCTGCGCATGGCGATCGAGGCCTACGTGCATCGCTCGCCGACCGCGACGATGGGCTTCATCGAGGTGCTCGCCTACGAGCGCCGGATCGCGAGCGAGCGGGCGCTCGGCAAGGTCATCCCTGGCGTCACGCTGATCGTCCGGGTCGAGGCCCGCAGCGGCGAGATCGACGTGCCTTCGCTGCGTCGCGCCTACTCGACCACCGCCGCGATCCTCGATCAGGCCCGCCGGCTCGCGCTCGATCACCGCGAGGCCTTGCTCGTCCACGTGCTCGGCCGCGGCAACGCCTGGGAGAACCCCTTGGTCCGCGGGGCGCTCGACGAGCTCGGCGGCGCCACGCTCGAGCTCGGCTACAAGCGGACCGAGCAGGGCCTGCGCCTCGCCTGGAAGGACAGCGTGCTGCTCGACGTCGAGGTCGCCCGCGATCGCGCTGGCGCGAGCAAGACCCTGCGCGACGCGCTTCGCCAGCTGCGCGAGCCCGGCGTGATCGTGCTCGGCAAAGATCAGCGCGCTTACCCGAGCCTGCAATCGGCCGACCCGCGCCTGCAACCTTGGATCGCGATCGAGTGGGCGCGACCGCTGCTCGATCGCGTGGTCGGTGCCGCCGCGATCTTCGAGATGCCGGTCGTGCCCGAGGCTCACCCCTTGGTCGGCGCCAAGGTGGTCGACGATCAGCGTCACCTGCTGCGGACCCGCGCCACGATCACCGCCGAGCTCGAGCGCAAGAACGATCGCCTCGCCCGGCTGCGCCTGCTCGGTCACCTGCTCGTCGCCCGCGGCCTCGACCACGACAGCTTCGGCCTCCAAGACCAGCCCTTGCTCGATCGCTACGACCCACGCGCGCTCAGCCCCTCGCGCCTGGTCAGCCTCGCCAGCGCGCTCGCCGAGCGACCGCCCCCAGGCCTCGTCCCGCTCGGCGCCGTGCATCGCAGCCTCGGCGGCCCCGTGCTCGAGGTCGGTCCTGGCGTCGCCGCGCTCTTGCACGAAGTCGCCGGCCTCGACCCTTACTCGCCTGGCGCCGCCCAGCTCGGAGCCAGCAACACCCTCGCCTCCGAGAGCCGCGGCCACGCCCCCATCCGTCGCCGCGCCCGCGAGCTCCCCCCGCTGCTCGCCCGCTCGGTCGTCCACTCCCTCTTCGTCGGCCGCCTCCAAGTCGCCGGCGACGGCAGCTCCGAAGGCATCGCGCTGTGGTCCAAGGGCCTGCGGATCGGCGACATCGAGCTCGACGAACCCCTCGGCCGCGTCTCCGGCCGCCTCTGGCTGACCCTCGATGGCCAGCGCGCCGGCCCCATGCTCATGCGCAAGGAGATCACCGACCACGCCCGCTCGCTCGTCGCCGACGCCCTCCATCAACGCGCCCTGCTCCCACCCGAAGGCCCCCAGCGTCGCCGCCTCGATCACTTCGTCGACTACGCCCGCACCCTCGTCGCCAAAGCCGATCGCTACCAGCTCGCCGAAGTCCTCGGCGTCGCCCGCCCCAGCGACCGCGCCCAACAAATCCAAGAGCTCAAGCGACTCTCCCTCACCGCCGTCCCCCTGCGCCCGCTCCCCGCCCGCCGCGAAGCCCTGCTCGCCGACATCATCAAACAATCCCTCGCCATGCCCGTCCACTTCGACGCCGGCATGCTCCAATGGCGCCCCGCCAAGCTCGGCAAGCGCCGCCGCGACGGCTCGATCGAGATCGAATTCGGCCTCCGCAACGCCTGGATCCAGCGCGCCCTCGACGAAGCCCAACAGCTCTCCATGGCCCCCCACCGCGAAGCCGCCCTGCTCGCCGGCGTCATCGTCATCGCCGAATTCTTCGCCCAAGCCCAAGACCGCCCCGAACTCGAGCTCGGCCCCGAACACCTCATCGTCGCCCTCTGGCGCCTGCTCAAGCTCAATTGACCCCGAAGTCGAGATTCCGACTCCGAATTCTCCCCGACCCGAAGTCGAGATTCCGACTCCGAATTCTCCCCGACCCGAAGTCGAGATTCCGACTCCGAATTCTCCCCGACCCGAAGTCGAGATTCTGAATCTCCTGGCTCTCCGACGCTCGCGGTCCCTCCCCCAGAAGCGGCGCCAAGCGTCCACGAATTCGAAGGCGCTCGGGCGGATTCAAGGCACCGGGAGGGCGAGCAGAAGCCCCCGAAGGATTGAGACGAGACCGGCAGCGGGGCCTTGAATCCGACCGAAAAGCCCCTCCATCGGACACGAGATCACCCGCGAACGATCCGCCTCATCGACGCTCGCGGTCCCTCCCCCAGAAGCGGCACCAAGCGTCCACGAATTCGAAGGCGCTCGGGCGGATTCAAGGCACCGGGAGGGCGAGCAGAAGCCCCCGAAGGATTGAGACGAGACCGGCAGCGGGGCCTTGAATCCGACCGAAAAGCCCCTCCATCGGACACGAGATCATCCGCGAAGGATCCCCACGAACGATCATCCGCGAAGGATCCCCACGAACGATCACCCGCGAAGGATCCCCACGAACGATCATCCGCGAACGATCCCACAAAGGATCATCCGCGAACGATCCCCCGCAAGATCAAGCAGCCCGCTTCTCCGGCGGCCGCACCGGAATCCCATGCTCGCTCAAATACTGCTTCGCCTGCGAGATCGTAAACAACCCAAAGTGAAAGATCGACGCAGCCAATGCCGCATCGGCCTCCCCCTCGCCCAGCGCCAGCCCCTGCCGAATATGCTCGAGCGACCCCACCCCACCGCTCGCAATCACCGGCACCGGAACCCGCCGAGCGATCTCACGCGTGATCCACAAGTCGTACCCATCGCGGGTTCCGTCCTTGTCCATCGAGGTCAGCAGGATCTCGCCTGCGCCGAACTCGGCGACCTGCTCGCACCAATGCAGCGCGTCGAGCCCGGTCGAGCGCGTGCCGCCATGGATGACGACCTCGTAGATCGGCTCTTGGTCGCGGGCCATCGGCTCCATCCGCTTGACGTCGACGGCGACGACGATCGCCTGGCTGCCGTAGCGATCGGCAAGCCGACGGATCAGCAAGGGCGAGCTGACCGCGGCCGAGTTGATCGCGACCTTGTCGGCGCCCGCGTTGAGCAGGCGACGGACGTCGTCTTCACGCCGGATGCCGCCGCCCACCGTCAGCGGGCAGAAGATCTGCGGGGCGACGTTGCGGACCACGTCGACGAAGGTCTCGCGGCCCTCGGTGGTCGCGGTGATGTCGAGCAGGGCGATCTCGTCGGCGCCTTGGCGGTCGTAGGCGCGGGCGGCTTCGACCGGATCGCCGGCGTCGCGCATGCCCTTGAAGTGGACACCCTTGACCACGCGGCCGTTCTTGACGTCGAGACAGGGGATGATTCGGCGTTTCAGCATCGTGCGAGTGCCTCCGCGAGGGTGAAGCTGCGCTCGTAGATCGCTCGGCCGAGCACCACGGCTCGAACTCCGGCTTCGCGCAGCGCGTCGAGGTCGGCGAGCGTCGCGACTCCGCCGCTCGCGATCACGTCGATTGGCACCGCGGCTTGCAACGCGGCGGTCGCCTCGACGGCGGCGCCGACCTGCAGACCATCGCGGTGCACGTCGGTGTAGAGCAGGCCCGCGGCGCCCCATTGCGCGGCCTCGCGGGCCAAGTCGAGCGCGGGCACGCTCGAGGTCTCGCGCCAGCCTTCGACCGCGACCATGCCGTCGCGGGCGTCGATCGCCACGATGATGCCCGTGGGGTGGGCGCGGCAGAGCGCGGCCACGGTCGCGGGCTCGCGGACGGCCAGCGTCCCGACCACGACCTTGTCTGCGCCCGCGTCGAAGAGCGCCTCGACGCTCGCGGCCTCGCGGATGCCTCCGCCGACCTCGAGCTCGCAGGTGGTCGAGTTCGAGCGGGCCGCGTCGAGCAAGCGGCGGATCAAGTCGAGCTGGACCGGCCGACCCGCGAAGGCGCCGTCGAGATCGACCACGTGGATCCGTCGCGCGCCGGTTCGAGCGAACTCGGCCGCGAGCTCCCAGGGCGCCTCGCTGTAGATCGTCGCGCGCTCGCGCTCGCCTCCAGCCAGCCGCACTGCGCGTCCCTCGAGCAGATCGACCGCGGGGATCACCAGCATCGCGTGCTCAGGCGCGGCTCCCGAGCAGGAAAGCGCGCAGGAAGCGAAGCCCTGCCTGCTGGCTCTTCTCGGGGTGAAACTGACAGCCGTAGACATTCTCGTGCTTGACCGCGGCGGCGAAGCTCACGTCGCCGTAGGTCGCCGACCACATCACGTCGTCGGGATTGCCCGCATCGACGTAATAACTGTGCACGAAGTAATAGTGATCACCACCGGGCTGGACCTCGTTCCAGCCCATGTGCGGAATCTTGAGTTTCCGCACGTTTTCGTTCTCGAGGGTGGTCATGTCGTCGGGAAAGCGTCGACACCAGCCCGGTAGAACGCCCAATCCCTTGTGCCCGCCGCCTTCGTCGGAGCCGTCGAAGAGCATTTGCATGCCCAGACAGATGCCCAAGAAGGGATCGCCTCGCTGGATCACGACCTTGAGCGCCTCGCCCATCGCACCGCCGATCACGTCGTCGGTGTGCTTGCCGAACGCACCTTGGCCCGGAAACACGACGATACGCGATGTAGCGACCCGATCGGGGTCTGCGGTGATCTGGGTGGCGGCGCCAACCTGGACCAATGCGCGCTCGACGCTGGCGAGATTTCCCAGTCCGGCGTCAACGAGAGTCAGTTCCCGTGCCATGGGTCGGGCACTTCTAACACATGTCGGACAAGAACCCTCGCGCTTTTCGTCTCGCGCAAGAACCGCGCACTGTAGATTCAATCAGTGCTCTCGCGGTGGTCGAAAGAATGATCATAGTTCGAGAGACCATGATCAATCGTGGATTCACGTCACATGCAGCCCCTGAGCGCGCCGTGCTCCGCGAAAACCAAGTTATGGTCGCGGCCCCATGCGCTCCAACGAGCTGTTCAACCCGAGCGACGAACACCGCATGCTCCGCGAGACGGTCGCGGACTTTGCCCGCCGCGAGGTCGAGCCCCAGGCCGCCGAGCACGATCAGCTCGGCACGCTCAACGTGAACCTGTTTCGCAGGCTCGGCGATCTCGGCCTGCTCGGCATCACGATCCCCGAGGAAGCCGGCGGCGCGGGGATGGACGCGGTCGCGGCCGTGATCGTCCACCACGAGCTCTCGAAGGTCGATCCGGGCTTTTGCCTGGCCTACCTCGCCCACGCGATGCTCTTCGTCAACAACTTCTACCACTGCTCCAACGAGGAGCAGCGCGGCCGCTACCTCGACAAGGTGCTCTCGGGCGAGTGGATCGGCGGCATGGGCATGACCGAGCCGGGCGCGGGGACCGACGTGCTAGCGATGACGACCACGGCCCGGCGCGAGGGCGATCACTTCGTCGTCAACGGGACCAAGACCTACATCACCAACGGCTGCGAGGGCTACTGCTTCTTGTTCTACGCCAAGGTCGAGGGTCGGGTGACCGCGTTCTTGGTCGACCGCGAGTGCCCGGGCTTCTCGACCTCCAACCACATCGACAAGCTCGGCATGCGCGGCTCGACCATGTCCGAGCTGATCTTCGAGGAGTGCCGGATCCCGGCCACCAACATGCTCGGCGAGCAAGGCGGCGGCATGGGCCACATGATGCGCAACCTCGAGATCGAGCGGCTGACCCTGGCCGCGATGAGCGTCGGGATCGCCGATCGCTGCGTCGAGATCATGGTCGACTACGCCGAGCAGCGAAAGGCCTTCGGCGAGTCGCTCAACCGCTTCGGTCAGATCCAGCGCTACATCGGCGAGGGCTACGCGATGACCGAGGCCGCCAAGAGCCTGGTCTACAACGTCGCCCGCGACGTCGGCCCCGACAACCGAGCGCGGGTCGGCTCGGACGCGGCCAAGCTCTTCGCCGCGCCGGTCGGCAAGCAGCTGGCCGATTGGGCGATGCAGGTCATGGGGGGCGCGGGCTACTGCAAGGAGTATCCGGTCGAGCGACTCTGGCGGGATGCGAAGCTGCTCGAGATCGGAGGCGGCACGCTCGAGGCTCATCAGAAGAACGTGACCAAGGATTTGACTCGAATGTGGAAGCAGCGCTGATCTTCGAGCGCTGACTCGGTTTGTCCTTCGCGGACGATCGCGGCTTCGACCACCAGGCTCTGCGGTGGGAAAGAGGGTCGCCCGCTCGGGCTCAAACACGTCGCCCTTCGAATCGCGGGCGCTCTCTCCCTGGTTGGAGATCTTCGATGATCGTCGCGCTCGTGCATCGAAGCGAGGGGCTCGACTCGCCTCGGAGCGACCCTCTTTCCCCCCGCCCGCCTTTGCCTTCGACGGTCCTCGCGGTCGCCAACAGACAGCGCGAGAAATTCTGGATCTTGCGGTCCTGTAGAGGACGGAGTCAGCAACCGAGTTCGAAGGCGCGCGGGGGGAAGAAGGGTCCCTCCGAGGCGAGTCGAGCCCCTGGCTTGTGTGCACGAGCGCGACGATCGAAGAAGAACTCCAACCAGGGAGAGGGCACGCGCGATTCGAAGGGCGACGTGTTTGAGCCCGAGCGGGGGACCCTTCTTCCCCCCGTGAAGCCCGTCCATCGAGAACCCGATCCACCGCGCAGGATCCACCGAGCAGGATCCTCGCAGGAAGCAGGGTATATCGACCCTCGTGCCGACTTCGATCGATCCCAGCAACGGTCGCGTACTCCACGAGTACGCCTACTTCGACGCCGCGCAGATCGAGTCCACGCTCGCCCGAGTCCACGCGGCCCAGCGGGAGTGGGCGGCGATCGGGGTCGAAGGGCGGGCGCCGCTGCTGCACGCGATCGGCCAGGGTCTGCGGGCGCGACTCGACGAGTGCGCCGCGAGGATGAGCGCCGAGATGGGCAAGCCGCTCGCACAAGCGCGGGCCGAGCTCGACAAGTGTGCCTGGCTCTGCGAGTGGTTCGCCGCCGAGGGTCCGGCGATGCTCGCCGACGAGCCGGCCAGCACCGACGCGCTGCGCAGCTACGCCTCGCCGCAGCCGCTCGGCGTGATCCTGGCGATCATGCCGTGGAACTTCCCCTTCTGGCAGGTCGTGCGCGCGGCCGTGCCGGCGCTGCTGGCCGGCAACGCGATCGTGCTCAAGCACGCCGACAACACGCTCGGCTGCGCGCTGCTGCTCGAGCAGATCGTCCGCGCCGCGCTGCCGCCCGCGCTCGTCGACGTGTTTTGCAACCTGATCCTCGACCACGCGGCGGCGGCCGAGGTCATCGCCGATCGTCGGATCGCCGGGGTCACGCTGACCGGCAGCGTCCGCGCGGGTCGAGCGGTCGCGGCTCTGGCTGGGCACGCGCTCAAGAAGGTCGTGCTCGAGCTCGGTGGCAGCGATCCCTACGTGGTCTTGGCCGACGCCGACCTCGACCTGGCCGCGACGATATGCGTGCGGGCGCGGCTGCACAACAGCGGCCAGACCTGCGTGGCGGCCAAGCGCTTCATCGTCGTCGACGAGGTCGCCGACGCCTTCGCCGAGCGCGTGCTGGCCAAGCTCGAGGCCGCGAAGCTCGGTGATCCACGCGATCCCACGACCACGCTCGGTCCGATGGCCCGGGTCGATCTGCGCGACGAGCTGCACCGCCAGGTCGAGCGCAGCGTGGCCGCGGGCGCCCAGCTGCGCCTCGGCGGCCGCGTGCCCGAGGGCCCCGGCGCCTACTATCCGGTCACGCTGCTCGACTTGGTCCGGCCGGGCATGGCCGCGGCCGACGAAGAGCTCTTCGGTCCGGTCGCCGTGATCATGCGAGTCGCCGACGAAGCGGCCGCGATCGCCCTCGCCAACGCGACCGAGTTCGGGCTCGGGGCGGCCGTGTTCACCCGCGATCTCGCTCGCGGCGAGGCGATCGCCCGCGATCAGTTTGCGGCAGGCTGTTGCTTCGTCAACGATCAGGTCCGCTCGGATCCCCGTCTGCCTTTTGGTGGGATCAAGTCGAGCGGCCATGGCCGCGAGCTCGGCCGCGCCGGCTTGTACGAGTGGGTCAACCTCAAGACCGTCTGGGTCGCGCGCTGATGAAGCGCGCGCGTCACCACTGCTGATTGGGCCCGGGGAAGCCTGGCGGCTCGTACTCGGGCACCTCGTTGGGCGGCGTCGCAAAGGGCTCGGGCCGGTCGGGGAACTCCTGCGGGCGCTCTTTGGGCTCGGGCTCCCAATGCGGTGGCGTCTCGTCCGGTCGGCCGGGCTGGGGCTCGCGCGGTGTGATCTCGGGCTCCGGCGAGGGTTGTTCGGGCATGCCGGAGCTTGACTCGAAAGCCCGATTACAGCGGCGGCAATTCGTGCCGGGTGGATTGGTCCGCGTATGTCCACTGGGCATACTCGCGGCCATGAACCACCGCACCCTCACCCTCGCCCGCACGACCATGGTCGTGCTCGGGCTGGTTTGCGTCTCGAGCGGCTGCATCACCAAGAAGGAACACGCGGCGCTGCAGGCCGAGCTCGACAAGACTCGCGCGGCGCTGACCGACTCCGAGAACCACGGCAAAGATCTCCAGACCGCGCTGACCGACACCGAGGCCGAGGTCGTGCGCTTGAACGACGAGATCGCCGGGCTCAACTCCACGATCGCCGACCTCAACGAGCAGCTCGGGGTCTCGACCGCGCGCGCCGACGATGCCGAGGCCGAGCTCGCGGGCGTGCTCAAGGACAAGAGCAAGCTGGCCGCGTCGGTCCGCGACATGCAGAACGCCTTGGCCGAGCTGCAGCGGCAGCAGGCGATCGCCGACGCGCGCGCGGCCGAGTACCGGGCCGTGCTCGCCAAGTTCAAGCAGCTGATCGACTCGGGCAAGCTCAAGGCCAAGGTCGTCGACGGTCGGCTCGTGCTCGAGCTGAAGACCGACATCCTGTTCCCCTCGGGCTCGGCCAAGCTCTCGAAGGACGGCCTCGCGACCATTCAAGAGGTGTCCAAGCTGCTCGCCGAGATCCCCGATCGCAAGTATCAGGTCGAGGGTCACACCGACAACGTGCCGATCAAGACCCAGCAGTACCCCTCGAACTGGGAGCTCGCGGCCGATCGTTCGATCAACGTGGTCAAGGCGATGGTCGAAGCCGGCATGCCGGGCACGCGGATCAACGCGGCCGCGTTCGCCGACACCCGTCCGACGGCCAGCAACGCGACGCCCGAGGGCCAGGCGCAGAACCGCCGGATCGAGATCGCGATCGTCCCCGATCTGTCGAGCCTGCCGGGTGCGGCCGACATCGAGAAGATGTTCGGCGGCAAGTCCTGAAACTGAGTCAGCCACCCGTGGCTGAAAACCCGAGTCAGTAGCGGACCGGCGGACCTGCGGGCTTCTCCCGCAGGTTCCGTCGCTCGAGCCGCAGCTTCCAGTCCTCGCTCGCGACCGGGATCACGTAGACCGTCGGCCAGACGAAGCGGCGTTCGTTCGAGCCCAGCTTGCGCGCCCAATACTCGACGTCGACGACCTGGTAGGGCTCGTCGTCGATCACCACGATCTCGTGGATCCGCGGCACGAACTGGGCCGACTCGGTGGTCTCGGTTCGAAAGAGCAGGCGTCCCTCGCAGGCGTACTCGACGTAGGGCATGCGTGGTCCGAGTGTAGCAAGTCGAGCGCGCGCGCGGCCGAGCAAATCGGAACGCTCGCTTCAGCGGGCTGTTAGTGTGTGTGGGGGCAACGAACGATGCGTTACAAGCTGTTTGGCAAGAGCGGTCTCAAGGTCTCGGAGCTGTGCCTGGGCACGATGACCTTCGGCGAAGACTGGGGCTTCGGAGCCGGTCGTGACGAGTGCAAGGCGATCTTCTCGGCGTTTCGCGACGCGGGCGGCAACTTCATCGACACGGCCAACGCCTACACCAACGGGACCAGCGAGCAGATCGTCGGCGAGCTGGTCGCGGGCGATCGTGATCGCTTCGTGGTCGCGACCAAGTACTCGTTGATGCAGCGACCCGGCGATCCCAACTCGTCGGGCAACCATCGCAAGAGCATGGTCACGGCGCTCGACGCCAGCCTCCGGCGGCTCGGCATGGACTACGTCGACATCTATTGGGTCCACGCCGCCGACGGCGTCACCCCGCTCGAGGAGCTGATGCGGGCGCTCGACGACATGGTCCGGGCCGGCAAGGTCCTCTACGTCGGGGTCTCGGACATGCCGGCTTGGCAGGTCTCCTACAGCGTCGCGTTGGCCGAGCTGCGCGGGTGGTCGCGCTTCGTCGGCCTCCAGATCGAGTACAGCCTGCTCGAGCGCACCGTCGAGCGCGAGCTGACCCCGATGGCCCGCCAGCTCGACCTCGCGGTCGCGGCCTGGGCTCCGCTCGCGGGTGGCGTGCTCACGGGCAAGTACAGCGCCGCGGGGGCCGAGGACAGCCGGCGCCTCGCGATGAACACCGGTCGGATCACCGAGCGCAAGCTCGCGATCGCGGGCGTGGTCGGCCAGATCGCCGCCGATCTCGGGCGCAGCCCTGCCCAGGTCGCGCTCAATTGGCTGCGGGCCAAGTCGGGCGTGGTCATCCCGATCATCGGCGCGCGCAAGCTCGCGCAGATCCGCGACTCACTCGGCGCGCTCGAGTTCCGGCTCGACGACGAGCAGGTCCGGCGCCTCGACGAAGCCAGCGCGATCGAGCTCGGCTTTCCCCACGACTTCCTGCGTCAGCCCTACATCGACACGATCGTCCGCGGCGACACCTGGTCGAAGGTCGACGTTCACCGGCCGCTCTAGAGAGGCGATCGCGGCTTCGAGCGAGTCGGCGTCGAGCAGGGGCAGCGAGCAAGTCTGCCCGCGACAGACCACCGCGTCGGCCTGGGCTCGGGTCGAATCGATCTCGACCGAGATCGCGACCGGATAGGCCAAGCGGCGCCGGGCCGCGCGAGCCCGCGAGGCCAGCGGCTCGGCGGCGGCGCGGTCCTGGGCTCGAATCGCCACGTGCGCGGCGTTCGGATGCCGCCAGCGCGCGGCGACCAGCAGCCCGGCCTGCGCGAAGGGTTGGCTGCCCGCGCTGCGGAAGCGATGCAGCGTGGCGTCGAGCTGCTCGCCCACGCGCGCGAGCGCGGCCGCCTGCTCGTGCCCACTCGCGGCGCCGAGCTCGAGCCGAGCGAAGAGCTCGATCGCGACCGCGAGCCCGCTCGGCAGCGGCGAGTCGTGCTGGCTCTCGGTCCGCTCGATCAGCGCCTCGCCGTCGTCCGCGGTCTCGAACATCCCGCCGCCCGGGCGCGCGTAGTGGTCGAGCAGCTCGGTCGCCAGCGCCTCGGCTTCGCGATGCCAGCGCGGATCGAGCTCGAGCTCGTGCAGATCGAGCAGCGCCTTGCCGAGCAACGCGACGTCCTCGAGGTAGCCGCGGGTGTGGCCGCGGCCGCGCCAGCTCGCCCGCAGCGTCCGACCGGCGGCGTCGCGATGCAGCTCGAGCAGCGCGAGCGCGGTCGCCCGGGCGGCCGCGAGCCAGCGCTCGCGCAGCTCGGGCTCGGGCCAAGCCTCGGCCGCGCTCGCGGCCTTGCACAGGCCCGTGATCATCAAGGCGTTCCAGCTGGTCAGCAGCTTCTCGTCGCGCAGCGGTGGGACACGCTGGTAGCGAAGCTCGAGCAAGCGGGCGCGCGCGGGCGCGAGCGCTTCGTCCTGCTCGGGCGTCAGCGCGTGCGGACGATGCAGCGCCGACATGCCGTGTTCGAAATTGCCTTGGGGCGTGACCCCGTGCGCTTCGGCCAGCTCGCGACCGAGCGGCTCACCGAGCGCCTCGATCAGCTGCTGCGGCGTCCAGCAAAAGTACTTGCCCTCGACTCCCTCGCTGTCGGCGTCGGTCGCCGAGTAGAACGCCCCCGCGCCCGGCGACTCGGGCACGCGCATGTCGGCGAGCAGGTAGCCAGCGCTCTGCTCGACCACGCGCCTGGCGAAGCCCAGCTCGGGCCAGAGCACGCTCGCGTCGGCGTAGAGCCCGAGCAAGAGCGCGTTGTCGTAGAGCATCTTTTCGAAGTGGGGGATCAGCCACTCACGATCGACGCTGTAGCGGGCGAAGCCGCCGCGCAGGTGATCGTAGATCCCGCCTCGCCACATTCGCTCGAGCGTCAGCCGCAGCGCGGGCCCGGCCTCGCCCTCGGGCTCGAGCCGAGCGAGCGCGAGCAGCAGCTCGAGCACCGGGACGTTGGGAAACTTCGGCGCGCGACCGAACCCGCCCCACTCGGCGTCGAAGCGGGCCAACACGCGACCGAGCGCCTCGTGCAGCTCGGCGGTGGCGACCGGCGAGCGCTCGGGGGCCGCCTTCTCGCTGTCCTCGTCGATCGATCGGGCGAGATCGGCGAAGCCGTCCATGAACGAGTCGGCCTGCTTGTCGGCCTCGTCGCGCTTGTTGGCCCACAGATCGGCGAGCGCGGCGAGCAGGCGCGGGAACCCAGGCCGGCCGTAGCGATCGCTGGGCGGGAAGTAGGTCCCGCCGTAGAAGGGCCGCTGCGCGGGCGTCAAGAACACGGTCAGCGGCCAGCCGCCACCTTGGCCCATCAACGCGACGACCTTTTGATAGATCGCGTCGACGTCGGGCCGCTCCTCGCGATCGACCTTGATGCACACGAAGTGCTCGTTCATCACCGCCGCGATCGCGGGATCCTCGAACGACTCGTGGGCCATCACGTGGCACCAATGGCAGGCCGAGTAGCCGACCGAGAGCAGGATCGGCTTGTCCTCGCGCTTGGCTCGCTCGAGCGCCTCGGCCCCCCACGGGTACCAATCGACCGGATTGCCGGCGTGCTGCTGCAGGTAGGGGCTGGTCGACTGGGCCAGGCGGTTCGGCTTCGAGGGCGCGTCGCTCATGCACCCACATCATCGTGTTCGCGCCGCCGAATGTCACATGGTTTTGATTCGACTATTTTCGATCGATGGCTTGACCCGAGTCCATTCATCCCCTAAACCTCCGAATGTCGCTCCCTTGGCCGGATCGACATGGTTAGAGCTGGATAGCGCTAGACCTCCGCCCGAACGCCACGCCATGGACCGCATCACGACAGTTTCGACCACGATTACCACCCCCGCGGCGGTATGTGGCTCGATCGTTCGCTCGAGCGTCCCGGCTTTGGTCTGCTAGACAATCGCCGGTCAGCCACGACCGCCGCGGGGCTTCTTCCGCCGGTGTAGCTCTCTTGGTCGCCGCTCTGGTAAACAGGAGGACGTGGGTTCGACTCCCATCGCCGGCTTCCACTTCGTGTCCGCCCGCCAACCTTCGGTCGGCTTCGGCTTCGGCTTCGGCATCGGCATCGATTCGCTAGAATCGGCGATGCGCCGATTCCCAAGACCATGACAATCGAATATCGAATGTACGACGGGACTTAGCTCAATTGGAAGAGCATCTCTCCGACGCAGAGAAGGTCGCCGGTTCGAACCCGGCAGTCCCGATTCCATCGAACATCCGCGCGTAGCTCAGTTGGTTGGAGCAAACGTCTGATATGCGTGAGGCCGCTGGTTCGACTCCAGCCGCGCGGACTTCCGTCGCTTCGTCACAATATAGCGGGGTTGAGGAGGCAGGTTACCTCGTCGGGCTCATACTCCGAAGCACCCCGGTTCGAATCCGGGCCCCGCTCTTTTCGACAACTGAATACAGGGACTTGGCTCAGTTGGCAGAGCGCCTCTTTCACGCAGAGGAAGTCGCCGGTTCGAACCCGGCAGTCCCTATTTGTTTCGGCGGGCCTCAGCCGAGCTCGCGGCGCAGCGCGCCCATGACTTGCTCGACGTGCTTGCGGCGCAGGTCGAGCTCCTCGCCGATCTCGATCCGCGGCATGCGATCGACGGCGGCACAAAAGCGCTCGAGGTGCGCGAGCGCCTGGCCCTTGCCGCCGAGCTCGAGCAGGCCGCGGGCGAGGCCGTAGTGGGCCTCGAGGTGGTCGGGCTCCTTGCGCAGGACCTGGCGAAAGCCTCGGATCGCGAGGTCGAGCTCGCCGCCGCGCAAGGCCAGCTCGGCCAGGTTGCACTGGGCCTCGGGCTGACCCGGGTCGCTGCGCAGGGCTTCGTCGAAGCAGTCGCGGGCGCGCTCGAGCTCGCCGAGCATCGCGAGCAGGCTGCCGAGGTTGGTCCAGGCGGCGGCGAAGTCGGGATCGAGCTCGGTCGCGCGCTCGTAGGCGGCCTTGGCCTCGCCGATCTGCACCGCGGCGAGATCGATGCCGTCCCACTGCTGCTCGCAGGCGAGCGCTCGGGCGAATTCTTCGTAGGCGCTGGTCGAGGCCGGCTCGTTGCCCTCGCTCAGCCCGCGACCCCCGACCCAGGGCAAGGTCAGGACCTCGGCGACCTGCGAGCGCAGCTTGTCGACGTCGAAGTCGAGCAGGAGCTGCCCGGTCGCGGCCTCGTAGGTGGACTCGCCTTCGTCGACCAAGATGCGCTCGCGATCGCTGCGGATCCGCAGCCGCGCGAGCGGGGCGTCGACCTCGGGCAGCTGGACGCGCAGCGCGTCGAGGCTCCGACGCACGCGCTGCAAAGGCAGGCCGGCGTCGAGCAGCTCTTTGGCGACCTTGATCGCGATCAGATCGCGGAAGGTGTAGAAGCGCCGGCTGGCTTGCCGCACCGAGGGCGTGATGAAGCCCGTCTGCGACCAGTAGCGGACCCGACTCTCGGGCAACTCGAAGAGTCGGGCGATGTCGCCGACCGAGTAGAGGTGCTCGGTCGAGGGCGCGTGGGACTCGGCGGTGGACTCGGTGGTGGTGGCGAGGTCAGTCACGAGATTCATCCGAGGTCCCCGTTGGCGGTCCGACGCAGGGTCACGACGACGTCGCCGTCGATCAGGATCTTGGTGCCGTTGAAGCGCACGACCGGCAGCAGCTCGACGCGCATCGATCGAGGGCTGACATCGAACATGCTGGCCAGCTGCGGCCGGGCCATGTCGATCAAGCGGCGGCGGACGACCGCGCTGCCTCGCATCAGCTCGGTCACGCGCTCCGAGGTCGCCTCATCGGCCCGCTCACGCAAGAGCGCGGCCGCACGGGCGAGATCGACGGTGACCATCACCGTCGCGTAGCCATGGCCGTCTTCTCGGGTGCCGCGGGCGCCTTCGACGATCATCTCGGCGCCCTGAAAGAGCAGGTCGAGCGCGCTGACCGACAGCGACTCGCGAACCTCTTGTCGGATCAGCGGAATGCGGCGAACCCGCGGCCAGGCGGAACCAAGTAGCTCCCGAGCGAGCTCTCGCGCGTCTTTTGAGGATGTAGGCACGGGTGCGACAAGTATGCCTGGCCGTGATGGCGGGTCCCAAAAACCGGATCGAATCGATGCACCACCAGCATGCGGGAGCGGCCGGCGCTGCACAACTGGTCGCGCGAAGGGGTGAGCAGCCGGTGATCCGAATCCGATCACGCTCGATCCCGGGTCGGCGCACGAGTCCACAGGTTTGGGCCGCGATGTGGACGACCTGTGAGTAACCCGAAGGCGCGTCCTTCGGTGCACGTGGGGCGAGCCGGATGAAAATGGTACCAAGCGCCCGATGAGCCCCGACGAGACCGTCGATGTCCTGTTCGTTCTCGATCCGCTGTCGACCCTGAACCCGAAGGCCGACACCAGCTACGTGATGATCACCGAGGCGCTGCACCGCGGGCATCGACCTTGGTACGCGACGCTCGACGACCTCATGCTCGACGGCGAGCGGGCGCTGGCCCACGCTCGCCGCGTGGCGCCTCGCGACGCCCACCCGCTCGCGCCGATGGCCGACGCGAGCTTGCCCGAGCTGCGCTCGCTCGAGTCCTTCGCGCTGGTCTTGATGCGCAAGGATCCTCCGGTCGACGAGAGCTTCGTGACCGCGACCTGGATCCTCGATCGCGCCAAGGCGAGCGGCACCTTGGTCGTCAACGATCCGACCGGCCTGCGCGAGCTCAACGAGAAGCTGAGCATCCTGGCCTTCCCCGACCTGATCCCGCGCACGCGATTGGTCCGCCAGACCGCCGACGTGCGGGCGGCCTTGGCCGACTTCGGCGGGCACATGATCCTCAAGCCGGTCTATGGGTTCGGTGGGCGCGAGATCCTGCAAGGCCGGATTGACGATCCCAATCTCAGCACGCTGATCGAGCTCGCGACCCACGACGGTCGCCGCTGGACGGTCGCGCAGGAGTTCGTCACCGCGGCGCGCGATGGCGACAAGCGGATCTTGCTGGTCGATGGCGAGCCGATCGGGGCGGTGATGCGGGTCCCGGCCAAGGGCGAGTTGCGCAACAACTTCCACGCGGGCGGCAGCCCGGAGACGACCGAGCTCAACGCGCGCGACCGCGAGATCTGTGCGGCGGTGGGTCCCTACTTGCGCGAACGCGGGCAGTTCTTCGCGGGCATCGACGTGATCGGCCGCCACCTGACCGAAATCAACGTGACCAGCCCCACCGGAATGCAAGAGATCAACCGTCTGGACGGCCTCGAGGGCGGGGCGACCATGCAGGCCCGCTTCTGGGACCAGCTCGAGGCTCGGATTCGCCGCTGAGCCGGGCGGTGCATCCTGGATGATGGTTGGCTCCGACAGGGCCGGTTGCAGTGGTAAGCTGCCCCGCGCATGACGAGCCCTCTCCAGTCCCTTCGAGAGCTCCTGACCCGCGAGATCCCTCGGCTCTACGCGTTCGGTTACCAGATGTCGGGCTCGCGCAAGGACGCGGCGCGCTACGTCGAGGAGTTGGTTCGCCACGTCGCGAGCCTCGACGAGCGCAAGGTCGTGGGCGAAGCCGATCCGGCGATGGCCTTGCTCGGCATGATGGCCCGCACGATGGAAGAGAGCCTCGGTCGCCGCTCGGACCACTCCTTCGAATCGCTCGACACGATCCTGCGCTCGGACATCACTCGGCCGATCGATCTCAACTCGCCGGGCATGGACGACGACCCGACCAAGATCCACTTGATGCTCTGGGAGCTCAAGCGGACCTGCTTGACCTCGGTGCTCGGCTGCTTGCCGCCCGGTGTCCGGCTCTCGTTCGTGCTCACCGATCTGGTCGGGCTCTCGCCCCAGGACGCCGCCGAGATGCTCGGGATCAAGGAGAGCGCCTATCGAGTCCGGCTCACCCGCGCGCGCAAGCGGATCGAAGACTACCTCGCGCCGCGCTGCTACCACGTCGATCGCGAGAACCCTTGCACCTGCCCGGGCCGCTTGATGATCGCGATGGACGCGAACTTCGTGAAGCCGCCCCCGCACGTGCTCGACATCCCCCACGAGCCGCACGACGGCACTGGGCCGCAGCGCGACGTCGGCTCGCTCTATCGCGGCCTCCCGGACGTCCAGCTGATCGTCGGCGAGCTCGATCGCCTGCTCGGCGCGCTGCCGAGCTGACCTCGCTCGAGCCCGAAGCCCGAGCGCCGAATCAGGGTTCGAAGAGCCCGACGCCGAAGAGCTCGTCGGCGTCGGTCCACAGCCGAGCGCGGCGCAGGCCGGCCGCGCGGGTCAGCTCGAGCATGCGCAGCTCCGTGTACTTGTGCGAGTACTCGGTCAGGATCGCCTCGCCCGCGCGAAAGCGGAAGGGCTCGCCCGCGACGTGCACGACCTGTTCGCGCAGGCTCTCGAGGTACATCTCGATCCGCGCGGGCTCGCGGGCCCAGACCGCGCGGTGACGAAAGCCCTCGAGTTCGAAGTCGCCCTCGAGCTCGCGGTTGATCCGGGCGAGCAGGTTGAGGTTGAAGGCCGCGGTCACTCCGGCCGCGTCGTCGTAAGCCTGCTCGAGCAGGTCGGCCGACTTCACGCGATCGAAGCCGAGCAGCAGCGCGCCCGCGCGCAGCTCGGCGCGTGGGGCGACCAGCTCGGTCACCGCCCCGAGCAACACGCGGGCTTGCTCGGCGGTGAAGTTGCCGATCGTCGAGCCCGGAAAGTAGACGATCACGCGGGCGGGCGTTCGCCCCTTCGGCATCGGCACTTCGAAGCCATGCGTGAAGTCGGCGGCGACCGGGAGGATCTCGAGCTTGGGGTAGTCGCGCGCCAAGCCAGCGACGCTCAGCGCCAGGTGCTCGGCCGAGATGTCGACCGGCACGTAGCCCGCGGGTTGGTCGAGCGCGTCGAGCAGGAGTCGGGTCTTGATGCTGCTGCCGCTGCCGAGCTCGACGACCAGCGCGCCCGGCCCGATCGCGCGCGCCATCGCGGCCGCGTGCGAGCGCATCAACGCGAGCTCGGTCCGGGTCGGGTAGTACTCGGGCAGCTCGGTGATGCGATCGAAGAGCTGCGATCCCTCGGCGTCGTAGAAGTACTTGCTGGGCAGCTGCTTGGGCACGCTGGACAGCCCGAAGATCGCGTCCTCGGCGAAGCTGCGCTGGGCTTGCTCGCGCGTGATCGCTCGCATCGCGAGCCCCGGCGAATCCGAGTCGACCCATCCGGGTCGAGAATTGACGGTCGGCCGTGCGGGTCCGGTGCGCATGGGCCCAGGTTCGCACTTGCTGCGGCGATCGTTTCAGCCGATCAGGTCTGGGCGCTCACAAGCTTCGGGCAGGCGCGAGATTGGCCTCGCCCGATTTGCTCAGATCGACCAGATCGATGACGTAGCGGTGCTCCTGCTTGTCGATCGAGACCGACCAGCGGGGGCTCGAGGTCGCCTCGAGCCCGAGCACGGCTCCGACGTCGGGCTGGGCTTGCTGTGCAAGCGTTCGCACGCTGTCTGGTTGCGCAGCGACCATCGCAGCGACCAGCTCCTGCTGAGTGTCGGCGCCGCTCGGTGACGCTTTGGTGTCCTCGAGCCAGCGACCGAGCTCCTCGGCCGCGCGCGGGCCCGCGATCACCACGCCGCCGCCGACTCGCTCGGACCAGGCCATCGCGATGTTGAGCTTGCCCTTGTCGTCGATCAGCGCCCGCATCTCGGCCGGCACCAGCTTGGCCGCGTCGTGCACGACCAGCAGCTCGATGTCCTTGCCGTCACCCTTGCCGACGCCGCGGCGCAGGGTCACCTGCGGGACCTCGCTGACGAAGTTGCGCGCGAACTTGATGTTGTCGACCGCGGACTGCAAGAGCCGGATCATCGCGACCTTGGCCTTCTCGGGATCGTCGGAGCCGTAGGCGATCCGCACGTGACCGGCCGGACCGATCGCCGCGAGCACGCGACCGTCCCAGCTGCGCAGCACGGTGTTGAGCTTCTTGGCCATGTCCTCGCCGATGCCCCGGACCAAGAAGGGCAGCTGATCGACCTGGCCGTTGACCTCGCGGATGATGTCTTTGACGGTCTTGTCGTGCTCGGCGTAGCGCGAGCTGGCTCCGAGCGCGAGGTTCGAACCCGCCAAGAGACCGCCGAGCGTGCCGTTGGTGATCGGGATCTCGGCGAGCGGATCACCCTGCGCGTCCGCGAGCAGATCGAGATCGATGTGGAGCGTGTCGAGGTCGCCGACTCCGTGGATCCGACCGAAGGGCAGATCGATCGGCAAGGACGACGAGCTCGCGTCGATCGTGAAGAAGACCGGCTGCGCGCCATAAGCCGCTGGCATGCCGCGACCGGTGACGAGCCCGCGCTCGCTGTTGGCCAGGACCAGCGTGCGGTCGACAGGATCGAGCCAGGCCAACCAGGGTCGGCTCGCGGGGCCCGACTCGCTCGCCGGCAGCTTGACCGCACCGAACTCGCCGACGCGCTCGAGCTTGGCCAAGTGGCCGACCAGAGCTTCTTTCTCGCGCTTCATGATCGAGAGCCGGATGACCTCCTCGCCCTCGTCGAGCACGACGTTGCTGAAGGGCGCGTCGAGATCGATCGCCGTCGAGAAGGCCTGCGCGAGATCGGCTCGGGTGACGTTCCCGAGCAGCGCGCCGGCAGCCGCCCGCATGTCGAGCGGGGTCGGCGAGTAGGGCTGCACACGGGCGATCACCTGGGCCGGTCGGGCCACCCAGCTGGCCAGCTGCGGGTCGGTCGGCAGCGGCAGCGGCTCGGGCAGCACGACCTCGCGCTTGCCGTGCTTGGCCTGGTGCTTGGTCTTCGCATCCGGCGTCTTGCCCTCGTGGGCGCCGGGGTGCTTGCACGCGCTCCCGAGCAGGAGCGCCAGAGCAAAGACCGGAAGTGTGCGGAGCGAGCGGCGAAGCATCGACTCCGACGCTAGCAGCCCTCGCGGGCCGGCGCACACCGCCGAGCTCACAGCCACGCGAGCACGAAGAGGCCGAATGTCGCGAGCAGCCCGATCGTCCAGACCGCGCTGCGCAAGTAGTCGGCGTTGGCCAGGTAGGCGATCGTATAGATCACGCGGGCGACGACGTAGGTGCTCGCGAGCACGGCCGCACGACGTGCGTCGCCGCCCGCGAGGTGAGCGACGAACACCGCCGCCGCGAAGAGCGGGAAGCCTTCGAGGTGGTTTTGATGACAGGCGGAGGCGCGCGCACCGAAGCCCTCGAGCGTGGCCTTTTGCTTGCGCGGGTGCTTGTTGTCGTAGGTCACCCCGCTGCGTTGGATCGCCACGACCGCGGCCGCGTGCGGGATCCAGATCAGCAAGAACGCCACGAGCAGACACACGAAGGGCGTCGTCATGCGAGCGATGCTACGCGCGCCCAGACCCGGCTGGCCAGCAGGGCCTCGGCGTCGAAGTGGGCGACGATCCGGGTCAGCGGGCCAATGCCCTGCGAGCGCTCGGCGATCCACATCCGACCCTCACCGAGCACCGTCGCGCTGTCGCTCGGCGAGCAGGCGCGCAGCTCGTGCGGGGCTTGCCGAGCGAGGTGCTCGATGATGTCGCCGACCACCTGCGCGGTCGAGTTGCCGAGCAACGCGACCAGCTCGAGCCGCGTGCCGAGCTGCGGACCGCGAGCGAGGCCCAGCGCGAGCCGACCCACCAGCGCAGGCAGGCGACGCGCGAAGGCCTGCTCGAGCGCGGCCGCGCTCTGCTCGACCACACCGAGCGGCGCGAGCTCGCCTTCGCGACCGCGAAGGATCGAGAGCGAGGCCCAACGCAGCCCCGGTCCGCGATCCAGCGCCTGCAACACCGGCGCGATCGCAAGCAGCGGCGCGGGATCGAAGACGATCGGCGCTTGGTCGGCGACCTGCAGACGAACTCGATCGCCCTCGACCATGATGGTGATAGCGAGCTCGGGTGCTCGTTCGACGCAGGCGATCGTTCGGCCCGCGACCTCGATCCCTTCGCCGACCCGCGTGATCGCCAAGCCGAGCTCGCGCTCGATCGTCGCGTCGTCGGCCTGGGTCTGCCAAACCAGCGCGGGGCTGGACGCGTGGTCGAGCCACGCATGGATCAGCGCGCTCACCTGCGCGCCTCGACCGACGATCACGACTCGCTTCGCTGGCATACTGGGCCCACGATGCCCGACTCGGATCCGCGTCTCGACTTTCCGGCCACGAATCGCAACCGCGATGTCATTCTGGCGACCTTGCGCGAAATTCTGCGCGACGGTGACCGGGTGCTCGAGGTCGGGAGCGGCAGTGGTCAACACGCGGCCCACTTCGTGCGCCAGTGGCCGAACCTGCGCTGGCAGCCGAGCGATGTCGAAACCACCAATCTCGCGAGCATCGCGGCTTGGTCGGAAGAGCTTGGCAACATCGCTAGCCCCTGCGTGCTCGACGTGGCCCAGCCGATCGAGGACTGGTCGATCCGCGCCGAACGCTTCGATGCCGTGTTCTGCGCGAACGTCATCCACATCGCGCCCTGGCAGGTCTGCCTCGGTTTGCTCGCGGGTGCGGCCGCGTTGCTCGACCCGAAGCGGCCGCTGGTCCTCTATGGCCCCTTCATGCGCGCGGGCCAGCACACGGCGCCCAGCAACGAGGCCTTCGATCGCAGCTTGCGGGCTCGTGATCCCCGCTGGGGTGTTCGTGACCTGGATGTCGTGACGGGCGAAGCCGCACGACATGGATTCCAGCTCGACCGGGTGTTCGAGATGCCCGCGAACAACCTCATTTCGGTCTTTCGACGATCCGAATGATGGAGATCGTGACTTCGGCGCTCGAGGTGGCGACTCTCGTTGCCTGCGTGTTCCGCTGGAGCAGGAGCATGTGAGCCTGCTCTGGCAACAGAGTTCTTCGGTTTTTTGCTGTCGGAGGTGAAAGCGCCGGGTTGCGGATGCGATTGGCATGACACGTGCACATCAGCACGAGAGTCACGAGTCGCCAGAGATGGCGACGGGCCAACCAACCACCAGAACGAAATCAGGAGACGACGACCATGTACAACCAGCGCAACGCACACCAGTTCATCAACCAGTTTGTCGATGCGGTGACCGTCCGTCCCTTCTTCAACGATCTGCGTCGGATGAAGCAAGCCGCGATCTTCATGCCCCTGCCGCGCCTCGAGAAGCTCGAGACCAGCACGAGCGTGACCGTGGCTGCGTGATTGCGAACTCCCGAGTCCCCCTGGGAGGCCCCGAGCCCGAGCGAGTCATCTCGTTCGGGCTCTCGCATTTTAATCGTTCGACTACCCGCTACTGCGCGAGCGCGTCGTCGATCACTTGGGCGAGCACGTCGAGGGTCTCGTCGTCCCAGCCGCTCGAGACCGCGATGATCCTGCCCTCGCGGTCGAGCACGAAGAGGGTCGGGAACACGGCGATCGAAAGCTTGGCCGCCAAGGCGCCCGCGGGATCCCACGCGGGTAGCAGCGAGCTCGGCAGACCCTCGAGCGAGCGCTCGTCGGCCTCGGCCGAGACGACGATCACGGCCAGCTCGGGGTGCGCGGCGACGAGCTCGGCTTCGAATGCGTGCAGCTCGGCCCAGCCCTCTTCCCAGCTGGCCGAGATGTCGAGCACGACCGGGCGGCCGCGCAGGCTGGCGAGCTCGAGCGGGTCGGCGCCGAGCAGCGGGATGGTCAGCTCGAGCACCTCGCCGGCCTCGCGGTTGGCGGGTCGATCGGGCAGCAAGGGCTCGGGCGCGGGCTCGGCCTCGGCTTCGACCGCGGCGCTCGGCGTGATGCTGGGGCTCGTGCGTGGACAACCCGCGAGCGCGAGCGTCAGCACCACGAGCTCACGCGCCCGCATCGGGCAGCCCCTCGTGGACGGTGTCGACCATGAGCTTGGCCAGCGCCGGATCGGTGAAGCGCGAGATCCCGTGGCCGAGGTTGAACACGTGGGCGCGAGCGCGACGGCCCGCGGCGAGGACTTGCTGGACGCGCTCGCGGATCAGCGCGGGCGGGCCGAAGAGCAGGGCCGGATCGAGGTTGCCCTGGACCACGCGCTCGGGCCCGACCACGTCGATCGCCGCGTCGAGCTCGAGGCTCCAGTCGACGCCGATCACGTCGGCGGGGGCGCTCGCGCTCAGCCCGAGCAAGTTGGCGTTGCCGCGCGCGAACAAGATCACCGGCACGCGACGCGAGTGGGCCTGGACGCGCTCGACCAAACGGATGGTGTGCGGCAGCACGAGCGCCGCGTAGTCGCGGGGACTGAGCGCGCCGGCCCAGCTGTCGAAGATCTGGACCGCGTCGACGCCCGCGTCGATCTGGCCGATCAAGTAGCGAGCGAGCAGCTCGCTCATGTTCTCCATCAAGGCGCCGAAGAGCAGCGGCTCGCTGTACATCAGCCGCTTGACCTCGTGGAACTCGCGGCTGGTCCCGCCTTCGATCAGGTAGCTCGCGGTCGTGAAGGGGGCGCCACAAAATCCGATCAGCGGCACGCGATCGGCCAGCGCTCGCTTGCAGGCTCGGACCGCGTCCATGACGTAGCCGACCTCCTCGACCGGATCGCCCCAGCGCAGGCTGGCCAGCTCGGCGGCGGTGCGGACCGGCTTGGCGATGTGCGGCTCGGGCCGGAACTCGACCTCGACGCCCATCGCGTCGAAGACCACGAGGATGTCGGAGAACAAGATCGCCGCGTCGACGCCGAGCCGATCGATCGGTTGGACGGTGACCTCGGCGGCCAGCTCGGGGGTCCGGCACAGGTCGAGGAAGCTGACCCGCGCTCGGATCTCGCGGTACTCGGGCAGATAGCGGCCTGCTTGGCG
Source organism: Nannocystaceae bacterium (assembly GCA_035904925.1). Lineage (GTDB taxonomy): Bacteria > Myxococcota_A > Polyangia > Nannocystales > Nannocystaceae > Plesiocystis. The sequence goes on from JAMHUH010000975.1 coordinate 28,334, forward strand.
CATCAACCAGACTGGGGTTCGGGCCGGTCGCTGGCCCGCGCAGGCGTCGAGGAAGCTGTGGTTCTGAAGCGTCATGCGGAGCGCGGACTATAACGCCCGTCCGCCCCGAGGAGACCCGCGACTCGCGCTCGCCGGGGATCAACCCTGTACGGTTCATCCTGGCCTTTGGATCGAAATCCCTGCGTGCTGTCGGTTGGGCTGGAACCCGGCTAGCATCTCGCCCCGGCGAACGGGTAAGCCGGCTCGCTCGAGAGTTCGACGTGACGATCCCCGAGGAAACGCTCACCGACGATGCCCCCCTCAGCGCTCCGCTCGGGCACGCGTGGTTGATCTATATCGGGTCGAGCGAGAACGACTTCGTCGAGGCTGGCCGGATCTGGTCGCTGGACAACATCACGAAGGTTCGCTTCGGTCGGGTCAGCGGTAGCGAAATTCGGGACGAACGCGAAGGCACCGAGCTGATCGTTCGGATCCCGCTCGGTTGGGTCAGCGGTCGTCACTCCGAGCTGCGGATGGTCAAGTCCTCGCTCGGCTTCGAGTACGACCTGTGCGATCTCGACAGCCGCAACGGCACGCACATCGAGCGCCAAGCGGTCTCCGGCATGGCCCGGCTGCTGCCCGGCCAGGTGTTCGAAGTCGGGCGCTCGTTCTGGATGATCCGCGAGGTCCTGCAAAGGGATCTGCCGGCCGAGCCGGTCAAGGCGCTCGATCCCAGCGGCACCTGCAACCCGACCCTGTGCGCGATCCAACGGACCCTCGTCCGGCTCGCGCCCAGCGATGTCACCTTGCTGCTTCGCGGCGAGACCGGGACCGGCAAAGAAGTCACGGCGCGAGCCGTGCACAAGCTCAGCGGTCGCAAGGGCAAGTTCATCTCGACCAACCTCGCGGCGCTCTCCGACGATCGCGTCGACGCGATCTTGTTCGGTCGCTCCGACGAGCAGCCCGGGATCTTCGAGAAGGCCGAGGGCGGCACGCTCTTCCTCGACGAGCTCGGCGAGCTCTCGCCCGCCGCTCAGGCCAAGCTGCACGCGGCCCTGGCCGAGGGTCGGGTGATGCGAATCGGCGAGGCCCAGCCGCGCCGGTTCGACGTCCGGGTGATCTGCTCGACCCTGCACGACGTCGCCCAGCTGGTCGACGCGGGCAAGTTTCGGCCCGACCTCTACTCGCGGATCGCCGGGTTCGCGGCCACCTTGCCGCCGCTGCGTCAGCGTCGTGAAGACCTCGGCGTGCTGACCCGCGTCGTGACCACGCGCTCGACCACGATCAAGATCGCGACCCGAGCGTTTCGGCGGATCTTGAGCCACAGCTGGCCCTTCAACGTCCGCGAGCTGCACCAGACGCTCGGGACCGCGTCGATCCTGGCCGGGACCAACGGCGAGATCTCGCGTGACCTGCTCGACGACATCATCGCGAGTCGCCGCGACATGCCGCAGAGCCCCGAGAGCGTCAGCGAGCTGCGGGCCAAGCTGGTCGCCGAGCTCGCGCGCACGGGCGGCGACACGGCCGAGGTCGCGCGCGCGCTGAGCCGGGACCTCAAGGAGATCCACCGTTGGATCGAGCGCTTCGAGCTCGCGCCCGAGGCCTACCGCAGCTGGGTCGACGCCTAGCCGGCGGGGCGGTTGACGCCTAGCCGGCGGGGCGGTCGACGCCTAGCCGGCGATGATCACAGATCCGGGTGGAGTCGGATGCCCAGGTTGATGCCGATCACGGTGTCGAGCTGGCCCTTGGGCGAGCCCGTGACCTGCTGCGAGAAGCCGGCCGCGAAGTCGACCCCGACGCCGCCGACCTTGGGCGCGAGGAAGAAGCCGAGGCCGCCGCTGACGTAGCCACGATCGTCGCCCTGGCCGCGACCGCGACTGTCCCACCAACCACCGACGCGGATCGGCACGGGTCCGGCGACGAACTCGGCTCCGCCGTTGACCGTCACCCGCGTGTACTTGTTCTGGTCCCAGTACGAGGTGAAGTCGTAGGTCGCGTCGACGTTGAGGCTGAAGTCGGGCTTGCGCAGCGGAAAGATCGCGACGCCATGGCCGAGGCTGCGTGGGTAGTCGGCCAGCCGGCGAATGTGCGAGGTGTTGAAGGCCGGATCGTTGGGGTCGACCGCGACATCGACCAACGAGACCGTCTTGGCGTCGGTCCAGGCCGGGACCGAGGGGCCGACGAGGTTGTAGCCGACCACGGCGAGCTTGACCCAGTCGAGCAAGTTGATCGCGAGCGCGGCGTCGAGGCCGAAGGCGTTGAGCTTGCGGCGGAAGTCGTGGACCCGACGGTTGTCGTCGAGGTAGCGCAGGCTCGAGTACTGCCACTTGGGCTTGACGCCCAGGTAGAGCCAGTTCTTGACCACCGCCACGCTGAGCACACCCGAGATCTCGTGGCCGAAGTGGACCATGCCGAGCGTCTTGCGTTCGCCGAGCGCGTCGGAGTAGACGAGCCGCGGGTCGCCGCGCATGAACACGTAGCCGAGCGCGAGCGCGACCCGAGGGGTGTTGAGCGAGTCGCTGATGAACACGCCCATGCCGTGGGTCCGGCTCTGGGCGTCGTATTGGTACATGCCTTCGATCGCGAATTGCTGGCCGTACATCAGGCCCGCGGGATTGATCAGCGCGGCCTGGGTCCCGGACGAGGACCCGCGCGTGGCGTGGCCCATCGATAGGTTGCGGGTGCCATCGACGCCTGGACTGGCCTCGGCCCGACCTGGCGAAAAGGCCATCAGCGCCAGAATGGCAAACGATAGCGAGCAAATTCCCAGGTTCCGGCGCATGTCCGGGGCAGCATACGGGCGGGGCGGATCGGCGCAAAAAAACCCCTTGGTTGGGCCGAGCTCGGTGAGCGGTGTCGAGCCGATGCGCACGCGGATCCGATCGTGGGCCCGCCGCCGAAGTCGACTGGTTCGAGAACTTGGTTGCAGGCGCGTGGCCCGGCAAACTAGCCTCGTGCTGTGGGAACGCCCCCGCACAAGCAGCTGCCGTCGCCGGTCCAGGGTTTCGCCGATCCCAAGCGTCGCGCCGCCTCGACCGCGGCCTTCGGTGAAGAGCTCGGGCGCACGCTCACGGACGACGCCGACGTCTTTCAGCTGCTCGACGACGAGCCCACGCGTCCGCACGCGATCATCCGCGACGCGATCGTCAGCGAGGGCTCGTCCAGCCAGCGCGCGGTGTTGGAGCCCGTGTCCGACGACGCCCACCCGATCGAGCACCGGCGCGTCCCGACCCAGCCCGAGCTGTTGAGCGAGGCGCTCGCCGCGGTCGCGCGTGGACCCGTGCCCGAGCCGAGCCCCGACGCGCCGACGCCGACGATCCCTCGGCTGATCTCCAAGCCGATGGTCGCGGCGTCGTCGAACGCGGCTGTGACTGCGGCGGCAGCTGGCTCCGCTGCCACATCGGAGCCCGCTCCGCTCGAGCGCGTGCCGGAGCCGATGCTGCTCGGGCCGAACCGCTCGCCGAGCCCGGTGCGCGAGGCGATGGGGCTCTTCTCGAGCGATCGGATCACCAACCTGCTCGCGGGCGCGGCGATCGGGCTGCTGCTGGCGATCGTCCCGGCCCAGCGCTTCGCTCGGGCCTACGCGCGCGACCAGCTGACGCAGCCGCTGCTCGAGCTCGCCGACGCGATCGACCATCCGCTCGCCGTCGACGCCGATCTGCTGCGCACGCCGCAGGCGATCGCGGCCGAGATCGAAGGCTCGCGCGAGGCGGTGCGGACCCGCTACCTGATGATCTGGCTGCTGGCCGGGCTGCCGATCGGCCTCGGCCTCGGCTTCATCCCACGCTGGTGGTCGTGATCACGACTCGAGCGTGAAGTACATGATCTTCACGACGCGATCGCCCCACAGGACCTGCATGCGGGCCAAGAAGAGGCCCGGTCCGAGGTGGCGCAGCTCGCCGACGATCCGCCGCAGCGGCCGGGGATTGGCCGCGACGTCGTAGTCGAGCTGGATCACCGGACCGCGACCGTCGAGCGCCGGCGCCTCGCGGACCAGATAGCGGGCGAACTGGAGGCGACCGTTGCCGAGCAGCCAGGCGTTGGCCCCGAACTCGCCTTCGAAGCTCTTGCCCCGCCAGATCGGCAGCTCGTTGACGAAGCGCAGCACGGTGCTGCGGGCGATCCCCGGGACCCAGTCGAAGCCGGACACCGCCATCACGCGGCCGCGCTTGTGGCCTTGCAGCTCGCCGAGCGTGGCCGAGTCGAGCTCGGCGAAGATCTCGTCGAGCTCGCGGATGGTCAGCCGAGTCAGCGAGTTGGGATCGATCGCGTCGAGCGATCGACTCCGCGTGGTGTGCTGAAGCTCGAGCGTGGTCGCAACCATCGCTCGAGAGCCTACCAGCTCAGCCGGCCGGCGGGGCCTCGATCGGCGGCTGCGCGGCGGGGTCGGCGGGCACGCGCGCGTGCTCGCTCGGGAACGCGAACAGGCTCTCGTCGATCGGCGCGTTGGGCTCCAACTTGGTCGTGACGTTGGTGATGTCGACCAAGCCCGAGATCGACGCGTGGCTGGCGTACGCGAACTTGTAGCCGAGCACCTCGCGGTAGTCGTCGCTGCTGACCTCGAAGGGCATCTCGCCCATCGGGCTGAGCTGCTTGGTCTTCATGAACGCGATCAGCCCGGTGTCGGCGTCGAGGCCGATCGTGACGTCCGGCCCGGCCTTGCTGGTCAGCAGGACCTCCCAGATCTTCTTGCCCTCGACCTCGACCGAGCCGGTCGTCTCGGCCTTGCTGTAGAAGGTCTGCCACTCGTGGGCCGGGAACATGGTCGACGAGGCTTGGATGTAGCCAGCGGCCTCGCGGCCCTCGACCTTGCGCAAGCCGTTGATCGGATCGCTCATCCACAAGGTCGTGCCGTCGTAGCCCATCTTGCTCGGGCCGATGCCCTCGATCTGCTCTTCGAGATAGAACTTGCCGGGCTTCCACCACAGCTTCGACGTGCCGAAGAGCTTCTGCGCGCCCGTGTCGATCGTGCTCTCGACGTAGAGGCTGCTGAACTGGGCGATCTTGTCGGCGCCGCCGCTGACCTCGACATGGCGAGCGAGCAGCGCTTCGGCGGCCGGATAGGCGGGCTTGGCCGGCTCGTCGCGGGGCGAGGGCTTGGGCCCCGCGTCGTCGCCGTGCTTGGTCGGCGTCTCGGCCGAGCCCGAGGTCTCGTTGGTGGTGCAGGCCAGCGCGCTGGCGAGGACCAGCACGAACGCGAGACGGGTACGAAGAAGAGCAGCGCGCATGGAGGACTCGATCAGGGGGCGGGCGCAGCAGGAGCGGGCTCGGCGGGAGCGGGCTCGACAGGAGCGGGAGCGGGCTCGGCCGGCGCAGGTGCAGCCGCGATCTGCTCGCGCACGTGGGCGAGGGCGGCGTCGATCACCGGGTCGCGACCCGCCGCGTAGTCGGCCCGCGACTCGGCGACGAGCACCTGCGGCGCGACGCCGAGGCCCTCGGCGACCTTGCCCTTGCCGCTGTGGTAGTCGCCGACGACGTATTGGATCAGGCCGCCGTCGGGCAGGGTCTCGATCATCGAGGGCAGGGCCATGCCGGCGCTCGGACCTGCGCCGACGATCGTCACGCGACCGACGTCGCGCAGGCCCATCGCGAAGATCTCGGACGTGCTCGCGGTGCCCTCGTCGACCAAGACCGCGATCGGGCCGACGAAGGCGTCGGGGTTGCCCTCGACCTTGAACTCTTGATCGAACTCGCGCATCTGAAGCCGGCCGAGGCTGGCGCCCTCGCGCAGGAGCATGCGCGCGATCGGGATCGACATCGCTCCGACGCCGCCCGGGTTGCCGCGAAGATCGATGATCAGGCCCTGCACGCCCTGGCTGCGCATCTCGGTCAGCGCCGCCTCGACGCGCTGGATCATCGGGAGCATCCACAAATTGAACGCGAGGTAGCCGATGGCTGCTTGGCTTGCTTGGCCGGGTTCGGCGAGCACGCGATGGTCGACGCGGGTCGGGAGCTCGCGCAGGTTGCCGAGCGAGACCCGCTCGCCCTCCGGCAACACGCAGGAGACCTCGAGCGTGCGCGGGGCGTCGGCGGCGGTCGGATCGAGGAACTCGATCGCGACCGAGCCACCCACGGGGCAGGTCAGCGAGGCCCCGATCGCGCGACCGATGGTGAAGGCTTGTTCGGCCGGGTGCGCGGCCGGGTCGGCGACGCTGGCGGCGAGCGCTTCGACCTGCTCGGCGATCGGCTCGCCGGCGATCTTGGTGATCAGTGCGCCGCGGGGGATCCCGCTCTCGTGCCCGGCGAGCGCGGCCTCGACCACGATGATCGCTCGCTGGGTCGAGCCCGGCGCGTCGGGGATCCAGCGGACGAGGATCGGGACGATCGCAGGGCCGCCCACGTGCTCGCGCTTGCCCTGCATGGGCGGCGACGCGTGAAGGTGGCTCTGCCCGAGCAGCCCGAGCATCTGGTTGATCGCCGCGTAGGCGGCCTCGGCGTCGTCACCCGCGTCGGCGACCTGCTTGCCGACGCTGCTGCGCAAGGCCAACCAGTCGAGGCAAGCCAGCGTCGGGTCGTAGTGCTTGAGCCCGACCGTCTGCCAGATCTGCTCGAAGGCCGCGACATGAGCACCGCCGCTCAGCGGCTCGAGGCCCGCGAAGGCGGCCGCGTCCCACGAGCGACAGTCGGGGGTGTGCGGCGGGCCCTCGGCCTCGAGCGCGGCCAACGAGTGGGGATCGGGCTCTTTGTCCTGCTTGCAGCCCGCGAGCAGGACGAGCAAGAGAGCGCCGCAGCGGAGGCCGGGGCGTGCCCTCATGACCTTCACTCGTAGGTGACTGCCTCGAGGGCAGCCAGATCGAGCACGACGATCTCTTGCCGGCTGAGCTTGAGAATGCCTTCGCGCTGCATCCGGTTGAGCGCGCGCGAGATCTCTTCGCGCACGGTCCCGAGTCGCGCCGCGACGGTGTTCATGTCGAGCGCGCGCGGGATGATGTGCGGCTTGCCCTGCTCGGCGCCGCCACGCAGCGCGAGCATGTAGAGGAAGCTGGCGAGGCGCCGCTGAACCGAGCGCAGCGAGAGATCGAGGATCAAGTCGATCAAGCGGTTCGCTCGGAACGCCATGTGCCGCATCATCGCGAACGCGATCGCTTCGGACTTGGCGTTCATGCGCACGACGTCGTCATGCTCGAAGCGCCAGACCTCGCCATCGCTCATGGCGAAGGCCGACGCGGCGCACTGAACTTCGTGAGGTAGGAAACCTTCACCGATCAACTTGCCCGTCCCGGCGAGGTACAGGATCTGCTCGCGGCCCTCGGACGAGATCAAGCTGAGCTTGAACTCACCCGAACGGACCAGGAACAAACCACAGCCTGGATCGCCTCGGCGGAAGAGCGGGCGCTTGCGCTTGAACTCGGTCCGCGTGGCGAGTTCGCAGAACGTCCGCATCACGTCATCGGGAACCTTGTCCCAACCCGTGTAGTTGAGCAGATGGTTGCGGATTTCCTCGGCTTCCGCGGGCTCGACGGCCATGCGGGCGAGTGTAACGGTTCGCGGCGGCTCCGCCAAAGGAAGGTCCAGACCCGGAGGTCGGATATTCGACAGATCGCCTGCCATGGGCCCCCAACGATCGGGGAGCGGCATGCCGGCCGGGCCGGGAATTCGCGGGGCCGCGAGCGGCGCGACGCCAAAGTGGCGTCGGCCTGCGCGGGGGTTCAGCCCTGTACAGCAGCTTCAGGCCAGAGCTTCAGGCCAGGATCCGACGGGCGGCCGCGACCGAGCGCATCAGCCCGAGCGCCCGCGTGGACGAGTCGCCGCCGAGCGCCGCGATGTGGAGCGTCTCGTCGGAGACCTTGATGGTCTTCACGGTCAGCTCGCGCTCGGATCCGTTGCGCTTGATGCTGGCCTTGGCCTTGCCGCGAGCGATGATCGGGGTGACGGCGGCGAGCATCTCGAGATCGAGCTCGGTCTGGCCGTGGCAGACGAGCATGCCTTGATCGTCGGCGATCAAGACCACGTCGAGGCCAGACTCGGCGGCCGAGGTCAGGGCCAGCTCGAGCGCGTCGGCGCTGCCAGGAGCGCGCTGTTTGCGACGCTCGATGACGCGACGACCGGGCTTGGGAAGGGGCAAAACGCGAAGGGGAGCACGTGCGGTCGACGACATGATTGGGTTCCTCGCTTCAGGTACCCCATCATCCTACATGTAGGACACTGTCGGCGACAAAAAAATGGCGAGCTCGAGGGAGCTCGCCGGTCGGCCACCGAGCCGCTCAGTAGCGCGGCACGGTCGGATCGACCTGCTCGGACCAGGCCTCGATCCCACCGCTCAGGTTGTAGACCTCGGCGAAGCCCATCTCGACGAAGTGCTCGGCGGCGCGATGGCTGCGGATCCCGTGGTGGCAGTGAAAATAGAGCGGCGTGTCGCGAGCCAGCGCCGCGATCTCGTCGGCGACCTCGGGCTCGAGCAGGACGGCCCCTTGGATGAAGGCCCGCTCGTACTCCTCTTCGCTGCGGACGTCGTAGAGGTGCAGCGCCCCGCCAGCGGCACGGGCTGCGGCCATGCGCGCGGCCAGCTCGGGCGCGCTGATCGGGCGAACCGAGGCCGGCGCGGCCGGGTTGTCGATCTTGAAGCCGACGCCCTCGGGGCCCTCGACATAGTCGAGCGTGACGCCCTCGGCCCGGCGAGCGCTGGCGCGGTCGAGGCCGATCACGATCCCGCGGCTCTCGACCAGCACGTCGCCGGGCTGGCGCGGGCCGATGCTGAGGTCGTTGCGGAAGCGCTTGTCGACGGCGAGCCGGAGCATGTCCTCTTCGTCGACGTCGGGGCCCGAAAACGCGGCCTTGATCGCGGCCGCGGCCGCCTCGGTGACCGTGATGTTGGGGATCGTGATCGGCTGCTCGGCGAGCCCGAGCGCGCCCGCGAGCTCACCTTGATCGGCCATCTCGCGCAGGATGTCGGCGCCGCCGATGAACTCGCCCGCGACATAGAGCTGGGGGATCGTCGGCCAGTCGGCGAAGGTCTTGATCGCGTCGCGCAGCTCGCCATCGGCGAGCACGTCGACGGTCGCGTAGTCGTCGAGCAAGCCGTCGAGCATCTCGACCACGGAGGCCGAGAACCCGCACTGCGGGGCTTGCCGGCGACCCTTCATGAACAAGACCACGCGGTCTTGGGCGAGCAGCTCGCGGATGCGGACGCGGGTGGGCTCGGGCAGGTCCTGCTCGCTCATTGGGGCGCAGGGTAGCTCGCGAAATCTTCAGCGATCCAGACGAAACGCGAGGTCGCCAGGAACCCTGACCAAGCTCGACTTGCTAGGATCGATCAGCAGCCCGTCGAGCCAGAGTCGATCGCCCGCGATCCAGCGCACGTCGGCCTCGAAGGGCAGCATCGTCCAGCCCTCGTGCTCACCGTAGACGGCGCTCGCCTCGATCTCGAGCAGCTTGGCCGCGTCGCCGCCGAGGATCGCCCAGAGCTTGCCCGACTCGCGATCGAGCAGGATGACCTCTTCATAGATGTAGTCGCCCTCGATGCGCTGGCCCGAGAGCAGCTCGTAGCGGCCGCTCGGCGAGCGCGCGTCGAGGCCCGCGCACTCGCGATAATCATCGTCCTCGCCGCTCGCCACGGCGCAGATCTTCGTGGTCACGCCTTCGGGACCGCTCAGCGTGCCGGTCTCGGACTCGTAGCTGAAGGGGAAAGCCGTGGTCGCAGGCGTGCGCTCGAGCTCGAGCGGGTTGGCGTAGCAGGAGTCGTTCAGGTCGTCGGCGGCGGGACAGCCCTCCTCGACGCAGACCGAGACGCGCTGGCTCAATTTGGCGTCGGCGAGGCCGACTCGCAGCTCGACGCCGTAGTTGACCATGTTGTCGTTGCGGTCTTGGAGTCGGATGCAAGCCTGGTTCTTGCTCGCGTCGATCCGAAAGTCGCCCGCCGTCTGCAGGTAGAGATCCTCGGCGAGATCGGGACCGGGGAGCTGGGCCTTGTACGCGTCGCCATTCCACGCGCTCGGCAGCGTCGCGATCGCCTTGGTCTCGGCCGGGCCGTGGATCCACAGCTCGACCCCTACATCGGTCGAGCGCAAGAAGACCACGCGACCGTCGGCCAACACCCGCGGTGCGCTGGCTGGCCCCGCAGCGATCGTCTTCACCAGCTTGCCCTCGAGGTCGTACTCGTGGAGGCCTTCGCCGTCGGCGATCAGCAGGTGATCGTTGGCGGGCGTCGCGAGGCTCGGGTCGACCGGGGGCGCGGCGTCGGGATCGGCCTTCGCGTCAGGTGTCTTCGCGTCGCTCGTGTTCGCGTCGGTTGGACTTTCGCCCTCGCCGGGCTTGGCCTCGGCTTCGGGCGTCGCCGCGACGGCGGCGTCCTTTGCCTGGTCCTTGCTTGGAGCGTCGCCGTGCTTGCTGCACGCGAGAGTCAGGGCCACGAGCGCGAGGGCGAGCGACGTGCGACGCATGCCTCATCTCGCCCCGAACTCACTCGCGTGTCCATACAAAAAGCCGGGGCGATCACTCGCCCCGGCTCGACGCCCTCGACCGCACCACCGAGCGCGGGCGTCGCTCGACCAGTCACTTCACTCGCTTCACTTCACTCGCTTCACTTGACCTCGATCTTGCGGGCTCGCGTGGCCGCCAGCTTGGGCAGGCGGATCTCGAGCTGACCGAGCTCGAGCTTGGCGTCGATCGCTTCGAAGTCGACGCCGTCCCCGAGTTCGAAGCTGCGTCGGTAGTCGAGCTCTTCGGTCTGCGCGCGCAGGCGCAGCGCACCGCGCTCGACGCTGAGCTCGAGGTCGGGCTTGGTCACGCCCGGGAGGTCGGCGACGAGCAAGAACTCGCGCTCGCTTTCGAACACGTCGACGAAGGGATGGACCTGAGTCTTGGGGGTCTGGGTTTGCGTCTGGGTAGTCATGACGAAGATCTCCGGGTTTCAGGCGGCCTTGACTGCGATGGTTCGCGGGCCAGCGGCGGCGTGCTTGGGCAGCGTCACGCTCAGCACGCCCTCGCGCAGGGTCGCTTCGACGCCCTCGCTGGCGATCCGCTTGGGCAGCGTGAAGCGGCGGGCGAGCTGATAGTCGGCGCGTTCGCGTCGCAGCGGCTTGAAGCCTTCGGGCAGGGTCAGCTCGCGCTTGGCACGAAGCTCGATCCAGTCGTCGCCGACGGTGATCTCGAGTCCTTCGGGCGCGATGCCGGGCAGCTCGGCCGAGAGCACGAAGCGATCGTCTTCTTCGCGCAGCAAGGCGCCGCCGGGGTTGCGAACGACTCGACTCGGGCTGGCGACGCGACGCAGGGTCGGCGCTCGCATGGCGTCGAAGAAGAGATCCATGGGACCGAAGGCGAGCGGACGGAAGGGATCAGCGGTGTGGATGCGGTGCAACATGACTCGACTCCTGGGCGTGGCTGTGGCTCCTCCGAGCTCCCGGCCGACGCGATCCCGGATCGGGGCGTGGGCGGAGCGGATCGGTTGAGCAGAGTTGGTTGTGATGGGGTCGGGCTCGCTCGTTCGTCGAAGCTCGCCGACCCGGACGAGAACCTGATCACCGAGCGCGAGCCGTCAACCCCCGTTCTGTTCGAGCTTTCGTTCGGCGCTGTCGGAGTCGAGTTCGCGGACGGCGCCGGATCGCTCCAGGAAAGTTTCTGCGCTGGACGCTCGCGCGCGAGTCGGCCTATCGTGACGCCCGGGGGGATTGCCGGCGTTGCAGCTTGGCTCGATGGCTCGACTCGATCGCAGGACGCTGAGTGTCTGGGCTTCGCTCGCGCTCTTCGGCTGTCATGTCGAGCTCTTCGATCCGCTCACGGCGTCGGAGGGCGCGAGCGACATCGCCGACGAAGGCGACGAAGCCAACGCGAGCGTCGCCACGATCGAGGACAGCGGCGAGGGTGCGGACGAGGGCGGCGACGAGGAGGCCGGCTCACCTGCGTTCGACGTGCTCGGGGACGATCCCGCGATGTCTTCGTCGTGCGAGTTCGCGGCCAGCTTGCCCAGCCACCTCGGCTGCGAGTTCTTCGGCGTCGATCTCGATCAAGCCGGGCTCGCCGACTACGACGCCTACGGGTTCGTGATCATCAACCCGCAGAGCCGCGACGTGCTGGTCACGGTCGAGCGCTTCGTCGGCCACGAGTGGCTGATCAGCGAGAGCGCGACGATCGAGCCCCAGCAGACCCACGTGTTCCTGCCCTCGGACATGCACAAGCTGACCACCGGGCTCTTCGACAGCGCGGTGCTGCGGATCCACAGCAGTCTCCCGGTCGTCGCGATCGAAGCAAGCCCGGCCCAGTACAACACCGAGCAGCCGGGCTTCAGCGCCAGCGCGACGCTGATGCAGCCCTCGTCGGGCTGGACCCGCGAGACCCGGGTCGCCGGCTGGCGCACGCAGCCAGGCATGGCCGATCAGGCCTTCCTCGGCGTGGTCACGCTCGAGGACTTCACGCCGATCAACGTCGACCTGACCTTCCCGCTCGATCCCCCGCCCGACGATCAGGCCGCGAGGTTTCCGATGAGCTTCGACGAGCCGGTGACGGTCGGCATGGGTCAGCTGCTGCGCTTGAGCGCGCTGGCCGATCCGGGCGATCCGCTCGCGGGCCTGGCCGGGACCCGAATCTGGTCGGGCCAAGAGCAGCACAGCGTCGTGTTCTCGGCCCACGCCTGCGCGGCGATCCCCAGCTACGAGGGTTCGTGCGGCCACACGCAAGAGCAGCTCGGCAACGGCTTGCTCGGTCGTCACTTCGTCGCGCCGCGCTTGCTCGCCCGGGTCGACGGGAGCGGCGACGACGTGCCCGAGCTGATCTACGAGCGGACGATGATCCAAGTGGTCGCCAACGAGCCGGACACGCTGATCAGCGTGATTCGGGCCGACAACCAGGTGCTCGAGTCGGTGGTCATCGATCCCGACGAGCCCTACACGATCATGCAGCGCGATAGCGAGCTTGCGGTGACGAGCGACAAGCCGGTCACCGTCGCCGCCTACATGACCAACGCCGAGTTCACCGAGCTCGGCTCGGCCTCGATGGTCCAGCTCGCGCCCGTCGAGCAGTGGACGACCAGCCACTGGGTCTGGGTCCCGCAGGGCTTCGAGACCCACCTGGTCGTGCTCGGGGATCCGCTGACCGACGACGAGCCCGGCGCGATCTCGATCACCGCGCTGGCCGGGGTCCCCTTGGCTTTGCTGCCCGACCAGGTGCCTGATCCCGTGCCGCTCCCGAGCGCGCCCACGACTTGGATCGGCAAGGCCTCGGTCACGGCGGATGGCGTGGGTGCCCACGATGTCACTCGCTGGGCGCTGGGCCCTGGCGTCTACCGGGTCGAGAGCCTGACCCCGACCTCGGTCGTCGTGGTCGGGGCCCGGGTCATGGATGGGTTCGCGTACCTCGGCGGGTGGGGACCTTCACTGGTCGACATCGGTCCACCGACCTGATTTGGACTTTGTCGAATCCGGCAGGGCGGAGTCGACCGAAGCAGCCTACACTGACGGGGGTGAGCGAGCGGTCCGCCAGCGACTTCCGCGAGCGAGCGCGAGTCGAGGCCGATCGCTACGGTCCTGACCCGTGGATCTTCGTCCGCGAGCTGCTCCAGAACGCTCGGGATGCGGGCGCGCGGACGGTCGCCTTCGCGATCGAAGAGGGCCCGGCCGGCACGCGGGTTCGCTGTCGCGATGACGGCGAGGGCATGAGCTACGAGCACGCGCGCCGCTACCTGTTCTCGCTCTACGCGTCGAGCAAGGAAGATCGGGCCAACCAGGTCGGCCGCTTCGGGGTCGGGTTCTGGTCGATCCTGCGCTTCGAGCCGCTTCGAATCGTGATCCGCTCGCGGCCGCGTCCGCAGCCGGGCAAGCCGATCGAAGCCGGCTGGCAGATGGTCCTCGACGGCGCGCTGCAACAGGCCGAGCGCGCGACGATCGAGATGGAGCCCGGCACCGAGGTCTGGCTCGAGCGCGGCCCCGGCGATGGCTCGGACGGTCGACGGGTCTGGGAGGCGGCGGTCCAGAACGCCCGCTACCTGTGCATGCGCGACGAGCCCGAGCTGCCGCTGCCGGTGTTGATCGACGGGCGGCCGATCAACGCCGAGTTCGCGTTGCCGGCCCCGAGCGCGGCCTTTCGACGCGGTCGGGTGCGCGGCGTGGTCGGCTTGGGCAGCGCCCCGCGAGTCGAGCTCTTCTCGCGCGGGCTCAGGGTTCGCTCGGCCGCCTGCCTCGACGATCTGCTGACCAGCAGCGGCCACACCGGCCACTCGCGCGTGCGCTTCCCCGAGCTGCCCGGCGGGCTCGCGCCGCAGGCCTTGCTCGAGAGCGAGGGGCTCGATCTGCTGCTCTCGCGCAGCGACGCGCGCGACACTCGAACGCTGCGCCGGCTGGTCAAGCTCGGCCAACGCGAGCTGCGTGCGCTGGTCGAGCGACAGCTGGCGAGGATCCGTCCGCCGGGGCTCGGCGAGCGACTCGCGGGCGTGGCCCGTCGCGTGGTCGGCGAGTCGACCTGGTGGCGAGCGGTGCTGGGCGCGACCACGGGGGCCGTGTTCGCGGCCTTGCTCGCGCAGCTGCTCTGGCCTGCGCCCGAGCACGAGACCCTCGAGCGCGAGGCGGCCACGGCCGGTCCAGGCCAAGCGGGCACGAGCGCGCGACCCAGCAAGCGGCGCTCCTACAGCGACCTCGCCGGTCGCTACGACGGTCCGCAAGTCAGCGAGCTCGATGCCGCTGGCGCCGAGCCGCTGGCGCTCCACTACACGCCCCGCGACGCCCGGCCCTACTTCACCGCGCTGACCATCCGCGACGTCGGTGGCTCGGCCGGCGCGTCGGCGAGCGCGACCTCGGCCGACTACCCGAGCTCGAAGTGCGAGGCCGAGTGCCTGAGCGTCGAGCTGCCGATCCTCGATGGCCCGGGGACCTTGCCCTTGCTGATGCCGACCGGGCATCGGCTCGATCTCGAGAGTCTGGACTTCCTCGATGCGGGCGGTCGCTCGCAGCCGCGGCCCAAGGTCGTGGTCGACGACGCGGGCCAGCCGGTGCTGCTGCTCGATCACGAGTTCGAAGGCACGCTGCGCTACGTCAGCGGGCCCGGCCCTGCGCTCGACCATCTTCGTCGCGAAGAGACCGTGCTGAGCGGCGCGCTGCGACGCGACGCCCGATCCCTGACCAAGCTCGCGCCGGCCGAGCGGGTCGACGCGGCGATCGATCTGGTCCGCGATCGCGTCCGCTACTCGACCAAGCAGGCCGTGGCCAAGCAGCACGACCTGGCCAAGCGCGCGGGCAAGCAATTCGTCGACCGTGCGCTCGAGATCGGCGCGGGCGACTGCGACGTGCAGAACGGCTTGCTGGTCGCGGTCCTGCACGAGGCCGGGATCGAGGCCCGGCTCGCGGTCGGCTGGGTCGGCGATCGCGGCGAGGTCTCGCCCTGGTTGCACGCGTGGGTCGAGTGGCTCGATCCGAAGGGTCGCTGGGCGGTCGCCGACGCGACCGGTCGCGAGCTCGACGCGAGCGAGGTCGCGAGCCTGCCGCCCTCGCCGAGCGAGGTCGCCGTCGGCTCGCTCGCGAGCAACGCGGGTGGACCGAGCGCGGGTGGACCGACGCCGCCGCGCGAGACCACCGAGCCCGCGCCCCTCGTCGAAGGCGCGCCTGCGTCCGAGTCGATCGCGGCCAACGACGACCCGAGCGCGAGCGAGGCGAGCCCGCTGCCGGCCTGGCTCGATCCGCCGTGGCTCCCCTGGGTCGCGATGGGCTCGGGCCTGCTCGGGCTCGGGCTGCTCGGCTTGTCGTTGACGAATCGAACCGCGCGGCGCGTGCAGCTCGACGAGAGCGGCGA
>JAMHUH010000976.1:0-2285 GCA_035904925.1 Nannocystaceae bacterium
AGGTCGACCGTGATGATCTCGCGGAAGTTGCCGACGAGAACGACCCCCGAGGGGGTGATCCCGGCCGCGACCGTGATGACCTCGGCGTCGGGGTGTGCGGCGATCGTCCGGGTCGCGGCGTGATCGGCCCAGTGCGACAAATAGGGATCCGGCATGCCCATGGGCTGCGGAGCATGCTCGATCGAGGCGGGGCTGTCGAGACTCGCGCTAGAGCGCGCTCCGTGATTGCGCGCAGGAGATCGCGAACACGTTGGAGATCGAGGCTCGGGTTGATCGCGATCAGGTTCTCGAGATCGACACGATCGAGCGGGCGCTGTGGCTTGACCGAGAGCAGCTTCAGCGCGACCAGCTCTTCGACGCGTGCGACCGGAATCAGGCCCGCGCCCGGAACCTCGATGAGTTCGGCACGATCGACGATCTCGCGCTCGATCCCGCTGTTCGCAGCGAGCAGATCGACCCAACCATGTGCCGACGCGAGCCGCACGGTCGCCAAGCGACCATCGCCGACTTGATTGAGCTGCTCGCGGACGGCGAAGCCCGCGGCACGCAGCTGGTAGACGAGCCGCTCGAAGTGCCGGTCGTCCGTGACGACGATCGCGAGATCGACATCCTTGGTGAAGCGGCGTCAGGCATCCGCGAGGCTCCACTTCGACATCATGGTCTGGAGCTCCTCGGTCGACGCGCTCGGATGTTCACGGCGCAAGCGAGACCATCGCATTCGATACCCGAGTCGCATCAACGCAAATGCTTCGGCGAGTCGAGCCGCGGGGGTCGATGCCCGCGCGGCGTCTTGGTCGTCGCGTCGCTCCTTCGCGCCGGGCTGGGCACGTTCCGGCAAGAGCTCGACGCGATGCGAGCCGGGCGGCAATCGCTCGCGCAGCTCGGCCGGGAGCTCGGACCATTGCGCTCCGGGCAGGACGTGTACGACCTCGGCAGTCCGACTCGCCTCGGAGTCGCGCGCAGCCTCTCGCATCATCACCGCGCCGAGCGAGGGAAAACGATCTCGGCTCAGCGCTCGGCCGACGAGCTCGATGACGGGGGCCGACCAGGTCGGCGGCCAGCGTCGCTCGAGGATCGCGACGCCGACGAGCCCCGTCGCGGCCACCTGCTGGTTCGCGTGCCTCGAGCAGTTGCGAGCCAAGCGGGCGAAGTCGACCTGAGCGCCTGGGGCGAGGGTCGCCGCTTCCCATTGGTGGCCTTGTCCCTCGCGCAGGATCTCGACCACGAGGCCCGGGGATTCGTGCCGACCCGGACCCTCGGCCTTCGCTGCGATGGTGCCCCAGCGCGCTCCGTAGGACTCGCCGAGTCGACGGGCCAGCGCCTGCCTCTCCTGCGCCTCGACCTCCGCCTCGACCAGCGGAGCCAGCTCGTCCACGAGCGGCGCGAGCAGGGCACGGCTGGCGAGACTCGTCGTGCTCGTGCGCAGCGATGCGAGGAGACCCTCCGAGAGCCCACGCTCGAATGCGGCGTCGATGGCCCCAAAGTCGCGGTCCAAGTCGCCATCGCCGAGCTGCTCGACCTCGACCGGCACGCGATGCTCGGACCAAGCCGCCTCGAACTCGACGCCTCGGGTGGTCGAGTCGACGTTCCAAACAATCGACGCGCCGAGCTGGGCGAAGAGAGCCGCGGCTCGAACCTCCGCCTCGGCCCCGTCGAACTCGGCCGGATTCAGCAAGCGAGCGCGCAATTTTTCGGGCAATCCACCGACGCGATGAAGGCAGTAGCCCAGCCGAGCCAAGCGAGGTACGCCACCTCCGAGTCCATACCAAGATTCGAAGGGATGGGGCGCGTGCGGATGATCGGGGATGGCCGCCGCCCATTGCGGATCGAACACCGAGAGGAGCCCGCTCGTCGCGGCCGCGACGATGTCGGGCTCGCACAGGACCGCGAGGCTGTCCCGCCAAAAACTCGTCGTGTGCCAGCACCCATCCGACGCGAAGAGCCGGCGCGGGACGTTCGGGATGGCGAACGCGACCATGGGCTCAAGCTAGCATGGCCCTCCCACGCGACTCGATCGAAAACCACCTGATAGATTCGCCGCGATGAGCAAGCCCCGCGTCAGCACGCCCGCGCAAACCAAGGCCGGCGTGGTCCGCTTGAGCAAGCCGCTCGAGCGCTCGATCGGTCAGGGCCACCCATGGATCTACCGCGACGCGCTCGCGGGCACGCTGCCCGAGCCGGGCCGCGTGGTCACGGTGCTCGATCGCCAAGGTCGCTTCCTCGCCCGCGGCTTGGCCGAGGCCGGGCCGATCGGCGTCCGCGTGTTCACGACCCGCGACGAGCCG
>JAMHUH010000977.1:0-3848 GCA_035904925.1 Nannocystaceae bacterium
CGCGACGTGGAACTCGAACTCGGTCCCGATGAAGACGGGCTCGCTGAAGCCCGGCAGCACGTCGACGGTGAGGAACTGCAGTGACGTGACCTCCGGGTAGCTCATCGAGTTGTCGCAGCAGTCGAAGTCGGCCCCGGGATCGAAGGCCGCCTCGCAGATGCACTTGCCCCCGAGCCCGCCGGTGCTGGGCGGCGGCTTGCCCTCGAGCAAGGTGACGCCCCCGGGCGGCAGGGTCGACGGGGCTCGGCTGGCCAAGAGCCGAGCCCCGAGCTCGCCGCTGACCCAGATCGAGTCGAAGATGCACTGGTCGTTGGCGTCGACGCCGTGCGCGGGTCCAGTCTGAATGTTGATGCAGGCGACTTGCTGGTCGTTGACCAGCGTGACCAGCGGGCTCGAGAAGTCCGCGAGCCCGGGCACACCGACGGGGATGCTGTTGCCCACGCAGCCGCCACAGCCATCGAAGGCACAGCGCTGGGCCATCACGAGTCCTGGCGTCGGGCCGGCGCCCGTCACCTTGAGCACCTGTTTGATGATCGCGGGCGGGCAGATCATGCCGTCGAATTCGATCGGCTTGCCGTAGGTGGGCATGAAGGGGCTGCTGAACTCGTACTCGCAGGTGGGGTCGACGGGCAGATCGAGCTCCATCGCCTGGTCGGTCGAGTCGGCCTGGTCGCCGCTGTCGGTCGAGGTCGCGCTGTCCGTGCTCGTGCTCGTGGTCGAGCCCGTAGTGCTGGTCTCGGCCGAGTCGCTCGAGCTGGTGTCGGCCGCGTCGCCGAGCTCGTCGGCTCCACCCTCGTCGAACGCGGGGTTGAGCATCCGACAGCCCGAGAGCCCGAGCATTGCCACGAGGCCGCCGACTCGCTTCGATCCAGCGAAGACGTTCATCCGCTCAGCGTCGCACGATCGTCGCGGGCGATCGACAAGAGCAAATCCGCGGCGTCGCTCACTGAGCGAGAACGACCGCCCAGGATGTCTGAGCCGTCGCCGGGTTGTTGTCACAGCTCGGCCGCACTTGCGCTTGCGCCACGTGGAAGGTCCAGGTGACCCCGCCGATCTTCACGTTGCCCGAGCCGCCGGGCAGGGTGTCGGCCTCGAGGAAAGCGAGCGAGGAGACCTCGGGCTGCGCCATCGTGGCGAGGCAGCAGTCGAGGTTGTCTGGGTCGGCCGGATAGATCGACTCGCACGAGCACTTCTGCTTCGTCTGGCCGGGGCTGGGGAGCACGCCTTGCAGCAGGGTCGCGCCGGCCGCCGGCAGCGGCGAGGGTCGAAGCAGCGCGAGCATGAGATCGGAGATCGAGTTGCCGACCCAGATCGACTCGTAGACGCAGCGCGACGAGGGATCGAGCCCGTGATAGAGGCCGGTCTGGACCTTGATGCACGACTTCGTGAGCTCGTTTTGGAGATTCTCGATCGGCGTGGAGAAGTCGGCGAGTCCAGGCACCCCGAGCGGGATGCTCTCGCCACCGCAGCCGCTCAGGCAGGTCTCGCTCGAACAGACCTGGGCGAGCACCAAGCCCGGCAGTGGACCGGGGCCAGTCACCTTGAGGAATTGTCCGGCGATCGAGGGCGGACACTGACCTCCGAACATGTCCTTGGCTCCGTAGATGGGCGTGTAGGGATCGCTGAACTCGGCCAAGCACTCTTCGTCCTTGGGCAGATCCGACATCGGCGAGTCGGTGGTGTCGGTGTCGACCGCGTCGCTCGACGAGGTGTTGGTGTCCGAGCTCGAGCCCGAGTCGCTCGACTCGCCAACCTCGGTCGTCGCCGTGGCCGTCGCGCTCGTGCTCGTGTCCGCCGAGCTCCCGAGCTCGTCGGCTTGGCCGCCATCGAAGGCAGGGTTGGGCATCTGGCAGGCCGCGAGCCCGAGCGGGAGCGCGAGTCCAATCCGATTCACGTACTCGAGCAAGGTCATGCTCTCATCGTCTCACGATCCCCGGCTGCGATCGACATGTACACTCGGCCATGGCCCCGCGAGCCGCGAGTGAACATCGTCTCACGCTGGCGATCCCGCGCCGCTTCGACCTCGACGTCGCCCTGCGCGGCCACGGCTGGGTCGGGCTCGCCCCGCATCGGCACGAGCGCGAGCTGGGCCGCTTCCACACCGTCCTCGATCTGAGCGCGCTCGGGCTCGGGCGCGGCCCGGTCGTCGACGTCGATCTGCGCGCGGGGTCGGCCAAGGCCAGCGGCTTGGTCGCTCGCGTGAGCGCAGCCCGAGCGCTCGAGCGCAGCGAGCTCGAGCGCGTCCGTCGAGCGCTGACGACCAGCCTCGCGCTCGACCTCGACTTGGCCGAATTCTGGGCTCAGTGCCGAAAGATCGAGCGTCTGCGCTGGGTGCCCCAACGCGGAGCCGGCCGACTCCTGCGCTCGCCGACGGTGTTCGAGGATCTGCTCAAGCTGCTCTTCACGACCAATTGCACCTGGGCCAACACCGTCTCGATGGTCCGTCGGACCTGCGACGCGCTCGGTCGCCGCGGCCCCGCGGGCGTGCCCGCGTTCCCGAGCGTCGCCCGCTGTGCTCGCCAACCCGAGTCGTTCTGGCGCGACCAGGTTCGGGTCGGCTATCGGGCGGCGCACTGCCAGTCGCTCGCCGAGGGCTTCGCCAGCGGACGTCTGCGCGCCGAGCAATTCGACGACCCCGAGCTCACGACGAAAGCCCTGCGCGAGCGCTTGCTCGCGCTGCCCGGCTTCGGTCCCTACGCGGCCGGCCAGGCCTTGCGCTTGCTCGGTCACTTCGACGACTTGGCGGTCGACTCGTGGGTTCGCAAGCAGGCCGCCGAGCTGCACGGGATGAAACCTGGCGATGACGCGGCCTTGGTCCGTCGCTACGCCGAGTTCGGCCGCTACGCCGGGCTCGCGCTGTGGATGGACGTGACCAAGCCTTGGCATGTGCCAGGCTGACTGCGTAGGATGATCGAGCGATGCATCAAAACGACGGCCACCACTCGATGCTGACCCAACTTCGGCTCGCCATCCTCGAGCCGACCGGACTCGTCGGCCGCGCGCAGCGGGCGATGGTGGAGAAGATGTTTGGCGGCCTCTATCCGGCGGCCGTGCAGGTCTCGCTGGTCAAGACTCGGCTCGATCGATCGAACTTCGACAAGTACCGGATTCGCGCGAACCTGGCCAGCAACGAGTGGTCGCGTCCCCAGATGGAGCTGCTCGGCGCCTTCGTCTCCGCCCGCAATGGCTGTGTGTTCTGAGCGCTCTCCCACGGCGCGGTCGCGTCGAATCACCTCGGCAAGGCTCTGGTCGAATCGCTGCTCGCAGACACCTGGCGAGACGCCGAGGTCGAGCCCCGACTCGCGGCCACGCTCGTCTACCTGAACGCGCTGACCCGCACGCCGCTCGACGTCGACGAGCGCACCATCGACGCCGCGATCGCAGCGGGCGCGAGCCCAGGCGCGCTCGAGCAGGCGACCTTGATGTGCCTGGTCTTCTCGTACATGAACCGCATGGTCGACGCCTTCGCTGCCGACGTCTCGCCGGCCCAAGCGCAGACGCTCGCGGGCATGCTCGACAAGATCGGCGGCGGGGTCGAGCGCTTCCGCGAGGCCAAGCCCTGGACCCGCTTCGCTGGTCGACTGCCCGCGCCGCTCCAGGCGGAGCTCGAGCAGATTCGCCAGGGCGAGGGTGATTGTCCGGCCGAGCTCCGCAGCGCGATCGAGGCCCGCGTCGCGGGGGCCTCGGGTGGCGATCGGAGCGGGCCGACTGCCTTGCCCGACGAGGTCGCGGCGTTGGCCGATACGCTCTGTGCCGACGCGCATGGAGTCACCGACGCCCACATCGCCAACCTGAAGCGCGCGGGTTGGTCGGAGGAGGCCATCTACGAGATGATCTACGTCGCGTCC
>JAMHUH010000978.1:0-6175 GCA_035904925.1 Nannocystaceae bacterium
GCTATCAGCCCGTGGCGCATCAGTGGACTTCCTCCAAGCGGCGCTGATAGTCGGCGCTCAGTCGCTCGGCGCGAGCCGTGTCGCTGAGCCCGTCGTCGAGCGCACGCAGGGCCGAGCGGGCTTGGTCGCCGATCACCGCCACCTGCTCGTTCGAAGGTTCGCGACGCTCGCCCGAGTCGTCGTCGTCGCTCGGGATCACCACGACCAGCACCAGCGCGGCCGCGATCGCGAGCGAGACGGCCACCCAAGGCACCCAGCGGCGGCTCGGCGCGGGCCGAGCCAGCGCGCGAGCCTGAGGCGCCCGGCGCCCTTCGATGGTTCGCCAGACTCGCTCGGCGCCGAGCTCGGTCAGCTCGGGCGCCGCGTAGGGCTGGCTGAGCTCGATCAGTCGAGCCGTGCTCGCGACCGCTGGCTCCTCGTCCAGCGCGTCGGCGGCCAGCATCGCCAGCTCGTCCGCGCTGAGCGGTTCTTCGCCGAGCGCTTCGAGCTCGCGGGCGATCGCTTCGGAGGCGAGCGCAGCAGAGGGTGGGGAGAGTTCGGTCATCGTGGCTCGTTCGGGTTCGCTTCTTCGCCGTAGCGACGCGCCCACACTTTACGAAACGCCTTGCAGGCGCGAAATAACAGTACGTCCAGCGTGCCGATCGTCACGTCCATCAGGCGGGCCGCTTCGTCGCGTGGAAGCTTGTCGATCATTCGCAGCTCGAGCACCCGCCGATAGCGGGGGTTGAGCTCGGTCATGGACTCGGCGATCCGCAGGCGCAAGAGATCGGACAGCTCCGAGCGACCGAGCAGGTTCTCGGCGTCGATGTCGGAGGTGTCGGGCAATTGTTGTTCGAACCCCTCCGGCCAGGCGGTCGTCCGCCCGGCCCGGCGCAGGTGATCGAGGCAGAGGTTCTTGCCGATCCGGATCAGCCACGGCAGGAGTCCTTTGCCTTGCCAGCGGAAGCGATGGAGGTTTTCGATCGCGCGGACGAAGGTGTCGGCCAGGAGGTCCTCGGCGAGGTTGCGATCGCGGACCAATGGCATGAGCGCGCAGCGAAACACCGCGTCGGCGTGCTGCATGTAGAGGGCTCGGATCGCCCGCGAGTCGCCCTGCTGCGCCCGCTCGACCAAGGCCCGCTCTTCGGAAGCGCGCTCGTCGGCCACCGACTCCGCCGGCTCTGCCCTCGAGCTCGGCGCGAGGGCGACGTCGCCCAGACGCAGGGAGCTCGACGAGACGAGCTCCATCCTGTTCGAGCCGTCCGTTGCATGGGTCTCGTTGGCCACTCGAGTCCTCGTCCGCGCCGAGCCAGGCTCGGGCGGAGGCGGGAGCCGGTCGCCCCGCGAGTGATCGCGCGGGCAACGGTCCCAGGGGGGTCACCTTACATCGGCCTGCTCGGGCGCAGGACCGACACCGCCGCTCGCCACGAGAACGAGCATTCCTTCCATCAACCAAGAAACGTAGGTCGACTTACGCCTTTGGAGCTCGTTTCTTTCGCTGAATTTGGCCAGGACTGGGCCGGACACGTGCGAATACCGCATGCGCGTGGCATCCACGAGCCCCCCGACAGGCGCCACGAAACACCGCTCCACCGGCTGGGTCGGAGCCGCACGCTTGACCCGACGCCCGCTGCGGCGTAGTCAGGCGCCGCACCGCGGTGGCTCTTCTACCAACATTGCTCGCCTTTGCGCTGCTCGCCTGGGCACCGCCTGCCGACCCGCCTGCGGATCCGGACGCGCCCTTCGAGCAGCCGCAGCCGCAGGTCGACAAGCAGAACATCGACGAGCTGCGCCAAGGGGCGTTCGGCGGGCAGGAGTACGCGATGCCCTTCACCGCCGAGGAGCTCGAGTTGTCCGAGGTCCTCGAGATCGCGCTCGACGAGAACGTCGACTTCCAAAACCGGGTGATCGCGGTCGAGATCAGCGAGGCCAACATCTTGGCCGCGCTCGGGGCCTACGACGTCACCCTGACGGCAGGTGTCGAGCTCAGCCTGTCGAAGACCACCCCGCGCGGCTCCGCCTTCGTGTTCAGCCGAGGCTCGCGCTCCCAGACGGCCTACATCGGCTTGGCCCGCAAGCTCGAGACCGGCGGCAACATCTCGCTCAGGGTCGAGCTCAGCCGCACCGTCACCGATCAGCCGAACAACCCCTTCGCCGCGACCTCGGGCGGCGTGTCGACCCTGGCCCAGTACCAGGTCCGCCCGACCCTGAGCTTCAGCCACCCGCTGCTCAAGGGCATGGGGCTCAAGGTCAACCGCGCGCAGATCAACCAGGCCAAGCTGGCTCGCTCGACCGCCGAGGCCAACGAGCTGAGCCAGGCCCAGAACATGGTCCGCGACATCGTCTCGGCCTACTGGGACGTGCTCTTCGCCAAGCGCGACCTCGCCAACAAGCATCAGTCGGTCGAGCTCGCCAAGCAGCAGCTCGATCGGACCAACGCCCAGGTCCGC
The DNA here is from genome assembly GCA_035904925.1 of Nannocystaceae bacterium. Classification (GTDB taxonomy): domain Bacteria; phylum Myxococcota_A; class Polyangia; order Nannocystales; family Nannocystaceae; genus Plesiocystis. The sequence goes on from JAMHUH010000978.1 coordinate 2,430, forward strand.
GCCGGCCGGCTCGCCGCGGTCGAGTCCAAGGCGGTCGAGCAGAGCCTCGCGCAGCGCGAGACCGACGTGATCTTGGCCGAGAACCGGCTGCTCGAGTCGAGCCTGACCCTGCGCACCTTGATGGGCCAGGAGTTCGCCGATCGCGACACGCTCGGCGTGCTGCCGAGCACCGATCCCGAGGCCTTCGAGGTCGACGTGATCGACACCCAGACCGCGATCGAGAGCGCGCTGGCCAACAACCCGCAGGTCCGCCAGCTCGAGGTCGCGCTGGCCAGCAAGCGGATCGACGAGGTCGTGCAGGCCAACAACCGCCTGCCGCAGCTCGACTTCACCGCCAACTACTCGCCCGCGGGCCGCAGCGTCGACTCGAGCCCGAGCGCCCAATCCGGCGATCCCGGCAGCCGCGGCAGCTGGGGCGAGGCGTTCCGCAACTTCATCACCGAGGACGTCGCCCGCGACGGGCTCTTCGCCGAGTACACGGTCACCGGCGCGCTCGATCTGACCTGGTCGATCCAGAACCGGACCGCCAAGGGCAACCATCAGCGGGTGCTCGCCGAGATCCGCCAGGCCGAGCTCAACCTCAAGCAGATCCGCCAGACGACCTCGACCTCGGTCATCCGGGCCAACAACAACCTGCGCAGCGCGGCCAAGCGCTACGAGCTGGCCAACCTCTCGGTCGAGCTGGCCGAGCAGAACCTCGCGGCCGAGCAGGCCCGCTTCGAAGTCGGTCGCTCGACCAACTACGACGTGCTGTTCCGAATCGACGAGCTGACCGCCGCGCAGTCGACCACCTTGCAGGCGCAGATCGACTACCTCAAGGCCAAGGTCGAGATGCAGTCGCTGACCGGCGAGATCCTGCCTGCCTATGGGCTCGATCTGCCGGGCGTCGATCGCTGATTCGAGTCGGGTTCGGTTCATGAAGGTCCGGCCCGAGCTCGATTCGCTCCGCGATCACTTCCCCCTGCATCTGGGCCGCGTGCAGATCGACCTCGTCGAGGCGCAGATCGACCTCGTCGAGGCGCAGCCGCTGATCGACGACCCCAAGCCCGACGAGATCTGGGCGGCCCTGCGGGTGATCCAATTCGATCCGGACGGCATGATTCGCGACATCCGCGAGCAGTCGCTCCGGCTCGCGCCGCACCCCAATGTTCTGGCTGACGCCGAGCGCGTGGGCGAGTGCGTCGCGGCGCATGTCGAGGTCCTGCGCGAGCTCTTCGGGCGGCCCGATGCGTCCGAGCACGACGTCGGCATGCCCTGCGATCTGATCTGGATCGACGAGCTGCTGAGGCTGCGCAAGGCGGTCACGCGCGAGCAATTCGGCGAGGCTCTGCGCGCGCAAAAGCGGCTCGGCAAGCGGCTCGGCTGAGCTGGTTCAGCTCGGCCTTCGCTCGGTCAGCGCTCGGATCAACCAACGACCGGCGGGACCCGGTGGGCTCGCGGCTCGGTGGAGCAGGATCATCTCGACCGGATAGCTGTCGGCGCCCCACTCGGCGATCCGGATCCGGACGAGGCGACCGGCGCTCAGCTCCTCGTCGACCATGTGCAAAGGCATGTTGCCCCAGCCGAAGCCGGCGAGCAGGCAGGCCTGCTTGGTCGGGAGATCGGCGAGTCGCCAGTTGTTGTCGCCCGCGACCGAGAGATCGAGCCCGCGGGTCAGCGGCGAGCGATCGGTCAGGACCAGCTGGGTGTGGCCGCGCGCCTCGGCCAAGCGGATCGGCGCGTCGAGGCGCGCGAGCGGGTGGTCGGCAGCGCAGACCGTGACCAGCTGGATCGGCCACAGCGGCGTGCGCTCGAGCCCGGGCGGAAACTCGGGCAGGGGCTCGCTGATGCCGAGGTGGACGCCGCCCTCGGCGACGAGCTGGGCGACGGCGCCGAGCGCCTCGGTCCGCAGGTGCAAGGGCACGCTCGGATACTCGCGCCGAAACGCGGCGAGCAGCTCGAGCAAGGTCGGGACCGGGAAGAAGGGGTCGACCGCGAGCGCGAGTCGGGCCTCGACGCCCTCGCGCAGCTGTCGGGCCCGCGCGAGCAAGCGGTCGACGCGGGCGTCGACCATGCGGGCGTCGTCGAGCAGCGCCCGACCAGCGTCGGTCAGGACCGGCTTGCGACCGGTGCGATCGAAGAGGTCGAGCTCGAGCAGGCGCTCGAGGTTGGCGATCGCGTAGCTGATCGCCGACTGGGCGCGGCTCAGTTGCTTGGCCGCGCCCGAGAAGCTGCCGGTCTCGACGATCGCCAAGAACACCGAGAGCTGGTCGAGGGTGATCGGCTCGCTGGTCGGGATGGTCATGCGGAGCTTTACTCCTTCGGCGTGGACACGCGGGCCTTCGGCGTCGACGCGCGCGCCTCGAGCAGCGCGGTGAGCCGGGCCAATTGCTCGGGCGCGGGCATGCTCGCGCTGAAGTACAAGAGGCGATCCCCGACGCTGCTCGTGACGTCGAGCGGGACGCCCGTGGCCTGCTCGAGCTCGAGCGCGAGCGCTTCGCCGGCGAGCTTGGCCTCGGCGGCGGCTTGCTCGTTGGCGAAGAGCAGCTCGCCGTGGAAGACCTGCGCGCCCTCGGGCTGGTTCATCGCGAAGACGAGCCCCTCGCTCACGACCCCGAAGAGCCGGAGCGAAAAATCGCGGGAGCTGGCCGACCACGCCTTCGCCTCGAGGTCGACGCGGGCGAGCAGACGCGCGATCCCGGGCTTGCCGGCGAGGCGGTCGCTGGTGCCGGCGACCAAGCTCGCGAGCCTCGCGCGATCCGAGTCGACGACGGCGACCTGGCGCGACCCGAGCGTGGTCCAGGCGACCGCGCTGGTCGTGCCCTCGAGCTCGAGCAGCGTGGTGTCGGACTCGGCGACCAAGGAGCCGCCCATCGTCGCCAAGAACTCACGCGCGCACGCCTCGAAGTCCTCGCGGCGAAAGCTGCCGTAGACCACGAAGGACTGGGGTGGCTCGGCCCACTCGATCCCGTAGGCGGTCTCGATGCCCGCGAAGGTGGCGTCGCAGGCGGGGCCGCTGATCTCGGGCTGGTTTCGGAGCCAGGTGATCAGCCCGATCGACTCGCCTCGAGCCGCGCCGTTGATCCCGACCAGGTCCGCGGGCAGCCAGTGGAGGTCGTTCCAGAGTCTCGCGGGCACACCCTCGGGGCGCTTGCTCGGTTGCGGCAGCTCGGGGGCGCGGGCCTGGGTCCGGGCATCGGTCCGTACGTCTGTCCGTCCATGAGTCGGGGGCGCGTCGTCGGCCTCGAGCGGGTGGGTCGGCAGGCAAGCGGCGAGCGTGACCAGCATGACCAGCGAGGCGGGCGTCGACCACGAAGGCAGCTCGAGGACCATGCGCCTACTTTAGCTCGCTGCCGTCCGGTCCGATCACGAATCGCCGCTCGCCCTCGCGAACGCTCGCGCGGCCCTCTGCGAAGGGCTCGGCCTGGTCGAAGCGGGGCGCGATCACGACCTCGCCGGCGAGATCGATGTAGCCCCACTTGCCGCCCGTCATCATGAAGTGATCGCCATCTTGCTCGCGCACGCAGCCCTCGCAGACCGCGGCGAGCCCGCCCGCGAAGGGCAGCGCGAACGACCAGGTCGGCGCGATCACGATCTTGCCCGAGCTCGCCGCGATGAAGCCGTACTTGTCGGCGTCGACGATCCGCGCTCGATCCTCGACGAAGGCGTCGGGCCCGTTGTCGAAGTTGAACGCGGTCGCGAGCTTGCGACCCGTGCGATCGATGAACATCCAACCTTCGCCCGCCACGACCCCGGCGACCTCACCC
>JAMHUH010000979.1:0-7506 GCA_035904925.1 Nannocystaceae bacterium
GCAGATCGGCGAAGTGGCGCGCGAGCAGCTGGTTGCCGGCGCCGCGATCACCCGCTCGCCAGCGCTCGAGCAGCGCGAGATCCGATTCCATTTCGGGCCGAGACTTAGCACGAGCAGGACCCCCGGCGCAGATCGAAAACCGAGTCGGCCCCATCGGACAAGCCACGTCGGAGCCAGTCGAGTGGTCCGAGGCCCACTCGACTGTCCTTTTCGCCGGTCACTCGGCGCTCGTTTGCAAGCCGCGATTGGCCTCGGCGATCGCCTCGACCAAGGGCGCGACCTCGGGTCGTTGTTTGATCTCGCTCGGCAGCGCCTCGGCCAGCTCGGCGGCCCGCTCGTAGTAGCGCCGGGCTTGGTCGGGGTTCGAGGTTGCGAAGATGCCGGCGAACTGCATCGCGTAGGCCGTGAGCTGGACTTGGTGATCGACCGGGCTGATCCTGCCTCGGGCCAGCGCCGCGTCGCCGAGCGCGAGCAGCTGGGCGTTGGCGGCCTCGAACGCGACGAGGTCACCACGCAGCGCGTGGATCGACGCGAGGTTGGTCCAGGCGTCGACACGATCGCTGGGCGCGAGGTCGTCGGCCTCGAGCTCGCGCTCGAGCAGCTGGGCGAAGCGCTCGGCCTCGGCGATGCGTTCGGGCGTGCGCTCGGCGACGATGCTCTCGATCAGGAGGCCGCTGAGGATCTGCAAGGCCGGGATGTACTGAGCCGAGGGCCCGGCCTCGATCACCGCGAGCATGGCCACGCGGACCCGCTCGATCTGCTCGGGCGAGGCGTCGTCGGTCCACAGGAGCAGGCCGAGGTTGAGCTGGGCCGCGAGCCGAAGCGGATAGTTGGCGCCGACGCCCAGGCGATCGAGCTCGGCGAGCACTTGGACATAGCCGGCCTCGGCCGCGGCGAGATCGGCGGTGGGGTCAGCGACCGTTGCAGCCCGCTGTTGGTGGATCATGGCCAGCCGGTTGTGCGAGCCGGTGAGCGCGAGCGGATCGGCGGCGCTGCGGCGCTCGACCACGCTGGTCTCGATCGTCAGCGCGCGCTCGAAGTCGCGACCCGCGCTGGCCAACATCGCCTCGTGCTCGTCGTGCTCGAGCCGGGCCTGGTCGTCGTCCGGGAGGTCGAGCCGCTCGAGCAGCAGCGCCGCGTGGGCGTGGTGTTGCTTGGCCCGCTCGCGCTCGCCCGCGCGGTCGAGCGCGAGCGGTGTGGCGAGCAGGTGCCCGGCGAGCCGAGTGCGATCGAGACCGGCCGCGTCGGCGCTGGCGATCGCCTCGTCGTAGTGCTCGAGCGCCGCCTTGGGTCGGCCGCGCGCGGCCGCGAATCGACCCTGACGCAGCGCGATCTCGGCCTGGTCCGAGCGCGTGGTCGCGAGCTTCGCCGCCTGCGTGGTCGCGTGCTCGGCTTCGGCCAGGTCGCCGCGGATCGCCTGCTCTCGGGCGAGGTCGAGCAAGCGCGCGACCTCGGGATCGATCAGCTCGGGCGGGTTGCGATCGCGCTCGGACTCGAGGTCGGCGAGGCCGTCGAGCACACGAGCGATCGGGAGCTCGGCGCTCTGGTCGACGAGCAGCTCGAGCACGTCGGCCCAGCGTCCGAGCCGAGCGATCGGCTCGCGCTCGCCTTGCCGGCAGGCGCGGGTCGCCTCGTCGCCGAGCTCGTGAACGAGCGCTTCGTAGCGGACTTGGGCGGCCTGGCCCGCGGCATCGGTCCCCTGCTCGAGCGCGAGCTCGCGTTGCTCGAGCGCGGACAGGCGATCGGCGACCGGACAGGGCTCTTGCTGGAGGCCGCGGCCGATCGTCAGGCCCGCGATCAGGACCAGCCCGAGCCCGCCCATCCAGCGCGCACGATCGTCGCGCTGCTCGAGCGCGGCGATCAAGCCGGCGAGGTCGGCGAAGCGCTGCTCGGGCGCGCGCGCGAGGCCACGCTCGAGCACCCGCCGGAGCCCACGCTCGAGTTGGTCGCGACCCTGCGGCTCGCCGCTCATGCTCGCGAGCAAGGTCGCCCGATCGTCGCCGGCGAAGGGCCGCTGGCCGCTCAGCGCCTCCCAGAGCGCGACGCAGAACTCGAATTGATCGCTGGCCGGGCTGGCCAATTCGCCGCGCAGCCGCTCGGGCGCCATGTAGTGGAGCGTGCCCATCACCGCGCCGGCCTGGGGCTCGTCGACGAGCTCGCGATCGCTGGCGAGGCCGAAGTCGCCGACCAGCACCCGACCCTCCTCGCTGATCAGCGCGTTGTCGGGCTTGAAGTCGCGATGCACGATGCCGGCCGCGTGGGCGGCCTGGAGCCCGTGGGCGGCTTGCAGGTAGGCGGCGAGCAGCGTCGCGCTCGAGCGGGCCTCGGCCCGCTGCCAGATCCGCAGGTTGGTCCCGGGCACGTACTCCATCGCGACGAAGAGCTCGCCCTCGTGGATGCCGAAGTCGTAGACCCGGACCACGTTGGGGTGGGTCAGCTTGGCGAGCACCCGGGCCTCGCGTTGGAGTCGGGCGTGGAGACGCTCGCGGTCGACGAAGGGGCCCGTGCGAACCAGCTTGAGCGCGATCGATCGGTGCAGCTCCGGGTCTTCGGCCAGGTAGACGATGCCCATGCCGCCGCGCCCGAGCACCCGCTCGATCCGATAGCGAGCGATCTGGGTGGTGACCGGCTCGTCGACGAGATCGAGGAAGCTGCGCAGGCGCTCGAACTCGGCCCGGGCCTCGAGCCCGAGCTCGTCGATCGAGCGCTCGGTCGGCTCGTGCGGATCGAAGGCGACGAGCGTGTCGTGGGGGTCGTCGGACGAGGGGCTGGAGCTCTCGGGCATCATGGTCGACCCGAACAACGGTTGCTGGGCGAGGCCGAAGCGTTGGTGCTCGAGCGAGTTCGTCGACGTGCGCTCGCGCGGGGCACAATGGGCCGCTTTTGGAAACGCGAACTCAGCCTTCGGTCTCTTCGGCCTCTTCGGACTCGGCGACCTTCGTTCGTCGCTTGCGCCGACCGCCCGACTTCTTGGCGCTGCTGTCCTGCTTGAGGCTGGCGATCGCCTTGGCGGCCGAGGCTTCGATCGTCTCTTCGGCGGTCTTGGGCGGCGGAGCGGGCGGCGTCGGCAAGGACGCGGCCAGAGCCTGGGCTTGCTTGGCCCGCTCGAGCAGGGCCGTGGCCGCGGCGGCCCGCTCGACCGGGCTGGTCGCGACGTTGGCGCTGCGCAGCTTCTCGACCGCGAGCCGAGCGGCTTGGTCGAGCTTCTCGAGGCTGCCGCCGCTGCGGGTCGTCGCGGCCGCTCGCTCGCGTCGCTGCGAGGCCCGGGTCAGCGTGCTCTCGTACTCGGCCCCCTCCTCGGCGCGGCGGCGATCTTCCTCGCTCAGCCGCATCTGCAGGACCTGATCGAGGACCGCGCGCTCGATGCTACGCCACATGCCTTCGAAGAGCTGGAAGCCCTCGAGCTTGTAGGCATTCTTGGGGTTGCGGTTGGCGTAGCCGAGCAGGCCGATGCCGGCGCGCAGCTGCTCGATGTTCTTGAGGTGGGCGATCCACTGCTCGTCGATCTCGCGCAGGTAGACCCGGCGGATCTGATACAGGAAGGTGTAGAGCCCGAACTCCTGCTCGCGGGCGACCAGCGACTTCTCGACCCGGTCCCAGCAGTTGTCGATCAGGTCGCCGACGTCGTCCGGCACGCTCGAGAGATCGACCGTGACGTAGAAGCGCTCCCGCATGGCCTTCTCGAGCTCCTCGAGCTCCCACTCGTCCGGGTGGACGTCGCGGGGGCAGGCCTCGGTGACCAGCTTCTCGACGTTCTCGTAGCACAGGTCGTGGATGCGCTCGCGCTGCTGGATCAGCGAGCGCGCGACCACGTCGGTCGACTGCTCGATGATCTTGGCCCGATCCATGCGGATGTCGTCGAGCCGAACCAGCGCGCCGTAGTGGCGATAGAGGTCGTGGGTCAGCTCGTGCGGGACGATGCCGGCGGCCGGGAAGGGCTCGTCCATGGTCGGGTCGCCGCCCTCGGCGACCAGCTTCTCGCGGCAGTAGCCGTCGATGATCTGCACGGTTCGTGCGCGCATGGTCTCGACCAGGCTGGCGATCGTGTGCGGGCCCGAGCGCTCGGGCGGCGGCGGCAGCTTGTGCTGCTGCTCGCGGCGGGCCTCGTCGTCGAGGATCTCGGGCTGATAGCGACCCTCGAGGATCTGCCGGCGCAGGGCGTAGATCGCCTTGCGCTGGTCGTTCATCACGTTGTCGTACTCGAACAGGTTCTTGCGGGTGTCGAAGTGCATGGCTTCGACCTTGGTCTGGGCGTTCTCGATCGCCTTGTTGACCATCGGCGCCTCGATCGGCACGCCCTCTTCCATGCCGAGGCGCTCCATCAGGCCGGTGATCCGGTCGGCGCCGAAGATCCGCATCAGGTCGTCTTCGAGGCTCAAGAAGAAGCGCGAGGCGCCCGGGTCGCCCTGGCGACCGGCGCGGCCGCGCAGCTGGTTGTCGATGCGGCGGCTCTCGTGCCGCTCGGTCCCGAGGATGAAGAGGCCGCCGAGCTTCAGCACCTCTTGCCGCTCCTCTTCGCTCTGCTGCTTGAGCCCCGCGTGCAGCTTGGCGAATTCCTCGGGCTGCTTGTCGGGATCGAAGTGGGCCTGGGCCATCATCTCGGAGTTGCCACCGAGGATGATGTCGGTGCCGCGGCCAGCCATGTTGGTCGCGACCGTGACCGCGTGCTTGCGACCGGCTTGGGCGACGATGAAGGCCTCGCGCTCGTGGTTCTTGGCGTTGAGGACCGAGTGCGGGACGTTGGCGCGGTCGAGCAGCTGGTGGATGATCTGCGACTTCTCGACGCTCGTGGTGCCGACCAAGACCGGCTGGCCGCGCTCGTGGCACTCGCGGATCTGCTCGACGACCGCCTTGAACTTGCCGCGCTCGTTCTTGTAGACGACGTCGTCCTGGTCCTTGCGGGTCAGCGGCCGATGCGTCGGCACGACGATGACCTCGAGGTTGTAGATCTTGTGGAACTCTTCGGCTTCGGTGTCGGCCGTGCCGGTCATGCCGGCCAGCTTCTCGTACATGCGGAAGTAGTTCTGATAGGTGATCGTGGCCAGGGTCTGCGACTCGGGCTGGATCGGCACGTTCTCCTTGGCCTCGATCGCCTGGTGGAGACCGTCGCTCCAGCGCCGGCCTTCCATCTTGCGGCCGGTGAACTCGTCGACGATCACGACCTCGCCGTTCTCGACCAAGTAGTTGACGTCGCGCTTGTAGAGCACGTGCGCGCGCAGGCCCTGGTCGACGTGGTGCTTGAGCTCGGTGTTCTCGCGCGAGTAGAGGTTGCCGCACTTGAGCAGCTTCTCGATCCGGTCGACGCCCGAGTCGGTCAGCTGGACCGAGCTGGCCTTCTCGTCGACCACGTAGTCGAGGTCGCGGCGCAGCTGCGGGGTGATCCGGTCGACGATCTTGTAGGTCTCGGCCGGCTTGTCGCTCTCACCCGAGATGATCAGCGGGGTCCGAGCCTCGTCGATCAAGATCGAGTCGACCTCGTCGACGATCGCGAAGTGGAGGTCCCGCTGGACATACTTCTCGATCGTCTCCTTCATGTTGTCGCGCAGGTAGTCGAACCCGAACTCGTTGTTGGTCCCGTAGGTGATGTCGGCTCGATAGGCCCGCTGCCGCTCGTTGTGGAAGAGCCCGTGGACGATCGTCCCGACCGAGAGGCCGAGGAAGTTGTAGATGTTGCCCATCCACTCGGCGTCACGCTTGGCCAGGTAGTCGTTGACCGTGATCAAGTGGGTGCCGCGGCCGGGCAGCGCGTTGAGGTAGAGGGCGCTGGTCGCAGTCAGGGTCTTGCCCTCACCGGTCCGCATCTCGAGGATCATGCCGCGGTGCATGCAGATGCCACCGATCATCTGCACGTCGTAGTGACGCAGGCCGAGCACGCGCCGGCTGGCCTCGCGCACGACCGCGTAGGCCTCGGGCAGGATCGCGTCGAGCGGCTCGCCGTTGGCCAAGCGCTGCCGGAAGTCGGGGGTCTTGGCCTGCAGCTCCGCGTCGCTCAGCGGCTCCAACTTGGCCTCGAACGCGTTGATGCGATCGACCAGCGGCTGGATCTTCTTGAGCTGACGCTGGTGCTTGGTGCCGAAGACCTTCTTGAACAGCTGTTGCAACATGGCGGCGGTGGGCGAGGGTAAGGGCGCGACGTCGCGCTGTCCACGCTGGATGGACGCGACTCCCAGCGCACACGCTAACCCCGAGCCAGGGCGATCTGACCATCGGCGGGCCCGATCTGCGTGTTCCAGCCCGCGAACGATCGGCTACCCTCGCTACCAATGAAGCGCGACGGCTCGATCCACGTGATCGCTCCTTCGGGTCCGGTCCCCGCGGATCGGCTCGCGCGTGCCCTGGCTCGGCTGCGCCCGCACTTCGGCAAGCCGACGCTGGCGGCCAACCTCGGCCTGCGCGAGGGCTACTTCGCGGGCGACGACGCGCAGCGCCTCGACGCGCTGCACACCGCGCTGCGCGACGAACGAGCCGCCGTGATCTGGGCCGCGCGCGGCGGCTATGGGGCCACGCGCTTGCTCGATCGCCTCGACCCCAACCCGCTGCGCGAGCGCGGCAAGCTCCTGGTCGGGTTCTCCGACATGACCGCGCTCTTGTGTTGGGCCTGGGTCACGGGCGAGCGGCCCTCGATCCACGGGCCGGTCTTGGCCCAGCTCGACGAGCTGCCCGAGGACGATCGCCAGCGCTTGTGGACCCTGCTCGCGGGCGAGCTACCCGAGCCCTTGATCGCCGAAGACGACGCCAGCGTGCTGCATGGCGGCCGCGTCGAGGGTCGCTTGATCGCCGGCAACCTGGAGATCCTGCGCACGCTGATCGGCACGCCCTTCATGCCGAGCATGAGCGGGGCGATCCTCGCGATCGAAGAGCTCGGCGAGCGGCCCTATCGGATCGATCGCGCGCTGACGCAGCTGATCGCGAGCGGCTCGCTGCGCGGCCTTCGAGGCGTCGCGGTCGGCCAGCTGCACGCTTGCGTCGAGCCCGAGGGCGGCGGCAGCCAAGGTTGGTCGGCGCGCGAGGTGATCGAAGAGCGGCTCGGTCGACTCGGCGTGCCGGTGGTCATCGGTCTGCCCTTCGGTCACGCGCCCACGCGCAACGCCGCGTTGGCCTTCGGCGTGGCGGCCCGGCTCGACGCCGATCAAGGCGCGCTCGAGCAACTCGATCCGCTGCCGGTCTTCGGAGACTAGCAGCCTGTGGTGCAACCCAGCGCGGCTCCTCGCGCCGGGATTTTCGGCGAGGGCGCGAAGCCGAAGCGCAGCTGTACCGGGCGTACTGCAAGCTGAGGCGACAAAGCCCTCGTCGAAAAGACCAAGCGAGGTGTCGTGATGGGTTGCGCCACGGGCTGCTAGTCTAGTCTAGCGCTAGATCCCGCGATCAAAGCGATCGAAGAAGTCCTGCACTCGCCCGAGCGGGCCCTCGATCTCGAGCTTGCCAGCCAGCACCGCCGGCCCGGCGGTGTCGAGCTGCAGAGCGATCCGCTTCCAGGTCAGGCTCTCGGTCGTCAGCCTCGCGATC
>JAMHUH010000980.1:0-3274 GCA_035904925.1 Nannocystaceae bacterium
GAACGAGTCGAGCTCGTCGAAGACGATCAACGCGGGCGCGCTCTGGCGGGCCTGGATGAACACCCGACGCAGGTTTTCTTCGCTCTCGCCGACCCAGCGGCTCTTGAGCTCGGGCCCGTTGACGACCTGGACCGCGGCCCCGAGCGCCGAGGCGATCGCCTTGGCGAAGAGGGTCTTGCCGGTCCCGGGCGGGCCCCAGAAGATCATCCCGCGGGGGATCAGGCTCTCGATCGTCGCGATCTCCTTGGGGTCGTCGAGCGCTTCTTTGCGCGCGATGATCTCGAGGATGTCCTCGGTGATCCGCCGCTTGACCTCGGCGTAGCCGCCGATGTCGGCCTTCAGATCGAGCTCGGGCACGCTCAGCTCGCCCTCGAGCGTGGCCTGGCGGATCTGCGCCCAGACCTTGGCCGCGTCGTCGGGGTAGTCCTCGCCTTGCAGCGATCCGAGCAGCTGACGCAGCCGGACCACGTGCACGCCCGACACCACCTTGTAGAGCTTGTAGACGTCGAGCCCGCCGCGGCCGAGCTTGCGAGACTCGCGTTGGGTGACGACGTGATGGAGTCGCTCGCGCGAGATCCCGAGGATCGAGATCCGGTGCTGAAAGAGGTTGCCGATCACCTTGGGCAAGGGGAACGAGGGGTCGCGAAAACCCAGCCACAGGATGTTCGGATTCTCGTAGAGCAGCGCGACGACCTCGCGGGCCTCGCTGGTCAGGCCGCCGCTCGAGGTCGTCAGCAGATCGAGGTGGGGAAGCACCATCACGCGCCGCTGATCCTCCTCGCCATGCGTGCCGCCGCGGACGGCGTCGCGCAGCTGGCCGATCATGGTCTGGACGAGGCCCATCGGCATCTGGCCAGGCTGCGGCGGCACGCGGCCGTCGATGTAATTGCAGCGGATCTGCTGGCTCCGCAGCCGGTTGCGCAAGCTGGCGTAGAAGAACCCGACCAGGCCCTTGTCGCACTCGATCAGGACCGGCAGCCCGCGCTCGAGCGCCTCGCAGGTCCGACTCAGCTCGCCCGGGTAAGCGGCGTCGATCGCCGCCATCGCAGTCAACGACTCGGGCAGCTCGTTCTCGGCGATCAGCTTGGCCATCAGATCTTGACCCTGATCGTCAGCGAGCCGGTCTCGGGATCCTCGCTGATCTCCTGGACCTCGCCGAGCGAGGCGGCCTTGCGCTTGAGCGCCTCGCCGGTCACGCGGTTGCTGATCTTGTCGAGCTCTTGCCGGAGATCGCCGAGCTTGCCCTCGAGCTTCTCGGTCACCTTGGCTTGCAGGGCTTTTTCGTGCTCGCCGACCTCGCTCTCGAGCGAGGCTTGAATGTCGGCCCGCGCCCGCTCGCGCGTGACCACGTCGTTCTCGGCGTAGGCTCGGATCTCGCGGGTCTTGGTCAGCTCGAGGTCTTGCTCCGACGCGGCCGAGACCGTGACCGTGCCTTGCTTGGGATCGACGCGGACGACCACGCCCTCGTCGTCGACCCGAACCCACTGACCCTCGTCGCGCTCTTCGAAGCCCGCCGCGGCGAGCTCGCGCGCGAGCAGCTCGGCCATCTGCTCGCGGGGCAGGATGTCGAGCAGCTCGAGGCTCGAACAGATGCCATCGTCGACCTCGATGTGGCGGCGAAGGCTCTCGGATAGACGGATGCGATAGGCTCGGCTCATGCGGCTCCCGAAGGGGTCCGCGATGGTAGCCCGATCCGGTCGCGTCAGACACCGAGCGAGTGCAGCGACTCGAGCTCGCGGGCCAGCGCCGCGGCGCGCTCGAACCCCGACGGCCGAGGCCCGGCCGTGCGCGCGCGCTCGGCAGCGCTCGGCGCTTGACGCATGAACTGCCAGCTGACCAGCAGCATCTGGGCGGCCGCGTAGTCGTCGTCGAAGTGGGCGACGAGCCCCGCTTCATCGACCCAGCGGCCGAGCCGACTCAGCGCGTCGAGCAGCGCGGCCGCGGCTGCGAAGGCCCGCTGGCGCTGGGCGAGCGGCGCCCGGGTGTCGAGGCTGGCCGTCCACCAGCGACGATCGGGCCCGCGGTGGACGAGCTGGTAGCCCGCTTCGACCACGAAGCCAGCCAGCTCGCGACGCGCGGGCTTGGCTCGCTCGAGCGCGGCGAACAAGCGCCCGAGCACGGATCGCTGCGCGTCGCCGAGCAGGATCATGGCCTCGAGCGACTCGATCGTGCCCTTGGTCCGCTCGAGCTCGACCCAACGCCGGGCGAGGTCGGACTGCAGGGCCTCGAGCACGAAGGCATGCTCGGGCACGCCGACCAGCTCGTCGAACTCGACGCTCGGCAGCGCCGACTCGCGCGCGAGCGCGTCGGGGAAGCCGAGCTGAGTCAGCGGCGAGAGGCGAAAGCCGGCGTGCTCGTGCGGTCGGCCACCGACCCGCAGCAGGTGCTCCATCGCGAAGTAGTGGAGCAGGTCGTCGGCGATCGTCGTCTGCGGATGCCGGTCCAGCTCTCGATTGGGTCGGGCCACGTCTTCGCGGACCAGCCAGGCGAGCAGCGCGAAGCTGGCCGGACCAAAGTGCAGGGCAGGGATCGGCTGGTGGCGATCCCAGAGCCGCCCGCGGATCGGCTGCGGCGCTTGCCCGGGCCGAAGCGCGAGCGAGCGGCGGGTCTGCCAGCCACCGCGTCGGATCAGCTGCATGGCCACGCCGCGCGCGAGCGTCTGTTGGACCAGCGCCATCGCGCTCGGGCCGATCTGCTCGCCGAATTTCTGCCGTCGGCGCAGCAGCGGCACGTAGCGATGGTTGTCGTCGCCGACCAGCGCCCGCGCGAGCTGGATCATCTGCGCCTCGCTGCCGGCCACCCGCGGCAGGGGTCGCTCTCGTTCGGTCCCGTCCGTCCTGTCCGTCATGGCAGCCCCTTCTTTTCCCACGGCCAGCCGTTGACCGTCACCTCGCCACGGCTCAGGCGAATCTCGACCGTCTCGCGGGCGCGAAAGCGGGGATCGTCGAGCGCGTAGCGATCGCCGAAGACATGCAGAGTCTGGTTGCGCGAGCCGATCCAACGCCGCTCGCGATCGGGCTGGTCGCGTTCATAGCGACCGTCGACCAAGAGATCGCAGGCCGCGAGCAGCCGGCCGACCGCGGGCTCGGGCATCGCCTCGAGCTCGGCCAGCGTGTAGCCCGAGTAGATCATCACGCTCAGCCCGACCGCGCGGAGGGCCTCGGCCACGGGCGCGAGCCCGGCAGCTTGGGCGAAGGGCTCGCCGCCGAGCAGGCTCACGCCTTCGATCGGGCTGCGCTGCCGAGCCGCGAGCACCCGCTCGATCAGCGCCGCG
>JAMHUH010000981.1:0-3586 GCA_035904925.1 Nannocystaceae bacterium
GCCAGTCAGATCGAGGGCGAAGGGGCGAGCGAGGCGATGCATCGAAGACCTGCGAGCGATTGAGCGATTGAGCGGTTGAAGATCGTGAAAGGGCGACCTCGTCATCGACGAGGCCGCCCGCAAACTTGCGCGATTCAGTCCATCGACGGGAAGGGACCGATGTAGCCGTCGTAGGCCATCGCGTCGCTCGGATCCATCAGCTTGTCCATGTCGGACTCGCCGAAGGGATGCTGCACGACGCTCTTGAGATACGCGAAGCCGTTGATGTTCGGGTACCAATAGGGCGAGGTCGTCTCGGACCCGTAAGGCGTGGTCTGGATCCGCGTGAGCTTCTGGGTCTTCATCTCGTAGGACCAGACCACGTCGTTCTGGTGCGCGCCCGTGTCCTCCCCGATGATCAGCGTGTCGTAGCCGACCACGTAGGTGACGTTGTCGGGGTTGGCGATCGAGTTGACGCTGCAGGTGTTGCCCGCGTAGGGGCTGTTCGCGGGGTAGCTGATCTCCTGGCCGGCGATCAGCGGGCGCCAATTCGAGGCGACCCACTCGCTGTCGTAGAGCATCGAGGGCGCCAGATCCAAGGCATAGACCGCGCCGCAGCGGTTGCTGGCCACGCGGATGTCGTTGGAGCCGCCGATGTCGTACTTCGAGTTGGGCGTGCCGTTCTTGGCCGAGTCCTCCATGCCGTACTCGACCGCCGACATTGCGATGAACATCGTGTGGTTCTCGGGATCGATGGTCACGCCCTCTTCCTTGCGCAGCTCGACGGTCGCGCCGAGCATCGCCGCATAGCGACGGGTCTCGAGCCGCGAGGCGGCGAGCTCCATCCCGGGCACCAGCGCGAGGCACTCGAGGCCCCAGTCGCCGGCGTTGATCGAGGTGTAGCCATCGGGGCAATCGCCCGTGGGCTGGTTGTTGCCGCCGAGCAGCGGCGCGGCGGTCGTGAAGATGTCGGCGAAGCCCGTGTTCGAGTCGAGCAAGGTCTGGACCTCGGCGTCGCTCGCATGACCGAGGCTGATCCACTCGATGTCCGCAGACCCGGCCCCGGCCGCGTTGGTCTGATACCACTTCATCGCATAGAGCGTGCCCGCGCCGAGGTCACCCGCGGCGTCGGCCACGAACATGGTCAGGCCGACGTTGGTGCCGTCGTCGGTGATGTAGACCGTCCGCTGATCGGGCATCACCTTGGCCAGCTCGATCGCGCTGCGACCCATGCTGTAGTGCTTGGTGACCGAGTAGGTGCCGTCCTCGGCGACCTCGACCTCGACCGGGAAGCCGTGGTGATAAGGGTGGAAGCCCGCCGCGATCACGTCGGCGAAGGGCAGGTCGAGCATCCCGTCGTTGTCGGCGTCGGTGTAGATGTCGAGCTTCCAGTAGCGCAGCATCGGCAGGGTGTAGCTGCCGAGCTCCTCGACCGTCTGCATCGCCTCGAACCCGCGCGCCTCGGGCGGATACTCTTCACCGCCCAGGTGAGTGTTCCACGGCGTCACGCTGCCCGCACAGGGCACCCAGAGCCCGTCGACGCTGGACATGTCGATCGGCGTGGTCGAGATCGGCGTGAGCTCGCCGGTCGCCGGGTCTTGGTCGAGCTCCGACAGGTACATCCCGCCTGGCCGCGACTCGAAGTGCGTGACCGAGAAGACCTTGCTGCTGACCGCCAACAGCGAGCTGAAGTCGGCCGACTCCGACACGTACTGCGACGCGTCCTCGTTGACGATCGGATCGCCGTCCTTGTCGACCATCAGGCCGAAGGTCCCGCCGCCGGCTTGGTCGCCGCCGCGAAACACGGTGTGGAAGCCGATCGCATGGTTCTCGTGATCGACCTCGGCGCTCGGCGACGCGATGATCGAGCGCTTGGCCAAGTCGGTCGCCGGAAACTCGACCGGGTCGAAGATCAGGCTGCGCGCGTTCTGGCCGGGATCGCCGGGATCACCCGGATCGCCTGGGTCGCCAGGATCACCGGGCTCGCCGGGCATGCCCGGATCACCCGGCTCACCCGGATCGCCAGGATCGCCAGGGTCACCGGGCGTACCCGTGTCGCCGACCTCGTCGGCGTTGCCGTCGGTGTTCGTGTTGTCGTCGTTGCAGCCTGCGCTGGCGCTGCCGAGCAGGACGAGCGTCAGACCGAGAGCGGCGGACGAGGGGTGGATCGGGTGATGGTCGGAGACTTTTCGCATGGTTACCTGGGCCGCTGGGGCGGGCCGAACATCCGCGCGCGCGGTTTCACCCCGGTGACGACCACACCACCCGCGCGCGACGTCTCCCAAACATCACGGAGGCGTCCAGGCGACGCGATTGTGACGCGGGCTCAGGCGAGATGGTTTGGCGGAGGTGTAGAGTGATGCGATGCCCTGCGGCGAAGTCGATCAGGAGATCAGCGAGTGAAGCGAGAGCTCGTGATCGCGGGCGATGGGTCCATCTCCATCGAGGATCGAACCCTCGAGATCGACTTGGGGTCGACCCGCGCCGATGCCCTCGCGCTGGAGCTCATGCTCGTGCAAGAGGCGATGGTCGAGAGCCTCACCCTTCGTGACGCGATCCACGGCAGGACGGTCAAGCTCCACAAAGGTGATGTCTTTCGCGCGGTCATCGAGAAGCACGCGGACCACCGAACACACGTGATCCTTTCCCACGACGAGCTCGGCTCCTGGATCGCCTTTCTCCTTCAGTACTATCGGGATGGCGTTGCCCCGGTGAACCATTTGGACATCGAGGCAAAGGGAGATGCGGCGATGGACATCGTGTTGAGGGTGCCTGAAAAGCCATGACGACCCTGACGCCACTCACGACGAATCTCGCCCGGCCCTTGTTTCCCAGCGATCGCTCATGAGCTCGTTCGCGAATGCCCGATGCCCGACCTGGGGGCTTCGCGGGGAATATTTGGGGCCTGACGCTCGGCTCCCCCACTTGTGCTCCAACGCCAATGTCCGCCTCGGACAGGCCCCAAACATTCCCCGCCGCCCGAGTTCGCGGACGTCGGCGCCGCCGCCAAGAGGGACCGTCCGAATCCGATCACGGCGTGCCGGTCCCTGTTCGAGGCGGCGACGGCCATCGAGTTCGAAGGCGCGCGGGGGGAAACAGGGTCCCTCCGAGGCGAGTCGAGCCCCCGACTTCGAGGCAATGGCGCCTCGAATCACGAGACCGTGAATCACAGCGAGAGCGCCCGCGATTCGAAGGGCGACGTGTTTGAGCCCGAGTGGGGGACCCTGTTTCCCACCGTGAAGCCCCTACTTCGGGTGCCCCAGCCATTGCGAAGGATCCACCGCGCAGCTCCTCACATTCCTCAGGCCGGCGCAGGCTCGGCCGCAGCCGGCTTGGCCAGCTTGTACTTGACCATGAAGATCAACCCGCGCAGCCCCTGCCCGACGACGAACAAGATCACGAACCCGAGCGCGAGCGTGAGCGGCCCAGCCACGAGCACGCGGCCCCACGAGAACTCCCCGGTGGTACCGGACTCGATCACCCAGCGCGAGAAGGGCAGCACGGCCTGGAGGACCAGGTAGGGCAGCAACAGCGCCCAGAGCAGCCCGGCGCTGCCCCAGATCCAGAACTGCTTGTGGGTCGCGAGCGGGACCTTGTCGTGGAAGCG
>JAMHUH010000982.1:0-5515 GCA_035904925.1 Nannocystaceae bacterium
CCGCAGCACCGCCGGCAAATCGACGACAAAACAATAAGGATCATCGCTCGAGCGCGTCGCGATCGCCGTCGGCAATTCACTGGGCGGCAACCAAGCCGCCATGACCCGAGTCCGGCCCGAGATCAACGCGCGCACGGCCACGTTGGCCAAGCGCGAGCCGAGCAGGCGATCGAAGGCCGAGGGTCGGCCGCCGCGAACCACGTGACCGAGCACGGTCACGCGCGTCTCGACGGGATGCTCGGGGTCGCCGCCCGCTCGCGTGAGCGCCTCGTCGACCCGCTGCTTGAGCTCGGTCGTCGACAGGCGCACGCCCTCGGACTTGATCGCGATCACCCGACGATCACGGACCGCCCGCTTGCGCACGGCCTCGACCGCTCGAACGACGTCGTGGACCATCTCGTCGTCGCCGCGCTCGGCCTCGGGGTAGAGCACGAGATCGGCCCCAGCCGCGACCGCCGAGGTCATCGCCAGGTAGCCACAGTCGCGGCCCATGACCTCGATGATGAAGGTGCGATCGTGGGCCGAGGCCGTGTCGGCGATCTTGTCGCAGGCCTCGACGATCGTGTTCATCGCCGTGTCGACGCCGATCGAGAGGCTGGTCAGCGCGAGATCGTTGTCGATCGAGGCCGGGATCCCGACCACCCGCGGCGCCGCGTCGCCGGCTTCTTCGGGGTCCGAGAGCGCCAGCGCGCCCGCGAGCGAACCATTGCCGCCGATCACGACCAGGCCCGAGATCCCCCGCGCGGCCAGGATCGCCCGGGCGCGATCGCGGGTCGCTCGCTCGTGAAAGGCCTTGCAGCGAGCCGAGCCCAGCATCGTCCCGCCCTCTCGCACGATCCGCTGGACGTCGCGCGGACCGAGCGGCTCGAGCTTGTCCTCGATCAAGCCCTGGTAGCCCTGGCGCACGCCGAAGACCTCCCAACCGGCCGCGCAGGCGACCAGAGTCGCGGCCCTGATCGCCGCGTTCATGCCCGGCGCGTCGCCGCCCGAGGTCAAGATCGCGAGGCGCTTGGGTGCAGTGATCTCGGCGCTCATGCGGCCATGCTAACAGGCGCCGCGGCTCCTCACTCGACCCAGCGGGCGGCGAGCAGGTTCTCGCGGTTGCCGGCCAGCGCCAGCACGTCGCCCTCGCGCAGCGGGGCGAAAGGATCGATCTCGAGCAGCTCGTCGTTTCGCCGCCACTCGAGCACCTGGACGTGGACCTTGTTGCGCAGGTCGAGCTCCTTGAGCGAGCGACCCGCCCACGAGCGCGAGACGGTCAGCCGCTCGAGCGTGATCCCGGTGCCGAGGTTGACCTCGTGATCGAGCCCGGCGCCGCTGTGGATCTGCAATTCGGCGTCGGTCTGCTCGAGCACGTTCTCGCTGTAGTGGACGAGCAGGTCGTTGCGCTCGAGCAGGCCGAGCAGCTTGCGATCGCGATCGACGACCGGGAGCACGTCGCGGCCCGAGCGGGCGAAGGCCATCATCGCGCCGGCCAGGGTGTCGTCGGGGACCAGCAAGGTCGGCTGCTCGCTGGCCTGGAGGTTGCGCGCACGCGCGTCGGCTGGGATCTCGCCGCGCAAGACCTTGGTCGCGAGCGTCTGGCTGTCGATGAAGCCGACCACCCGCTCGTCGCCGTCGAGCAGGTAGAGCGTGGGCGTGCGCTCGACCAAGCAGGCCCGCTGGACCTCGTCGAAGCTCGAGTCGAGCCGGAGCATGTGGTCGGGCGGCAGCATCAAGTCGCCGACCCGACCGCGGTGCATGACCGCTTGCTCGTCGCCGCTGTCGAGCACGCGCGAGCTGCCGCGCTTGCGCAGCATCAGCTCGAAGAGCGTGTCGGGCTCGACCCGGCCAGCGACGAAGGCCGAGACGATGCAGGCGAACATCAAGGGCAAGATCAGCTCGTAGTCGCCGGTCAGCTCGAAGATCATCACGATCGGGGTCAGCGGCGCGCGCAAGGTCGCGCCCAGATAGGCGCCCATGCCGACCAGCGCATAAGCAGCCGGCGCGCTGGCCTGCTCGCCGATCACCAGCACCGCCAAGGCCTGCACGACCGTGCCGAGCGCGGACCCGATCACCAGCGAGGGCATGAACACTCCGCCCATGCCGCCCGAGCCGATCGTCAGCGCGGTCGCGACGATCTTGAGCACGCAGAGCGCCGCGGCGGTCTGCCAGAACAACTCGCTGGTCAGCGCGGCCGAGAGGATCCCGCGGCCGGGCCCGAGCAGGTCGGTGAAGGCGAGCGCGCCGAGCAGCCCGACCCCGAGCCCGCCGATCGCCGGCTTGATCCACACCGGCACCTTGGCCAGGCGCGTGAACATGTCGCTGGTGTAGAGGATGACCCGGCTCATCGCCGGGCTCAGCAGCCCGGCGAACACGGCCATGGCCAAGAAGAAGATCATCTCGAGCAGCATGTGCTCGCCCGCGACGTGCTTGGACGCGACCAGCTCGATCCGCTCGCCGAAGATCGCGTGCGAGGTGAAGGCGCCCGCGACCGCGGCGACGATCAGCGGGGTGAACACCGACATGGTCCCGACGTTGCCGCCGACGCTGCGCCGGAACACGACCTCGACCGTGAAGAGCACGCCGGCGAGCGGCGCGTTGAAGGCCGAGGCCAGACCCGCGGCACAGCCCGCGCCGAGCATCGTCACCTGTCGACGCAGGCGCAGGCCGAAGAAGCGACCGAGGACCGAGCCGACCGTGGCCCCGATCGCGACCGTCGGACCCTCGTGGCCGACCGAGCCGCCCGAGGCGATCGTCAGGCCGGTGCCGACGCCGAGGACCAGACCCGAGGGACCCTTGAGCTTGCCGCCGCGCTGGCCGACCGCCTCGATCACCGCCGGGATGCCCTCGGGGATCTCGCCCAGGATCCGCCGCGCGCCCTCGCGCAGGCCGCCGACCATCAGGCCGCCGAGCATCGGCGCGACGATCAGATAGACCCAGCCGTACTCGGTGTCGCCCGCGACCGGGAAGAGCCGGACCGCGCTGGCGATCCACAAGAGCAGCAAGCCCGAGGTCGCGCCCGCGCTCACGCCCACGACCACGGCCATGATCAGCAGGTAGAGGTGATCGTCGCCGACGACCTCGGCGATCCGCTGGCCGAGCCGCAAGCCCAGCTCCTCCCAGAGCCGAACGATCCGCCCAGTCGTCCGCAGCGGCTTGTAGTAGCCGGTCTTGGTCGGGTCATAGGCGGGCGGGCTGCTCGCGTCGGCGCTCGGCGACTCGTTGGGCAGCGTGTCGAACACGCCCGTTCGCGTCGGCGCGCCGACCTCGGAGAAGGTCCCGGTCCCGAGCGGGACCTTGCGATGCACGCTCGTGCGCAGCTCGGGCGCCCTTCGACCGGGTGACTTGGTCGTCGACGTGGTCGAGCTCGGCTCGGGCTTGGCGGGCTGGCCCTCGATCAAGATCGTGCCCGAGGACTCGCCCTTCGACCGATCGAGATCGCCGCCCAAGGCCGGGAAGGAGCCGGCCTTCTGCGGTCGTCGTGGCCCCCGGAAGCTGCCCGAGGCCGAGGGCTTTTGATCGCTCTTGATCGCCAGCGGCGAGGGATCGGGCTCCTCGAGCTCGACCTCGAGCTCGAGGCTCGGCTCGCGCTCGCGCTCGGGCGGGCTCGGCTCGCTCGACTCGGTGGGCTCGTCGTCGTTCGTCGCCACCCCGCGCGGAGGCTAACACGACTAGAATTCAGGTCATGCACACGCAGATCGCGGGTTTGACGGTCCTGATCACGGGCGCCTCGGGTGGGATCGGCGAGGCGCTCGCGCGGGCCTTCGCGGACGAGGGCACGAACCTGCTGCTCCACTCGCAGCGGCGCGGGGTCGAGCTCGAGCGCCTCGTCGCGGCCTCGGGCTGGAGCGAGCGAGCGCTGGTCGGCGAGGCCGACATCCGCGAGCCCGAGGCCCTCGACGCGCTGCTCGCCGCCGGTCGCCAGCGCTTTGGTCGGGTCGACGTGGCGATCGTCAACGCCGGCATCTGGCCGCCCGAAGATCTCCCGCTGCACCGGCTCGACCCGGCCCGCGTGCGCGAGGTGATCGACGTCGACTTGCTCGGCGCGATCTGGACCTGTCGATCCTTCATGCGCCAGCTCGCCGAGCTCGGCCCGCGCGAAGATGGCCGAGGCGCGAGCATGTGCCTGATCGGATCGACGGCCGGCCGCTTCGGCGAGGCCAACCACCTCGAGTACTCGGTCGCCAAGGCCGGCCTCCACGGGCTGATGCGCAGCTTGAAGAACGAGATCGTCCGCGTCGATCCCTGGGCGCGCGTGAACCTGGTCGAGCCCGGCTGGACGGTCACGCCGATGGCCGCCGCCGCGCTCGAGCAGCCCGGGTTGATCGAGAAGGTCTGCGCGACCATGCCCCTGCGCCAGCTCGCAACCCCGCAGGACATCGCCGGATCGGTCGTGTACCTGAGCGCGCCCGGCATGGCCCGGCATGTCAGCGGCGAGGTGATCACCGTCGCGGGCGGCATGGAGGGTCGGCGGCTCTGGACCGACGCCGACATCGATCCGAACCGAGTTCGCCAGCGCTTGCAGGAGTGACGAGCGGGGGTGATGCCGGCCCCGACAAAGTGCTCGACTCTCGATTTCGTTGCTCCGACAATCATCGCGATCGACGTCGTCACTTGCGGGCCTGGTGACACTCCTTCGCTGAGCACGATGTCCTCGTCCCCCGCCATCGACGCCGAGCCCCGGGCTCCGAGCCTGGAGAACGCCCGGATCTACCAGAGCATCCGGGCGCAGCTGTTCGGGGTCGAGGCCGAGCCGCTTCGCGTCGCGGGCTACCGGTTGATCCGCAAGCTCGGCGCGGGCGGCATGGGCGAGGTGTTCTTGGCCCACGACGACGCGCTCGATCGCCCGGTCGCGCTCAAGCTGGTCCACGCCAAGCTCGGCCACGACCCGCGCTTTGGCGAGCGCATGCGTCGAGAGGCGCGCGCGCTGGCCAAGCTGACCCACCCCAACGTCGTGCATGTCTACGAGGTCGGCGAGCACGAGGGCCGCATCTTCTTGGCGATGGAGTACGTCGCGGGCCGCAGCCTCGGCGAGTGGATCCGCGAGCACACGCCGAGCTGGTCGCAGGTGCTCGACGCTTACCTGGCCGCGGGCGAGGGCTTGGTGGCCGCCCACGCGGCCGGGCTGACCCACCGCGACTTCAAGCCCGACAACGTGCTGCGTGGTGACGAGGGTCGGATCTGCGTGGCCGACTTCGGGCTCGCGCGGGCGAGCACCTGCTCGAGCGAGCCCGGGCTCGGCCGCGACCTCGGGCTCTCGTTCGAAAGCAGCGAAGCGCCCTCGACCCTCGACGAGCGACTGAGCGCGACCGGGGCGGTGATGGGCACGCCCAACTACATGCCGCTCGAGCAGATCCGCGGCGGGATCGTCGACGCGAGGAGCGATCAGTTCGGGTTTTGTGTCGCGCTCTACGAGGGGCTGTGGCGGGCCCAGCCCCATGTCGCCAAGAAACTGAGCGCCCGCGAATTCGTGCTCGCCGACGATCAGCCCGCGGTCCCGCGGCGTGGCGAGGTGCCGAGCTGGGTGTGGCCG
>JAMHUH010000983.1:0-1846 GCA_035904925.1 Nannocystaceae bacterium
CCGCGTGGTCGGCGATACGACCTTCGCGCTCGGCGCGTTCGCCTTCGTGATCGCCGTGCTCCGCATGACGATCGGTCGTCGAGCCGCATGCAAGGCGACGCCTGATTCGACGATCGCGGTGTGAGGCGCCCGCACGTCCGCGCCACGACGAGCGATTTGTAGAGGTCCTCGAGCCTCGATCACGCGTCTGGGTGGCGTCCGCGCGGCGCTGCCTCTGGCACACCGGATGCTCGAAGGCAGCGTATGAGTCTGCACCTCGTCGAGAACACCACCGATGCCACTCGCGGCCAACCGCTCGCGACCCGAGCCCTCGATCGCCAGCGCGAGCTCGTGCTCGCCCTCGCGAAGCTGCCCGAGGCTGGCCACGCGCGCGACGAGATCGAGCTCGCGCTGTCGTCGCTGAACCCGCTGCTGACCGGCAATCTCGAGCAGCTCTCCGATGCCACCGCGTCGGAGATCAACCGCTGGCTCGAGCGCACCAAGCACGTCGCCGAGCAGACGCCGGCGAGTCAGGTCGCCGACTAGAGCCGGCGCGGGATCTGGATCTCGAAGTACGTGCCCTTGGGCGAGCTCTCGAGATCGATCGACCCGCCGTGCAGCGCGGTCAGGCTGTGGACGATCGACATGCCGAGGCCAGTGCCTCCAGACTTGGTCGAGAAGAACGGCTCGTAGATCCGCGACTGGATCTCGACCGGGATCCCCGGTCCATCGTCGCGAACTCCGATCCGGAGGGTCCGGTCATCACCGTGGAGCGTGACCGCGATGTTGCCGCCCTCGGACACCGCATCGATCGCGTTCCTCACCAGGTTGAGGACCAGCTGGTGGATCTTGGAGCCGTCGACGTGCGCGATCAGCTGCGGCACGGTGTGGCTGAACGCCAGCGTCGCCCCGCGCTTGTTCGCCGCGACCCGCTCGAGCTCGACGACCTGACCGACGATCTGGACGAGGTCGCGATCTTCGGGGACCAGCTCGGGAGGCCGCGCGAATGCGAGGAAGTCGTTGAGCAGCACGGTCAGGCGCTCGATCTCGTGCTGGGCGAGCTCGCACGGCTCGACGAGGCGCTCGTCGTCGGAGCGCTTGCGCAACCGCCGCCCGAGGAGCTCGAGCTGGAGCTTCGCCGCGTTGAGCGGGTTGCGGACCTCGTGCGCGATGCCGGCCGTCATCGTCGCCATCGCCGTGATCCGCTCGGCCTGGGAGCGGCGCTCGCGCGCGATCAGTCGGTCTTCGGAGTCGAGCTGGTAGTGGTGCACCATGATGGCGAGCTCGATATCGAGCAGCTTCTCGGCGGCGCGGATCGTGGCCGGGACCTCGGCGGGCGGGACGGCCACGAGGATCTGGTCGATGTACGCGATCCGCACGACGTTCATCGCCGTGAACATGTACTGGTGGCCGAGCCCGATCTGGACGTGGCGACGCCCGATGCGCGATCGCTTCTCGTAGAACCGATCGTCGTACGGGCCGAGCAGCCCGGTCGACATCCAGTCGATCAAGGTGAGCCGCAGCCGCTCGGTCTGCTCGGGGCCGGAGATCACCTTGGCCGCGCCGGGGCTTCGCCACACCGCCTCGTAGAACTTGCCCGCGATCGCGGGGAAGTGGGGTTCGAGGAGCGGGTGCAGCGCTACCAGCCGCGCGCGATCCGCAGCGTCGAAGCCGACGTAGGCGATCAGCTCGTCGAGTGGGCTCACGCGGGCTCGGGACTGCGCGGCGACGAGCCACTACTATTCGGGCCCGTCGGGCTCTTCTTGCGCACGACCTCGACGTCCGAACGGGGGGCTTCGTTGTACTGGTGCAGGCGGTACTGGATCGTCCGCACGCTGATGCCGAGCAGCTCGGCCGCCTTCGAGGT
>JAMHUH010000984.1:0-2053 GCA_035904925.1 Nannocystaceae bacterium
GCGAGGCAGCCACGATCCCTTGCTTGGCAGCGGAGCACGAAGCGATCGACTGGGTTGCCGCGCATGGTGCCGTAGTAGCGAAACGACGCTTGCAGCACGCGGAGCATGACGCCGGCGCCGGGCATGAAACCAAAGGTCGACGCGTCGCCAGGGTCGAAGTGATAGAAGCCCACGCCGCCGCGCGCTGGACCTGCCGTTGGATCCCCTTGCTGGGCCGCGATCCCACCCTCGCGCCATTGAAATTTCCAGGGCTTCTCTTGCCGGTAGGCCGGCATGAAGAGGCTCGAGTAGTCGGCGTTCGAAGCCAGCGAGAACGACCCGTCGGGAAACTGAACCTCGCCCGTCCCAGACTTGCGCAGGACCTCGAACACTCGGTTGACCTGCCAAGTATCCGTCGCCGGCTCGACCGTCTGGAGCGGCGGCAGGGCGATGTCCTTCTCGAGCAACGCGCTCTTGGTGCTCGCCACGACGTCGATCGCCCACACGGCCGAGGCGAGCACCTGCGCGAACACTTGCGCGATCATGTTGGTGCTGCCGGCGAGCTGCTGGACCACTTGCAGCGCGAGGTTCTGAAGCAGGCCCGGCACCACGACCAGCGGGTCGTCGAGCTCGCGGAACTGCGAGAGCGAGATCGGCATGGCGTTGAAGATCGACGCGATCGCGCCGGCCATCGGCTTGCCCTCGATCACCGGCAGGCCCACGCGCGTGGCCAGCACGAAGGTCGCGACCTGAACCGTGGAGGTCCAGTTCTGCCACTCGGCGTTGGCGAAGGTCGCCAGCGCGAGCGAGCCCGCGGTGCCGATCGCGTCGTCGAGCACGGTGTCTTGGAACACCTCGACCGGCGGGAGCCGGCTTTGGAAGTTCAACCACCCCGTGCCGGTCGGAAAGATCCGCTCGGCACGCTTGGTGGCCTCATCGATGAATGTCGCATCGGGACGGACCAGCATGATTCGAACATGCCGGATCGGCCTCGAGCCGAACACGACCCGCAGGTGGGGTCACGGCTTTTTCGAGTCGCGCGGCGGCCGACGATCGTCGGCGACCTGCTCGACGCGGATGGGATCGCCGGCCCGCTCGCCCTCGTGCTCGGGGGCCGGCAGATCGAAGGCTTCGCTGAAGAGCTCGTGAAAGAGCTGGGCGTGAGTCATGTCGTCGAATTCGAGCTGGCGGCGCAGCGCCGCGTAGGTCCGCTCGGACTCGCGGTCACGGATCCGTCGCTTCGGGCCCTTCATATTCGTTCATCCGAAACAGGGCCATGCGGCCGAGAATGAAGTTGCCCGCGAGCTGCTGCTCGGGGGTGGCGACGTCGCGGAAGCGCGTGTCGCGAAAGATGACCAGCAGGTCGGCCACGTGCTCGAGCGCCTGCCGCTCGAACTCCATCTTCGAGGCGTCGTGCAGGACCGCCCGAAACGCCCCCGCTGCCCGGGCCTTGTCGGGGAAGAGCTGCTGGAGCTGGGTGCCCGTGAAGGTCAAGGACAGGTAGGCGAGGGCTTGCTGGGCGTTCTTGAACTCGGGAAAGACCTGCATGGACCGGTTGCCGAGCACTTCGAAGAGCCGGTTGGCCAGCGGGACGGCGACGGCGACGGTGCCGTCGAAGGCGTAGCGGAGGAATTCCATCGTCATGCCGGTTCGGCGCGAACGCTCCATCTCGGCGAAGGCGCGAGCCCGAAGTTCGGTTTGACCGGTCGACCGGTCGCGCAGCTTGGCGACTTCGTCCCGTTGAAACACGATGGTGTCCTTCAAGACCTCGCCCGCTTGGGTCAGCAACTCGGGGGCCACGTCCATGGCCTTTTGGGCCGTGTCGAAGGACCAGTTGCGGTCTTCGGTGAGTCGGTTGAAGAATTGATCCTTGAGGTTGTCGAGGTGGGCCCACGAGCCGGCTCGTGAGCCACCATAGCCCTCGCGCCAAGGTGGGGCTTCGCTCGCGCCGCGCGGACCCGGCGGGACGTCCTGGTCCGTGGCGTCGTCGTCGTCATCGCAAAATTCGTTGCCCAAGGTACAGCGCCGACCGTCGCCAAAGAGCTGATCGTTGTTTTGGTCCCAACCACAGAGT
>JAMHUH010000985.1:0-4218 GCA_035904925.1 Nannocystaceae bacterium
CACCAGGGGTTGCCGTTGTCGGTCGTGGTCACCGCGATCCGCCAATCCATGCCCGCGAGGTCGAGCTGGTTGACCAGGGAAGCGGCCGCGTCCGCGACTTGGCGCTGGCGGCCGCCCATCGAGCCCGAGTTGTCGATCACGAAGAGCACGTCGATCGCCTGGGCGCAGCCGAAGTCGTCGCCGCCGCTATCGCTCGAGTTCTCCGTCGTGTCATCGCTCGCGCCCGTGGGCTCGGTCGCCGTGCCGTCGCTGGTGTCGCTGCTCGACGAATCGCCGACCTCGTCGTTGGAGTCGCCGACGTCGAGCGAGCCGTCGAGCTGAACGATGCAGCCCGACATCCAGCAGGTCGCGAGCATGGGCAGGGTGAGTCGAGCCAGCGTGGAGCGGTTCATGCTCGTGGATGTCCGGGTCTCGCTCGGCTCGTCAATCGTTCGACGCGTCAATCGTTCGACCAACAAGCCGCGCGCAGCCGCTCGACCAGAGCCGAGGCAGGGTTCGCGAGCTCGAGCGTCGACCAGATCGCCTTGGCCTCGT
The DNA here is from genome assembly GCA_035904925.1 of Nannocystaceae bacterium. GTDB lineage: Bacteria > Myxococcota_A > Polyangia > Nannocystales > Nannocystaceae > Plesiocystis. Next base: position 535 of record JAMHUH010000985.1, read on the forward strand.
CGCCGCGATCGAGCTGGCAGAGCGCGGCGATCCGCGTCGCCGCTCGAGCCTCGCGCAAGCCGGGGTCGGAGCTGTCGGCGACGCTGGCGAGCAGCTCGAGCGCGGCCGCGGGCTGGTTGGCGAGCAGTTGCTCGCGCGCGGCTCGGATCGCTTCGTAGCCAGCGAGGTCGCTCGGCGCTTTGGCGGCGCCTCGTGGGCTCGGCGACGCGGCGCTCGGGATGCTCTCCGCGAGGATCGTGATCGCCTCGTCCAGCTCGTCGGGCTCGTCGATCGCGTCCGCGCTCTCGCGTGCCGAGGTCGATCGCGACCGCGCTCGCGGACTCGGCTGCGCGCTCGGGCTGGCTTCGCGCGCCGCCGAAGCCTCGACTTCGTCAGGCAGCCGAGGCGAGGCCACGATCACAACCATGGCGAGCCCGGCCACGCTCGCGACCATCGCCAGCTTGGCGAGCCCGAGCTTGCCCAGCCCAACCACCGTCCCCGTGCTCGCGCCCGCGCCGGCGAGGCTCAGCGGCCCGGCCATGATCGACGCCAGCGTCCGCGTTGCCGCATCGGCCGGTGGTTGCTCGGGCTGCTCGCGCGCGCGCGTGGTCGCTCGCTCGACCTGGCGCCGCGTCGGCGCGTGATCGAAGTGGGCCGCGAACGCTTGCCTGGCCAGGCGCAAGCGCGAGCTGGCCGTGTTCGGGCTGATCTCCAGCGCCCGGCCGATCTCGACCCCGCTCAGCCCCTCGAGCTCGGCCAACACGAACACCGCTCGCTTGTCTTCGTCGAGCGCGGCGAGGAAGTCTCGCAGCAGCTCGCCGGCCAAGAGCCGCTCGCCCTCTTGGAAGCGATCGGGCACCGCGATCTCGTGCTGGGTGAGCGCGTCGAGCTTGCGTTGGTGGCGACGTCGGCCGCGGGCGCGGTTGCGGACCACGTTGCGAAGGATCCCGAACAACCAGGTCGTCGCTCGCGACTCGCGGTCCCAGCTGTCGAAGCGCCGATAGGCCGCGACGAAGGTGTCTTGCAGGACATCGTCGAGGTCGTCGCTCGCCACGCCCATCCGCCTCGCGCAGCGCCACACGAAGGGGTAGTGGGCCCGGTAGACCCGCTCGAACTCGGGATCGAGATCGGGTCCATGCTCGGCCCCCTGCTCGGACCCGAGGTCGAGATCGGTCTGGTCGCCATCGCCCGGGGTCGGGTCAGCGCACCAGCCGCTGTGTGCTTCTCGGTCGCTCACGGGTGTTCGCGGGTGGATGTCCGGCTCGTCGGAGTCTCGTCAGGGAAAGCGTACTTCGACGCCGAAGCGCCCGCGGCCCGAGATCGCGGGCATCACATACTGCGCGTCGGGGGCCGCGGTCGAGAACCTCGGGCGCAGCAGGTTGGCGGCCACGCCCGCGTCGACGAAGAGCGCCACGTTGCGGTGCAGGACCACGGCCAGGCCAAGCTCGCCCGCGATCCACACCCATGGTTGGCGGACCACTTGGGGCGTGAGCACGCCGACTCCACGCCCGCGGACCTGGCCCGCGCCGACCACCGCACACGCGCGCAGCTCGAGCCGCCGCCAGCGAGGCACGCCGCAGGGTCGCACGCTCGCGTCCCAGGCCAGCAAGTCCCCGCCGACATCGCCCGCGCTCGAACGAAAGCGACCCGCGAACCAGCCACCGCCGCCCAGCTCGACATGCAGCGCGCCGCGATCGAGCCCGAGCGCGGCCTCGAAGCCGGGCGCGGGTCGAGGAAACACCGCCAAGCCCAGGCCCGCGCTGGCGCTCAGCAGGCCGCGCAGCTTGGTCGTGCTTCGGCTGCGTGGCTCGGGCTCGTCTGCAGGCTCGGGCTCGGGCGCGAGCACCCACTCGGGCGCTGGCGGAGGCTCGCGCGGGGCGATCAGGGCTGGCTCGGGCAAGCGGGGCCGCTCGGGAGCTGGGCTCGGAACACCTTCGATCACGATCGGCTCGGGCTCGTGACGAACCAGCGAAGGCGGCTCGTTCGAACTCGGCGCGGCCCCGAGCGGATCGATCGCGATCGCGGCCACGCTCGCGGCGAGCTGCGTCAGTCGGTTGCAGTCGAAGCCCTCGATCACGTGAGCGCCCGCGCGCGTGTGCAGCTCGAGCCGATAGCCACTGTCGTGCTCGCGCACGACCATCGACGTGGCCGGATCCTCGGGGCCCAGCCTGCGACCGAGGTAGTGCTCGAGCGCCGCCTCGGCGTCGGCCTCGCTCGGACAGTGCAGGGGCGCCTCCCAGGTCAACGCGGGCTCGCCGAGCAACAAGGCCAAGCCGACGCCGAGCAGCATCGCTCAGGGAATAGCAGCGGGCTGGCGCGCGGTCGAGAGCGCCCGGTCGGCGTTCTCGACCGACTAGTGCTCGGTCAGCGCGGTCCCGGTGACCCGACCCAGCCGAGCGATCGCCGTGTTCCGCTTCATCACGGCTTCGAAGTACTTGAACTCGTACTCGGCCCACGAGGTCAGGGCCTTGCTGGTGTCGGCGAAGTTGCCGGCGCCGATGCTGCTGCTGGTCTGCTCGGACACGACCAGCTTCCAGCTGCGGTCGCGGGCGAGCGCCGAGAAGCTCATCTGCTGCTCGGCGTCGAGGACCTCGCGGTAGGCCTGCTCGACCTCGAGCCCGAGCATCGCCCGCGCCGCCTCGCGCAGGTACTCGGTCTCGCGCCGCTCGGCCCGAGCCTTCTGCAGCGCGAAGGCGTCGTTGTGGAAGTCGAGGTTCCACGAGAGCGCGATGCCAAAGTAGATCTGCGAGTAGTTGAGCCGGCCCGTGTAGTAGAGCGTCCGCATGTCGCGGTCGGCCTTGTTCGCGTAGCCGTAGCCGACCCGCACGACCGCGCCGAGGTCGGGCAAGAAGTTGGTCCGGGCCAGCTTCTCTTGCACGCGACGGGCCTTGACCCCGGCCTCGGCCATGCGCGCCTCGGGCCGGTTCTTCTGAGCCGTGGCTTTGTAGTGGTCGAGATCCGCGAGCCCACCGACGATCTCGTCGGGCTCGAGCGGGTGCTGCTCGACGTCGAAGTTGGCCGGCGCCGCGTTGCCAGCGATCGCCCACAAGGTCGCGAGCGCGCGCGACTCGATCAATCGAGCCTCGCGCATGCGGTCGGCCAGATCGATCTCGCCGACCTCGAGCCGGACCATGTCGTCGGGATCGCGATCGAGGTTGATGTCCGTCGGCTCGGCGTCGAAGGCCTCCTCGCCGCCCGGCAAGAGCCCGAGGTCCTTCTCGATCTGCGCGCGCTCGGTCTGGACGATCTTCCAGGCCTCGCTGAGGATCCCGATGCTCTCGCGGGCCAGCAGCAGAGCCGCGTGGGCCTGGTAGATGCGCAAGATCGTCTCTTGCTCGGTCGCCAGCTTCTGGATCTCGGCCAGCTCGACGCCAACCTTGGCCAGCGCCTGGACGGTGACGATCTTGCCGAAGGTCGTGATCGGCATGATCATCTCGGCCTGGAGTCGCAGCGCGATCCCAGCCTGGCCGATCTTCTGGAAGTAGCCCTGGACCTGCTGGATGTCGACCGCGTTGTCGCCGTTGGCTGGGTCGCCGCTCGAGCGGCAGTACTGGTAGGTGAAGGGCCCGTTGGTGCCTTGCAGCTCGACATCGTCGCAGCTGATCGCGGCGCCCGGCGTGAGCACGACCGAGGTCGTGATCTGCGGCACCCAAGCGAACTTGGCCTGGCGCAGCAGCGCCTCCATCGACTCGACGTGTTGATCGG
>JAMHUH010000986.1:0-11329 GCA_035904925.1 Nannocystaceae bacterium
GACCGCCGCCGCGAGCTGGGCGTCGGCCAGCGCCGCGAGCTTGCCAGTCCGCGGCAGCATGATGCCGACCCGCGCCGGCAGAGGCCGGCACGCGACCACCCAGGCCGGCGCTTGGTCGCCCGGATCGATCCCGATCGTCGCGCGCAGGCAGTCGGCCGCGTCCGGGCCCTGGGCCTGGCCGGCCAGCGCCTCGAGGCTCGCGCGATCGAGCCCGACCACCAAGCCGGCGATCCGCTCCTCGGCATAGCCCGCGTCGGGCTCGTCGCCCTTCAACAATTCCCGCCAGGCCACGTAGGCCGCCAGCGCCCGCTCGCGATCGCCTTGGCGATCGAAGGCGACCGCCCGAGCGCCGCGCAGGTCGAGCGGCTGGATCGCGCTGGCCTGCTCGAGCCAGTCGAGCTCGGTCTGAGCCCGACCCGCGTCGCCGCCTCGGACCAAGGCGTAGGCGAGCAGCTTGTGGATCGCGGCCCGCAGCGGCGCGCTGGGCTCGGGCTTGTTGGAGGTGGTGGAGCTCGGCGTCGGGCTCGGCCCGAGCTTGGTCAGGGCTTCGTCGGCCAACGCGATCGCGTCCGCGTCGTTGCCGACCAAGTACTGCCGCTCCGCCTTGGCCAGCAACGCCTGCGCGTGGACCTCGATCGGCGCGTCCTGGCCGAGCAGCGCGTCGGCGGCCTGGTCGATCGACGCCGATCCTTTGTCGACCTGCTGGGCATCGACCAGCGCCTGCCACTCGTCGCGCAGCTCGATCGGGACCGCGCTGGGGTCGACCAGCTCGCCGTTGGCCTTGCTCGAACGGCAGCTCACCACCGAGGGCAAGAGGGCCAGCGCGCCCACGCAGAGCGCGCGGCGTAGCCAGGGGTTGGCCGGGGGAAAGCCGGACTGCGAGGGATCCTGCACGGGGCGAGTGTACGGGCAGCCGCGTCGGCCCCCAACGATCCCGCCATCTCGGGACCCGCGCCGGTCACGCCTCGGTGTCCAAGGTATATCGGCGCGATGCCGGGGCGGGACGACATCGAAGACGACGGGTTTGGCGAGACCAGCCGCTACACCGCCCACCTCGACCGGGGCTGGTCGCTGCTCGATCGCGGGGACCTCATCCAGGCGCGCAACTCCGCCCATCAGGCCCACACGATTCGGCCCGAGGTGCCGGACGCGGCGATGCTCATGGCCGCGATCTGCTTGGCCGACGGCGAGCCCGACCACGCGCTCGAGTGGTACGACAAGGCGATCGACGTCGACGGCGACTACGTCGAGGCCCAGCTGGCCGCCGCGCAGGTGCTGCTCTACGACCTCGACGATCCGGCCCGCGCGATCGAGCGGGCCGAGCAAGCCCGCGAGCTCGACGAGGCCCTGCCGATCGATCGCCTCGACTTGGGCCTGCTCGAGATCGAGGCCCTGGTCGCGCTCGAGCAGCTCGAGCAGGCGAGCGCCCAGCTGGCCGTGTTGCCCGACCTCGGCGTGATCGAGGAGATGTTCTTCGAGCCTTCGAGCTCGGACGAGCGCAGGGCCGAGCTGCTGCGCGCGCTCGGCCATGCGGGCGATCCCAGCGAGCTCGACGAGCACGACGTCCCGCTCGCCCGTCACGTCCAGATCGCCGTCCGCGTCGCCCAGGTCCATGTCGATCTCGGTCGCCCGCACGAGGCCCTGCCCTGGCTGCGCGGGCTGCTGAACCGGCTCGAGGACGATCCCGAGCTCTGGTACCTCTTCAACGAAGCCGCGTTCTTGGCCGGCGAGCCGGTCTCGGCCGCCCACGCGGCTTTGCAGGTGCTTCGAATCGACTCCGAGGCGCCGCTGCCCGAGTGGGCCCCCGAGCCGCTCGCCCTGCACGAGCTGGTCGCGGCCCGCCTGCGCGACTGCCCGGACGCCGAATTGGCCCAGCTCGCCCAGCACGCGGACTTCGTGGTGTTCGTCAATGATCGTCCGCCGCCCGAGCTGGTGCTCGAGGGCGTCGATCCGCGCATTCGCGTGCTCGCGTTGGCGGCTCGCGGGTTGCCGAGCGAGGGTGAGGATCGGGAATTCGACCCGCCGATCCTGACTGGGGTCGCCGTCTACCGGCGCAACGTGCTGCGCTTCACTCGGGACATGGAGCACTTCGAGCGCGAATTGGAATTCGCGTTGTATGATGAATTGGCGGCGTTTTCGAACCTCGATGATGGCCGGCGCGAGCGGTTGGGGTTGCCGGCGCGGGTTGGATATGAGGGGGTCGATGTGGCTTCGGCGATGGTCGAGCCGGTTCGACGCGAGGGGGCTTCGGCGAAGAAGAAGGCTTCGGCTTCGGCGAAGAAAGGGGCTGCTTCGGCGAAGAAGAGCGTTTCGGCGAAGAAGGGCGCTTCGGCGAAGAAGAAGGCAAAGTAGAGTGCTCGGCGGTTGTGCAGGGGATCCTGCGCGAGGATCCTTCACTGGGGTCCTTCGCGGGGATCCTTCGCGGATGTTCGCGCTCCCGAGGTGGGGGGCTTCGCGGGGAATATCGCCGCCCCACGCTCGGCTGCCCCACTTGTACTCGAACTCCAACGTCCGCCTCGGAGGGACGCCGACATTCCCCGCCGCCCGGGTGCTCGGGTGCTCGTGCCGCCGCATGCAGTGGATGAGCGATCGCGTTTTGGATCGTCGAGATTGGGATCGTCGAGATGGAGAGCGTCGAGATGGAGAGCGTCGAGATGGAGAGCGTCGAGATGGAGAGCGTCGAGATTGGGGTCGTCGAGATTGGGGATCACTGGAGATCGGATTTTGGATCTCGACCCGGTGGATTCGCTAAACTGGGGTCGATGGCCGCGTTCACGATCACTGTCCCTGCCCATCCACTCGCGCTGCTCGGGGGATTCGTGGTTCGGTGGCCGCGTCCGCTCGGGGAGCTCGAGACGCCGGCTTGGGTGGGGGCTGGTTTGGGTTTGGACTGCGCGGATGTGCCCTTCGCGGCGGCCGACGATGGGGTTCGCAAGGCGGTCCGGGCGTTGCTGCGGGAGGGTGGGTTCAAGCCTTCGGGGCGGAGCAAGCCGGCCAGCGAGTTCTTGCTCGGGGCGGCGCAGCGGGGCGAGCTTGGGGCGATCAATCTGGCGGTCGACCTTTGCAATGTGGTGTCGCTGCATTCGGGGCTGCCGATCAGCGTGGTCGATCTCGAGCTCGTGCGCGAGCCGCTGCAGGTCGAGGTGATGGGGGCGCAGACGAGCTATGTGTTCAATCCTTCGGGGCAGATCATTCGCCTCGATGGGCTGCTCTGTTTGTGCGATTCGGCGGGGGCGTGCGCGGGGCCGGTCAAGGACAGCCAGCGAAGCAAGACCCACGCGGGCACGCGGGCGAGCTTGCAGTTGGTCTGGGGGACGCGGGATGCGTTCGCGCGGACCGGGATGACGCTGGCTTGGTACCGTGCGCTGCATGAAAAAATCGACGGGCTCGAGATCGAGCCGGTCGATTTCGTCGAAGCGCCGACGAATGCCTGAAGGGCGCCGCCAGGCTCAGAGCGTGACGCGGTAGATCGAGCCGTCGGAGCCGCCGGCTCCGTCGCTGCTCTCGAGCCCGAGGATGTACATCGAACCATTGCCGTCCAGGTTGATGCCGGTGTATTTGATGAAGAGGCCGTTGCCGTCGTAGTTGGCGTTGTCGAGCAAGATCGGCGTGATCTCGCCGCTGTCGACCCCATAGGCGTAGATGCCGGCCACGCTGTTGTAGTAGATGGTGTCGCCGTCCATGCTCACGTCCTGGTTGCCGGTACCCGAGCCCATCCAGTGGGCGTTGGGGAAGCTGGAATTGAACTCGTAGCTCGAGTCCTTCAGCTCGTCGTGGATCGCCCGGGCCTCGCTGTCGCCCCAGGCGACAAACCACAGGTCGAAGCCATCGGCGACGGCCATGCCAGCGTCGCTGAAGCCGATCTCGAGCGGCGTGATCGGCAAGGGGATCTGGTTGACCGCGAGGGTGCCGAGATCGATGGCGAAGGTCCCGTAGGTGCCCAAGGCGATGATCTTGCGGCTGCCGCCGTACTCGACCGGCGCGAAGTCGATCCAGGCGCCGAGGTTGATGCCGAGCTCGTCCATGGACGCGAGGGCGATCGGAGCGCCGGTGCCGACGGTCCACTCGTAGATCATCTTGCCCTCGTCCTCGACGACCAAATAGGCGTCTTCACCGTAGAGACCGTAGGCGTCGTATTTGGCGTACTGCGGCTTTTTGTAGCTGATCTCGTCGGCGAGCGCGCCCGTCTCGAGATCGATGACCGAGTAGAGCGCGTCGGTGCCCAGCGTCAGGCCGGTCATCGCGTAGTTGTCGCTGATTCGATAGAAGGGCGGCGTCTTCTCGTCGCCGACCGTCACGTCCGCGATGATCTCGTTGCCGCTCGGGTAGGTGCGAATGTGGAGCTGCGCCTCCCAGCCCTGCGTGATGTCGAGCCACGTCAGGTGGGAGCCGACGGCGGCCAACGAGTCGACGGCCGTCGAGCGGAACAGCTCCTCGCGGTTCTGCTCGAGGCTCAGACGAAGCTGCTCGTATTGGGCGATGTTGTCCTGCGTCGAGTCCCCGCCTTCGTCGCCTCCGAGCAACGAACAGCCCGCGAGGGCGATGGGCAACAATAATGGGGGGAGCGTGGCGAGCCGAGGTGTGTTCATTTGCGCACGCTATCAGGCTCTGCGGACGAGAGCGGACCGCGTGGTGTGAGATAGGGCTCCAACCACGCGATATCGCGCTCGAGCTCAACGGCGCCGTCGGAAGGGCGAGAGCACGCCCAATTCCTTGGTCTTTCGCTCGGCCTGATCGGCGGTATCGGCCAAGCCAATGTTCTCGTCGAGGCGCAGGCTCAGGATCTGCGCGAGCTTGTAGAGCAGCTTGGCCGCGAGCGCCGTGTCCTCGCGCAGGACCTCGTTGAAGGCGTCGCGGTCGAGCACCAACGCGTGGACCGGCGCGACCGCGGTGACGGTCGCGGTGCGCGGTCGCTGGTTGAGCAGGCCCATCTCGCCAAAGTGCGCGCCGCGGCCGAGGCTGGCCAGGGTCTTGCTCGCGCGGGTGACCCGAACGTCGCCCTCGACCACGACGTACATGCTGTCGGCGCTCTCGCCCTCGCGGATGATCGGAGCGCCGGCTGGGAAGTCGAAGGGCTTGAAGCGATGGAAGACCCGGACGAGCTCGGCGTCGCCGAGGTCCATGAAGAGCGCGATGTGGCGCAGGGTCTGCAAGTTGGTCGTGACCTGGACGCGCCGCTGGGTGTCGTCGGGCCGAGCCGGGCTCTCGCCCACGCCACGCACGACCACCGCGCTGATGTTGTCGCCCCCTCCCCGCTCGTTGGCGACGTGGATCAGCTTGGCCGGCAGCTTGCCGAATTCGGGATCGACGAGCATCGCCGCGAGCTCGTGCGGGTCGTCGAGGTAGGTGCTCAGGCCGTCGCTGCAGATCAGCACGGTGTCGTTCTCGACGATGTCGAAGACCAGCGTGTCGACGGCGACCGAGCGCTGGATCCCGACCCCGCGCGTGACCAGGTTGGCCCATTGGCTGGCCTTGGCGTCGGCCATCGACATCATGCCGTTGCGGATCGCCTCGTTGGCGAAGGTGTGGTCTTCGCTGAGCTGCCAGAGCCGGCGGTCGCGAACCAAGTACATGCGGCTGTCGCCGACGTGGCCCATGAAGCCCTTGCCGTGGATCGCCAGCAAGGCGATGCAGGTCGTGCCCATGCCGTGGCGACCCTGGCCCGCGCGGCCGAGATCGAAGACCTCGGCCGAAGCGGCTTGAATCGCTCCACGCAGCAAGGCCTCGACGGCCTCGCAGGCGGCCTGGCTGCCGTCGAATTGGTAGAGGGTCGCGGCCCCGGCCGCGACATGGCGCTGGATCGCCGCGACGGCCGTCGCCGACGCGACCTCGCCCGCCGCGTGTCCGCCCATGCCGTCACAGACTGCGTAGAGACCGAGCTGGTGGTCGACGAGGATGCTGTCCTCGTTATGACTTCGGCTGCGGCCGACATCGGTGTCGCCGTGCGCTTGGATCTGCATGGGGGCCGGTCAAGGCTAGGCGCCCGCGAGGGCCGCTCGCAACACAAAACGACGGCGCGAGTTCGGGACTACCCGTCCGAGTTCTCGCCCAGCACGCGATGGATGCTGGCGCCGAAGTTGCTGCGGATGACGTCGATGAAGCTCTCGAAGTGGTGTCGGGGCACGCCGAAGCGCTCGCCCAGCTCGCGCCGCGTCTCGGCCAGGATCGTCGCGCGGGCGGCCGCCAGCTTGCGGGTGATGGTCGAACGATCGACCTGAACCATGCGGGCGAGGTTCGCCACGCTCACGCCGTCGACCTCGTGGAGGCGCAGCAACGCCCGCTGCTTGGGCTCGAGCCGCTCGATCGCCGCCGCCAGCGAGACCCGAAATTTCGCCCGGTACTCGGCCTTGATCGCCAGCCGTCCTCGCTCGCCGCGAGCTCGAGGGCTGCGTCGACATCCTCGAGCTCGCGCCCTTGGCTGCGCCGCAACGAGATGCCCGCGCGCAGGGCCATCAAGCGGATCAGCGCCCGCAGGTCGCCGCGCGCGGTCTTGTCGAGCAGCGCCAGGCGGCCGCTCGAATCGGGGGCGAAGAGGGCCAGGCGGACGCGCTGGGTGATCTCGTCGACCTCCTCGGCCGTGCAGCGGAGGCGCGAGGCGCCGACCTGAACCTCGCGGAAGTAGGCGTCCTCGAAGCGCCGCAGCGCCCGCTCGCCCGAGCTCGGCTCGGCGCAGGCCCGCACGAGGTAGAGCTCGGCCGCGTCGATCCGCTCGAGCCCATCGAGCGGCGCGGCGTCGCCGATGCGCTCGGCGAGGTAGGCGAAGTAGTCGGCGCTCGCCAGCGACAAGTCGGGCTGCGCCGCGCGAGCCTGCGCGAGCATGTGTTCGAGCGTGGCCTCGACTCGCTCGCGATCGGCCTGCGTGGAGGGATCGCGGCCAGCCCAGAAGCCAGCGTAGCGGCCCGCGGGGCCCTGTGCTTCGCCGCTCACGCCCGCGAGCATAGGCCATTGCCTCGTTGGACGCGCTGGGTTAGCAGCGCTTGCGATGGATTGCCTCGACGACGCGACGGCGCTGAGCTTCGCCCGTGGCGAGCTCGATCCGGACGCGCTCGATCCAGCGATCGAGCACATCGCTCGCTGCGAGGCCTGTCGCTTGCTCGTCGCCGCAGCCGCGGCGACTTCGCTGCCGCCCACGAAGTCCGGAGGATCGCCACGCAGCGAGGCCACGCTGCCCAGCCAGATCGGCCGCTTCGAGATCGAGGGCGTCGCCGGGCGCGGAGCGATGGGCGTCGTCTATCGCGGCTACGACGAGCGACTCGATCGGCCCGTCGCGCTCAAGCTGATCCACCCCGAGCTGCTCGGCTCGGGCGCCCGGATCCGCTTGGCCCGCGAGGCCCGAGCGCTGGCCAAGGTCGACCACCCGGCCGTGGTCGGCGTCTACGAGGTCGGCGACTTCGAAGGCTCGCTCTTCGTGGCCATGGAATTCGTCGAGGGCGGCACGCTCGAAGACTGGCTGAGCGCGAGCCCGCGCGAGCCCGCCGAGATCCTGGCCCGCTTCATCCAAGCCGGCGAGGGCCTCCACGCCGCCCACCAAGCCGGGCTCGTGCATCGCGACTTCAAGCCCGCCAACGCGATGCTGGACGGGCGCGGCAACGTCCACGTGACCGACTTCGGCTTGGTCAGCGAGGGCCAGAGCGAGCCGAATGCTGCCCACTCGATCGCTCCCCTCACCCAGCTCGCGCTCACGCAGACCGGCGCGCTCGTGGGCACGCCGGCTTACATGGCGCCCGAGCAGCTGCACGCCAAGCCGGCCGATCCACGCTCGGACCAATTCAGCTTTTGCGTCGCGCTCTTCGAAGCGCTCGCAGGCCACCGCCCCCATGAAGCTCGGACTTACGCGGAGCTGAGCGCCGCGCTGCTCTCGGGTCGCCCCGCGCTACCGCGACGCCCGATCCAAAAGCGCGTGCACAAGGCCTTGCTGCGCGGGCTGGCGCTCGATCCTCGGGATCGCTTCGCGTCCATGCGCGAGCTGCTCGACGAGCTCGCGCTGCCGCGTGCGAGGCCGGGATTGCGTTGGCTGGTTGGCCTCGCTTCGGTCGGGGCGCTCGCGGCCGCGGGCTTCGCTTGGACCGAGATCGCGCGCGACGAAGCGGTCGACGAATCGCCGACCCTCGAGCCCGACGTCGCCGAGCTCCCGACGGCGCCCACCACCGAGCGGCCGACCGAGCCCACCGCCGCGCTCGGCCCAACCTCGCCCTGCACCGAGCTCAGCGAGCGTTGGGCGACGGTCTGGACCGACGAGCGCAAGCAAGCCCTGCGCTCGTCCGTGACCGCGACCTGGCCCGAGTCTCCGCCCGAGCACGCCAAGGCCCAGATCCGCGACAACTGGGCGGGCCTCGGCCGCGTCAAGGGGACCCTGGCCATCGATCTCGTCCGCCGCTACGGCGACACCTGGCGCTCGCTGGTCGCCGAGACCTGCATCGACCCGGACAAGCAAGACACCTCGAGCAACCAGCTGCGCCGCGCCTGCCTCGACGACGCGCTGAGCCAAGTCGAGGCGATGATCGTCGAGCCGCCGACAGGCAGCTTCCAAGACGCGTTCGAGCCGATCAAAGCGCAGCTGCAGCGATGCAGCACGCACATGGTCGAGTCGCTCACCTTGCCTCGCGCCGAAGCGATCGCGCTGGTCGACGAGGCCCGTGACAAGCTCGCCCGAGCCAGCAGCGCGCGCGGCCAAGATCGGATCGTCGAGGCGCTGGTCTTGGGCGCCGACGCGATCGCGCTGGGCGAGCAGGCCGGCGACGCGCCGGTGTTGGCCGAGGCTTGGCTGACGCAAGGTCGCACGCTCTCGCTGACCGATCGCCAGGACGAAGCGACCTCGGCCCTGCACCAGTCGGTCGCCTTCGCCCAAGAGGCCATGCATCACCGGATCTTGCGCGAGGCCTCCGAGGACCTCGCCTGGCAGTACCTCTTTGGCGACGACGATCCCCTGCAAGCCCAGCGTTGGCTCGACGCGTCCGAGCGGCTCGACGCGCGCGTCACCCCGAACGAGTACGAGCTGACCCGCAGGGCGTTCATGCGCGCGCACTTGGCCCTGCGCCGCGGCGACCACGAGGCCGCCATCGAGCACCTGCGAGGCATGCTCGACCACGATCTCGGCCCTGCGCTGGCCCGCGGCGTGCTCACGACCTGGATGGCGGTCCTCGAGGCCAGCGACGCCGGCGAGCCAGCCAAACGCGCCCTGCTCGACGACTTCGCCCAACGCTTCTCGCTCGAGCCCTCGCTGCTCGAGAAAGTCGAAGCCCTGCGCGCATCGCTGGACTGATCTTTTTTCGATCTTTTCCTGCACCACCCGGGGTCGGGCTGCGATGACTCGGTGGAACGACCCTTCATGTCCGGAAATCTCCAGCTCACTCAAGACATCGACCAAGCCAAGCTGCGCGAGATCATCGCGCAGGGCTGCCCCGACCTCGACTTCACCACCCTCGGCGCCGCGCTGATCGCCTCGCGCTCGGCCTGGGTCGCCGCCGCGGTGGTCGTCAATCGACGCACTCTCAGCGTCATGCCCTTCGTGCGCGACGGCAAGATGGCGCTCGCCATGTTGCTGATCATGTTCACGGGCATCGGCCTGATCCTCTACGCCGTGGTGATCATGCCCAAGCAGCGGGCGCTCGCCGATCGCATCCACGCCTTGCTCGAGCGCGAACTGTCCGAGTCGACCCGTCCGGGTCGAGAATCGGAGGTCGCACGATGAGCGCCGGCAAGCCGAAGTCCATCGTCAAGATCGTCCTCTGGGTCATCGTGGCGCTCTTTTGCCTCGGGATCCTCGGCGCCTATCTCTACTTCTCCAACCTCCCGCCCAAGGGCAAGATCGTGCTCATGGCCCCGGGCGAGGCCAGCGTGGTCTTGGTCGACGGCGAGCGGATCGAGCTCGACGAGAAGGGCCGGCGGACCCTCGAGCTCGAGTCGGGCCCCCACCAAGTCGAGGTGCTCGAGCCGGTCGCGATCCCGGCCTTCGAGGTCCTCGTGCCCGAGTTCGAGACCCTGGTCGTGCCGATCGCCAAGCCGCAGTGCTACGCGATCTTGGACGTCAGCCAGAGCGCCTACGACGTCGGCAAGCAGCTGCCGCCCAAGTTCGTCCGCGCCGTCCAGCACGACGCGCCCTTCGAACTCGAGCGCGATCACTACACCAGCTCCGACAAGCTGCCCGCGGAGCGCACCTCGGGGCAGTTGGTGTTCTTGCTCGGGACCAGCACCTGCGAGGCCATCGCCGAGATGGCGGCGCTAGAGCACCGACCGGTTTGAATCCACATGCTGATGCACGCCTGGGGCCGCCCGAGGCGGTGTCGCTCGGCGCTCGACGTATGTTCAATACGCCTTCGGCCTCGCTCCTACCCTCGGACGGCCCCAGACGCACCTCAGCACGCGAATTCAAACCGGTCGGCGCTCTAGAGGCCGAATAGACCTGGCGAGGCGGTCGAGTCGCAGTTGCCCGACCGCCCTGATCTCGCCGGCCTCGTGTGGCCTCACGCTCTCGACCGCGCTCACCTCGATGTGGCGCCGGCCCTGTACAGCGTGAGCCTCACAGGCAGCCGCCGATCCGCGTGGCCGACACCTGCGGCGTATAGCCGCTGCAGCCGCTGATGTTGCAGGCCTGCGCGCGCAGGTACCAGGTGCCGCTGCTGACGTTGATCAGCTTGCTGGTCAGCGCGCCGCCGTAGACCAAGAAGGGCGAGTTGAAGGTCGAGCTCGTCGAGGCGTAGAGGCGATACTCGCTGGCCGCGGCGACCGAGGCCCACGAGATCTCGTAGAGCCCGTAGCACTGCTCCGATTGCCGGACGAGCGGGGTGGGGGCGGCTGGGATCGGCGGGAGATCGAGGCCCCAGTTCGAAGCGTCGGGCATCGAGGCCTCGAGGCACGACTCCATGTCGGACTGGCTGGCGACGCCGAGCGCGACGCCGTTGTAGGTCTGCGCCGGGTTCGACCAGCGATTCAGCCGGACGCAGCCCGTCGCGGGCAGCCCGGTGAAGGGACAGCTGATGTAGCCGCCCATGACCGTCATCCACTGCAGGCCGACGTTGACGACCGGTCGGCAGCTGCCCGACGCGAAGTCCTCGTGGCGACCGCCAAACACGTGGCCGAGCTCGTGCAGGGCGGTCAGGTCGCCGAGCGCGTAGTCGTCGGTCGAGAGCCCGAAGGGCCGGGCGGGGTCGGAACCGAACGCCACCCCGCCGACGCGACCGAAGCTGGTCTCGCCCGCGACGTTGGCCTGCTCGTCGATCAGCAAGAACGCCACGTCGGCGAAGTGCGCGTCCATCAGCGCGTCGATGTTGGCGAAGGGACCGCTGCGATTGCCCATTTGCAAGACGATGCTGGCGCGGGTCTGGCCGGA
>JAMHUH010000987.1:0-15801 GCA_035904925.1 Nannocystaceae bacterium
AGATAGGAACACCATGAAAAACACCCACCGCATGTATCGCCATTACCCCACCCTCGGACTCCTGGGACTCGTCGGCATCTTCGCTCTCCCCTCTGTGGGCAGCGCGACTGCGCCCGAATTCGAGGTTCAGGACCCCATCGAAGCCACGGACGACTGCAAGCAATCCGTGATCGCGCTCGATCTCGACGTGACGACCGGCGATGTCTACCTCGTCGACAGTAGCGGCGGGCTGACGCTGACCGACAACGACATCCCGGCTTACTTCGGGTCATCGACGACCATGCTCGTCGATCTCCAGTTCTCGAGCGGTGACTGGGATGTCGTGATCTCGCCCGTGAATGGACCGGTCCAGACCCGTCGGACCCGCGGCGGCGCGCTGCGCTACTGGATCAACGACCAGCCCAGCGCCTATACATTCAGCTCCGTCCAGGTCTCGGGCGCGTCGACGATGATGAACATGACCCCCGTGATCCCCGATATCGTCATCAAGCCCAAGAAGGACTGCCCGCCTCCGACCTGAGGTCGTGACCGATCAATGCAAGGAGCGAGGCCATGGCCTCGCTCCTTGCTTCCCTTCGAACGATCCTGCCTCGCCGCGCGGACCGAGCTCAGGACGCCGGCCGCAAGCCCAAGATCGCCCGCGCCTCGTCCGGCGAGGCGACCCCGCGACCGGCCTTGCGGGCGCACTCGACCAGCGCCTCGATCAACGGGCCATTGCCCGTGGTCTTGTCGCCATTGGGCAGATAAAAGGTGTCCTCGACCCCGCTGCGCAGCTGGCCGCCGAGCTCGGCGGTCCGTTGGTGGAGCGGCCAGATCTCTTCGCGGCCGATCGCGGTCACCTGCCAGGTGCTGTCGGGCACGCGATAGCCGACCAGCAGATCGAGCAGGGCGGTGTCGACCGGCATGCCCGAGGCCACGCCCTTCACGAAGTTGTAGTCGGGCCGCTTGGCCATGCCGGTCTGCACGAAGAGGCCGATCGAGCGGACGATGCCGACGTCGAAGCACTCGAACTCCGGCATCGCGCCGGTCTCCTGCATGACCGCGAGGAACTTGTTGATCTTCTCGACCGGGTTGTCGAAGAGCATCGGCGGCCAGGCCCAGCTGCCGTTGCTGCGGGCCTTGAGGTAGTTGAGGCTGCCGGCGTTGCAGGCCGCGATCTCGGGCATGACCCGACGCATGCAGTTGGCCGGCGCCGAGATGTCGGGGCCGATCACGCCGGTGCTCATGTTGATGATCACGCCCGGACACGCAGCTCGGATCGCGTCGATCATCGGGCCGGCGACCTCGGGATCCCAGGTCGGCAGGTGGCCCTGGCCGGGCTCTTGCCGGCGAAAGTGCACGTGCATGATCGAGGCGCCGGCGTCGAAGGCCTGCTTGGCCGCGGCCGCCATCTGCTCGACGGTCACGGGGACCGGGTGCTGGCGGGGATCGGTGAGGACGCCGGTGAGGGCACAGGTGATGGCTACCTTGTCGGTCATGGTCGCTCGCTCTCAGTTCGGGGTGGGTTCGATCTTCACCAACACTTGCCGCTTGTCGACCTGCTCGCCGACGCCAGCGCGCAGCTCGACGATGGTCCCAGCGACCGGCGCGAGCACGGTCGACTCGATCTTCATGGCCTCGAGCGTCAAGAGCCGGGCGCCGAGCTCGACGACTTGGCCGAGCTCGACCGCGACCGCGAGCACGCGACCCATGGTCGGCGCGCGCACGGTCCCGTCACTGCCCTCGCTGCTGGCCGCGGCCTCGTGCGGGCGGTGCTCGGCGAAGGTCCAGGTGCGGGCGTCGAGCTCGAGCTGGAGCTCGCCGCTCGGCGTCCAGGCGAAGTGAGCGGTGCGCTGCCGCGCGTCGCATTCGAAGCGCAGGTGGACGCCATCGTGGGCGAGCACGCGCACGCTTCGAGCCTCGCCTTCACCGGTCGAGACCTGCCAGTGCTTGCCTCGAGCCTCGATCGCGATCGTCCAGGTCCGCGCGCCACAGCGAAGGTCGAAGCTGGCCCGCAGCGCGTGCGAGTTGGTCCAGCCCGCGGGCATGCCGGGCCGGGCGTGGCGAGGATCTCGGCGCGACTCCAGCCAGAGCAAGCCGGCCAAAGCGAGCGCGTCGGCCTCGGGCGCTTCCGGCAGCTTGCCGAGCGCGCGGGCGCTCGGATCATGCTCGACGAAATTGGTCGTGACCTCGCCGCCGACGAAGGCCGGATGCGCGAGCAGGTCGAGCAAGAAGACCTTGTTGGTGGTCGGCCCGAGCAGCACGGTGCTGCGCAGCCCCGCGATCAAGCGTCGGCGCGCCTGCTCCCGCGTGGCCCCGTGGGCGATGACCTTGGCGACCATCGGATCGTAGTCGGCCCCGATCACCTGGCCCTGACCGACGCCGACGCGCAGGCCGTGATCGACCCGCAGACCCTCGCGCTCGTCGGGCAGCCAGGCCAGGACCTCGCCGGTCTGCGGCATGAAGCCGGCCGCCGGATCCTCGGCGTAGAAGCGGACCTCGATCGCATGACCGGCGAGCACGACCTGCTCTTGCACGACCGGCAGCTCGTGTCCGGCCGCGACCTCGAGCTGCCACTCGACCAGATCGAAGCCCGTGATCGCCTCGGTCACCGGATGCTCGACCTGCAAGCGGGTGTTCATCTCGAGGAAGTAGAACTCGCCGGTGCTGGTCAGCAGGAACTCGACCGTGCCCGCGCCGACATAGCCAATCGCGGCCGCGGCCGCGACCGCGGCCGCGCCCATGCGCGCACGCAGCTCGGCGTCGACGACCGGCGAGGGCGCCTCTTCGATGATCTTCTGATGGCGACGCTGGGCCGAGCAGTCGCGCTCGCCGAGGTGGATGACGTTGCCGTGCTGATCGGCGAAGACCTGGATCTCGACGTGGCGCGCGTCCTCGACCAATTTTTCGAGCATCAGGTCGCCGTTGGCGAACGCGTTGCGAGCCTCCGCCGTCGCGCCTGCGATCGCATCGGCGAGCTGACCGGGCTCGACGACCCGCCGCATGCCACGACCGCCACCGCCCGCGACCGCCTTGAGCAGCACGGGGTAGCCGATCCGAGCGGCCTCGCTGGCGAGGCGCTCGGGATCCTGGCTGTCTTGAAAGCCCGGCACCGTCGGCACGCCGGCCTCGATCGCCCGCGCCTTGGCCCGCGCCTTGTCGCCCATGATCTCGATCGCGTGCGGCGGCGGCCCGACCCACACCAGCCCCGCGGCCTCGACCGCGCGCGCGAACGCGGCGTTCTCGGACAAGAACCCATAGCCGGGATGGATCGCCTGCGCGCCCGTCCGCTTGGCCGCGGCGAGGATCGCCTCGACGTTCAAGTACGAGCTCGCGGCGGCGGGCGGACCGATGCAGACGGCCTCGTCGGCGAGCGCGACCGCGAGCCCATCGGCGTCGGCCTCGGAGAAGACCGCGATGGTCCGCAGGCCGAGGTTGCGAGCGGTTCGGATGACGCGGGCGGCGATCTCACCGCGGTTGGCGATCAGGAGCGTGTCGAAGGCGGGCATGGGAGTCAGGGATTGCGAGTCAGCACGAGGACAACGAAGACACTATGTATGACGTCGACCGTCCATTGCCAGGCTGTGAGTTGCCTGATAGGACCCTCGATATCGAGGTTCTGCAAGAGATCGCGACGCAGTCGGCCAAATCGACGATCGTCAATCTGATTTCGGCTGCCAGGTTTCGAAGCGAGTTGAAGCGCGGAGCGCAAGAGCTGTTTGGGTTGGGCGCGTTGCTCGACCTGGCTTGGCTTGGGAAGGTGGAGGTTCTGCTTGCCACCAGGGTTGCCGACCACACGGCGGATCTCGCCCTCGTCGAGCAAGAGCCACGCCTCCGTCTCTTGAATCGGGACGAGCGGGACATAGGGCGTGACGAAGCCACTCGCGGCCATGCCCTCGTCGATCTCTTCACGACGAGCGTCTGCAGAGCGTGCGTCGGCGTCGCGATGGATGAACAAGAGATCGATCGCCGGGTCGAGCTCGAGCAACGCCCGAACCTGGTCGGCGAGGACCTTGCCAGGCTCGAGCAATTCGAGCGATTCATTGGCCCAAATCCCCTCCACCTCGGTGAATTCCGATTGGAGGCATAGAGCCTCCAGAATCTTGACCAGAGGCTTCTCGCTGCTCCCCTCAGCGATCAGCGCGAATCGGACACGCATCACTCATGCTCCTTGCGGATTGCGCCGCCAACGTAGGGCGCGAGCAAGAGGGGTCCGATGCCTCGGAATTCCTCGCTACATCGCCAGGTCCCGAGCAACGGATGCAGACGCAGGGTCTGAGCCGCGCCCCCATCCGGCCGCCGAATCGTAGCCCGGGTCGCGAGCAAGATGTCTTCGGGATTTTCCTGATAGATCTCTTTGACGAGCGGGGGCGAGTGGGTGTTGACGATGACCTGCTGAAGACGCGGAGTCCCGTCGTCGACAGGCTCGAACGCCAGCGTCGAGTCCGTCGCGAGCTCCCGCAGAATCTCGACCAGATCGCGGATCTGAAAGGGATGGATCCCATTCTCGGGTTCTTCGATGCACGAGAGCCCATGACCATCTCGCGCGAGGACGGCCAGGGCCAGGAAGCGCAAGGTGCCCGCCGAGAGCGCACGCGCGGGCACCTTCTCGCCGCTTTGAAGCTCGACGCGCAGCGCATAGGTGCCTCGTTCTTCGTCCGAGTCGACCTCGATCGAGCGAATCGGCGTGATCGCAGACAAACGCATTGCGATGTCGCCATAGGCATCGCGCCCGTCCTCGAGATGATAATCGATTCCTTCGTTGACGACGTGCCCGTCGAGAGCGCGCAACACCGTCGGCAGATGCCTGCCCTCCGTCGACATGAACCGAGGCGCGCCAAAACCATCCGGCTCGGCGATCGCGGTCGGCTCGAGCGCGATCCGTCGCCACGCTCGCATTTCTTGTCGCGCCGCCAACGTGGTCGTGCGCTCCGCCGTCGCTTCGGGCACCGAAACGACCGTTCGCTGGGCGATGCCCAACTCTGGATTCCGGCCGGGGCTGAATCCGAATCCGCTCGCGCCATCGAAGACGACGCGTCCGCTCGCAGCTCCGAGGTGCTGCGTCTCGCCAAAGCTCGGGTGTCGAGGAAAGCGAATCCGATCGGCGTCACCGAGCAGCTCGAGTCGCTCTCGAACGATGACCAAACGAGGGATCCGCGAAGCCTGGCCGTTTTCGTATCCGAGCTCGAGCTCGTAGCGCAAGAGCGTGCCGATGGGTGCGATCGGCTGCCCCGCCAGTTCATCGAATACGAGGCCATCGACGATCATCTCGGCCGCGAACGACATCGTCGGCGCCCGCTCGACCCCGTTGGTCCAAAACAGCTCGCGCCCCGTCCCCATCGCGCCCGGCACCGCGCGAATCTTGCTCGCCGCCTCGTTGAGCTTGTGGTCCGCGAGCAGGCTCAGAAACTCGATCGCGTCGAAGAGGTTCGACTTGCCGACCGCGTTCGCCCCGGCGATGCACGTGAAGGGCCCAAACTCGACCGTGAAGCCGAGCAGGTTCTTGAAGCCGTCCACTTCGAGGCGAGTCAGCATGCGCGATCCTACTCCGACTTCTCGCCTGCGCTCGGCGGGGTCGCCCAGCTCGGCTCGCGCTTTTGCACGAAGGCCATGGTCCCCTCGGTCCCCTCGGCGCTGCGGATCGCCTTGGCGAATTCTTGCGCGCCGCGATCGAGCAGGTCCTCGAGCTCCTCTTCGACGGCCGAGATCACCAAGTCCTTGGTCACCGCGACGGCCGTGGGCGCGCACTTGCGGATCTCGTCGAGGACCTTGGCGAGGCCAGCGTCGAGCGCTTCGGAGGTTTCGAACACCTCGTGGGCGAGGCCGATCGCCTTGGCTTGGCGGCCGTCGAGGCGACCGCCGGTGACGGCGAGGCGGCGGGCTTGAGTGAGCCCGACGCGACGCACGATGAAGGGCGCGATCTGGGCGGGTGGGATGCCGAGCGAGGTCTCGGGCAAGCGGTAGCTGGCGTCGGCGTGGGTCAAGGTGACGTCCGAGACGCAGGCGAGGCCGAAGCCGCCGCCCATCGCCGCGCCCTCGACCACGACCACGACCGCCTGCGCGGCGTCCTCGACCAGGGTCAGCATGGTCCCGAACTTGCGGTTGCCGATCGCCAGCGGATCGTCGGGCCCGCCCGGCTGCTCGCCCGCGGGCAGCATGCGGGCCTGGGCCATGTCCTTGATGTCGCCGCCGGCACAAAAATGCCCACCGGCGCCGCGCAGCACGACGACGCGGATGTCCTGGGTGTCGGCGACGGCGTCGAAGACCGCGATGATCTCGTCGATCATCGCGAAGCTCATCGCGTTGCGAACCTCGGGCCGGTTCAAGGTCAGGTGCAGGACCCAACCTTCGCGGCGCAGCTCGAGCAGCTCGGTGGTCGGCAGCTGCAAGGTGGTCATGACTTGGGCTTCGCGGGCAGGAGGCCTTGCAGCTTGCAGATGATCTCCATCATGACCTCGTCGGCGCCGCCGCCGATCGCGATCAGTCGGGCGTCGCGGTAGCCCCGGTTGACCAGGCTCTCGTGCATGTAGCCCATGCCGCCGTGGAACTGCACGCACCAGTCGCTCAGATCGCGGGCGAGCCGACCGGCCTTGAGCTTGGCCATCGAGGCCAAGCGGGTCACGTCGGCGCCGCCGACATAGGCCTCGGTCGCGGCGTAGGTCAGGGCCTTGAGCGCCTCGACCTCGGTCCACAGCTCGGCGAGCTTGAAGCGGACGAACTGGTTGTCGAGCAACGGCTTGCCGAAGATCGGCCGCTCGCGGGTGTAGTCGACGGTCAGGCGGAGCATGTTCTCGAGCGCGCGAACCGTATGCGCGGCGCCCCAGAGCCGCTCTTCTTGGAACTGCATCATCTGCAGCTGGAAGCCGAAGCCCTCTTGGCCGATCAGGTTGCGCTGCGGGACCCGGACGTCGTCGAAGAAGATCTGCGCGGTGTCGGAGCTGCGCATGCCGTGCTTGTCGAGCTTGGTCGAGCGGTCGATGCCCTTGGCGTCGAGCGGCACGATGATCAGGCTCTTGCTCCGGTGCGGCGCGCCCTCGGAGGTGTTGGCCAGACAGCACATCCAGTCGGCCTGGGTGCCGCTGGTGATCCACATCTTGCCGCCCTTGATGACGTAGTCGCCACCTTCCTTGCGGGCGTAGGTCTTGATCGAGGCGACGTCGGAGCCGGCCCCGACCTCGGACACGCCGATGCAGCCGACCAGGTCGCCGGCGATGCTCGGGACCAGGTACTCGCGCTTGAGCTCCTCGCTGCCGAAGCGGGCCAGCGCGGGCGTGCACATGTCGGTCTGCACGCCGATCGCCATCGGCACGCCGCCGCAATTGATGTTGGCCAGCTCCTCGGCCATGACCACGCTGTACGAGTAGTCGAGGCCCGCGCCGCCGTACTCCTCGGGGTACTTCAGGCCGAGCAGGCCCGCGTCGCCGAAGTGCTTGAACACCTGCTTGGCCGGAAAGATCCCGACCCGCTCCCACTCGTCGACGTGCGGGTTGATGTGGCGATCGATGATCTGGTTGATGGTCTTGCGCAGGAGATCGTGTTCTTCGCTGAACTTCATGGCGGCCTCGCGAGAGCGTTTTGGATGGCGGGGTGAACGAGAAGGATCAGAAGCGGGCGACGCCGAAGCTGTTCGGCCGCAGGTTGCGATGTTGGGCCTCGCGGCAGGTCGCGAGCGCGAAGGCCAGCACGCGCCGGCTATCGCGGGGATCGATGATCCCGTCGTCCCAGAGCCGCGCGCTGGCGAAGAGCGCGGTCGACTCGAGCTCGAGCTTGGTGACCAGCGACTCCTTCATCTTTTGCAGCGCGGCCTCGTCGAGCGGCATGCCCGAGCGGGCGAACTTGGCTCGGGTGATGATCTCCATGACCATGCCGACCTGCTCGGCGCCCATGACCGCGACCTTGGAGTTGGGCCAGGCGAAGATGAAGCGCGGATCGAAGGAGCGCCCGCACATGCCGTAGTTGCCCGCGCCGTAGCCACCACCGACCAGCAAGGTGATCTGCGGAACGCTCGCGTTGGCGACCGCCTGGATCATCTTGGCGCCGTGCTTGATCGCGCCGCGCTGCTCGACCTCGGTCCCGACCATGTAGCCGGTCGTGTTCTGCAAGTAGAGGATCGGGATGCCCGACTGGCAGCAGAGCTGGATGAACTGCGCGGCCTTGCACGAGCCCTCGGGCATGATCGGCCCGGCGTTGGCCACGATCCCGCAGGGGTGGCCCTCGATCGCCGCGTGCCCGCAGACGGTGTCGGAGCCCCAGAGCGGCTTGAACTCGAGGAAGTCGGAGGCGTCGACGATCCGGGCGATCAGCTCGCGGATGTCCCAAGGGTGGCGCGGGTCGGTCGGGACCAAGCCGCACAGCTCGTCGGTGTCGAAGCGCGGCAGCTCGAAGCTCGGCCGGGCTCGGATCGCCTGGTCGTCGTTCCAGCGCAGCTTCTCGACCAGCTCGCGGGCGAGCTGGATCCCGTGGGCGTCGTCCTCGGCCAGGTACTCGGCCAAGCCCGAGATGCTCGCGTGCATCTCGGCCCCGCCGAGATCCTCTTCGCTCGCGTCCTCGCCGATCGCCGCCTTGACCAGGGGCGGCCCGGCCAAGAACACCTTCGCTCGACCGCGCACGGCGATCACGTAGTCGCTCAGGCCTGGCAGGTAAGCACCGCCAGCCGTCGACGAGCCGTGGACGACGGTGACCTGCGGGATGCCCATCGCCGAGGCCCGGGCCATGTTGCAGAACACCCGCCCGCCCTCGACGAAGATCTCGCTCTGGTAGTTGAGGTTGGCCCCGCCGCTCTCGACCAGGCTGACCGCCGGGAGCTTGTTCTCGACCGCGATCCGCTGGGCTCGCAGGCTCTTTTGCAGGCCCATCGGCGCGATCGAGCCGCCCTTGATCGCGCTGTCGTTGGCGGTGATCAGGCAGCGCACGCCCGCGACGAAGCCGATCCCGGTCACGTTGCCGCCACCGAGCGTGTCTTGCCGCCCGTTGTCGTCGTGCATCTTGTAGCCGGCGAGCGTCGAGAGCTCGAGGAAGGGCGAGCCGGGATCGAGCAAGCGTTGGACTCGCTCGCGCGGCAAGAGCTGGCCGCGCTCGTCGAACTTCTTGCGGGCCTTTTCGCCGTGGTCACGGACCTTGGCCTCGAGCGCGCGAAAGCCCTCGACCAGCGCGAGCATCTCGGCCCGGTTGCGCTGGTAGCTGTCGCTGCGAGTGTCGAGCTTGGACTGGAGGATCGGCATGTCAGGTCTCGGGCTTGGTGAGTTTCGCCAGCGGCTCGGCCAGCGTGGAGCGATGAAAACCGGCGTAGGCGTGCGAGCGGTCGTGGTTCGGCATCGGCCAGTGGTGGGGCATCATCGAGGCCGCGCCGTCGACCCGCAGCGTCGCGCCGGTGATGAACGCGGCCGCGGGCGAGAGCAGAAAGCAGATCGCCGCCGAGACCTCGGCCTCGCTGCCGATCCGCTTGAGCGGGACCGCCTCGGCGAGCTTGGGGATCATCGCCTTGACCATGTCCGGGTAGGTGTCCATGCCCGAGCTGGCGATCCAGCCGGGCGCGACCGCGTTGACGCGGACACCCGCGCGTGCCCACTCGATCGCGGCGGTCTGGGTGAAGTTGATCATGCCCGCTCGCGCGGCCCCGGAGTGACCCATGCCCGGCATGCCGTTCCACATGTCGGCGACGATGTTGATGATCAGACCGCCGCGACCCTTGCGGCTGAAGTGCTGGTTGAAGAGCTCGCGCGCGAGCACGAAGCCGCCGACCAGGTTGGTCCGCACGACCGTCTCGAAGCCCTTTTGCGAGATCGCCTCGAGCGGCGAGGTGAACTGCCCGCCCGCGTTGTTGACGAGGCCGTGGATGCGCTCGTGCTTGCCGAGCAGCGCCGCGACGCAGGCCTTGACGCCCTCTTCGTCGCGGATGTCCTGGGCCGCGCAGTCGGCCTTGCCACCGTCTTCGCGGATCTCGGCCGCGACCTGCTCGAGCTTGTCGAGCTTGCGACCCATGAGGATGACCGTCGCGCCGAGGCTGGCGAGCTCGTGGGCGGTGCAGCGACCGATGCCGCTGC
Organism: Nannocystaceae bacterium; assembly: GCA_035904925.1. GTDB lineage: Bacteria > Myxococcota_A > Polyangia > Nannocystales > Nannocystaceae > Plesiocystis. The sequence goes on from JAMHUH010000987.1 coordinate 10,023, forward strand.
CGCCTCCGGTGACCAAGAAGGTGTGATCGGCGAAGAGGTCGGGGCGAAATACCGAGCGATAGCCTGAGCTCATGGTGAGGTCTCCGGGAGCGGCACGAGGGCGTCGATCCGCGCTTGCGGGCTGCCGAGCCCGCGCAACAAGAAGCGGGTCGCGTGGGCCAGCGTCGGCTCCGGCCGAGCCGGGCGCTGCCAGACCAGCGATTCGAACAAGAGATCGTCGAGCAGCGCGAGCGCGAGATGGGCCGCCATCCGCACGTCGTCGACCGCGAAGCTGCCGTCGTCGCAGCCGGCCGCGATCTGCTCGGCGAGCGGGCGCGAGAGGCTCTCGCGACCCTCGAGCCAGATCAGCTCGAGCTCCTCGCTGCTGGTCGCCTCGCGCAGCACTCGAACCAGCGGGATCTGCTCGGCCATGATCGCCAGGATCCGAACCAGCGCCTGGACCAGGCGCGCGTCGGCGGGCTGCTCACGGTCGGCCGTGCTCTCTTCGACCGCGCGCAGATAGTGCTCGAACACCTCGGCGCGCAGGTAAGGCAGCAGGTCCTGCTTGCCTTTGAAGTAGAGATAGAAGGTGCCCTGGGCGACGCCGGCCTCGCGGACGATCGCGGACACGCTGGTGTGCGAGTAGCCCTTGGCCAAGAACAGATGCTTGGCCGCGGCGAGCAGCTGGCGTCGTCGCGCACGGCGGGCCTCGGGATCCGCTCCCGAGCTCTCGGCCGCCGCTGACTGACTGTCAGTCATGAGTGCAAGATGGCCGAGACCGCGTTCCACTGTCAAGCGAGCGATAACGCACGTGAGTCGAGACGCCTTCACAGCCACCGGGATCCCGATACACTCGCCCGCGTGACGACGGCCCACGATCCCAACCGCGAGCTCAACCCCAACCTCATCCTCGCGGGCGCCTTCATCTTGGTGCTGGCGGCCTTCGGTGTCGTCACCGGGATCATCTTGGGCAGCGAGGCGAAGAACAAGCCCGCGGAGATGCAGAAGTGAGCCGCTCGCTCGCGCTGCTCGGTTTGTCGCTGCTGCTCGGCCTCGGGCTCGGCTGCGACAAGAAGAAGGGCCCCTCCGAGGAGCCGACCTCCGACGGTGGTGCGGGCGAAGGCGTCGTGGTCGAAGAGCCCGGCGACGAGCCGGCCGAAGGCTCGGTCGATCCGGTCTCCGACAAGGACGAGCTGAAGTACGAAGGCACCGTCGAGGTCGTCGCGGGCAGCGTGCCTTGCAACACCGACGCCGACTGCGTCCCGCAAGAGTGCTGTCACCCGACCACCTGCGGCGCGCCTTCGACCAAGCCCGACTGCTCGGCGACCATGTGCACGCTCGAGTGCAAGAGCGGCACGCTGGACTGCTTTGGCGGCTGTGCCTGCGGCGAAGACAAGCTGTGCGCCGCGACGATCTGGACCGCCTCGCCGAGCTGATCGATCGGGCTCGAATCCACGACCTCGACTCCGACAATTGAAATCGGGCGCCCGCGATTCGCGGAGCGCCCGATTTCAATTCGAGGGTTCGAATCGAGCTACTTGGCCTTCTTGCTCTTCTTCGCGGCCTTCTTGGCCTTCGCCTTGTCGCCGCCGAAGTAATACATGATCGACAAGCCGAAGAAGACGCCGCCGTGCTCACCGATCTCGAAGCCGAGGCCGGGGCCGTTGGTGGTGCCGAGCCGACCGCCGACGCCCGTGCCCGGGTTGGTGTCGGCGTTGTCTTGCTGATCGGGCTCGCGATTACCGGGGATGATCCGCGCGACGAAGCCGAACTCGGGGATCAACGCGACCGAGTCGCCGATGAAGAGCGCGGTGGTGATCGGGATCTCGATGTCGATCTCGAGCGGCAGGTCGCCCTTGTCGAGATCGGGATCGCCGAGGAAGCCCTTGTAGACGACGCCGCGGATACCGACGCCGAAGTCGGCCGAGATGTACTTCTCGCGGCTCATCTGAACCGGCCAATAGAAGACCGACAGACCGGCGCCGAGCAGGCCGACGGTGCGCGTGTCGTTGAACTGCCCGTCGTCGCCCGCTTCCTTGTGCGAGAAGGTTGCGAAGCCGACCACCGCCCCGATGTCGAGCTTGTCGATCGGGTAGTAGCGGACGCCGATCGCGTTGACGCCCGAGAGCGTGCGGACGCCACCGAGGCCAACGCGACCCTTCATGCCGCCGCTGCTGCCGAGCGCGACCGAGCTGGCGTCGACACTCACGTCGGGCTCTGGTTCAGGATCGGGTTCGGGCTCCGGCTCCGGCTCTGGCTCCGGCTCCGGTTCGGGTGCGGGCGCGTCCTCGACCGCCTCTTCCTTCTTCTTGCCCTTCGCAGGGGCATCAGCCCACGCGCTGGCTGGATCTGCGGCGAAGACCGCGAGCGCTGCGGTGGCGGCGAGGAAACGCTGAACATGCCCGAGCTTCATGGTTGCGGAGCGTACCGCGAGCGCCGCCGAGCCAAAAGAGCATCCGCGTGCCGAGTGTGACGAGCGTCCGTGTCGTGAGGTGCGAGGCCGTGTTTGCAGCGCTTCGCGAGTCGCACGCGAATACGAGCCTCGACGGGGTCGCAGGCCCCCGCTCCAACTCGTGGCCTGGCTGCACCAAGGGCGGGGGCGCGATCGATCCTGTGGCCCTGGGACCACCGAAAAATCGTCGCTTGTGGCCCTGGGACGGCTGGGCGCGGGCGAGGCAGAGCCCTATCATCGACGAGCGTCAACTCGATGCCCCTTCGGTTCGCTGGAGTCCCGAGTCAGCCATCCGTGGCTGAGATCGTCCGAGGTCGACCGGGTCGAGTTCGCGCAGGAGTCGCTTCAATGCACAGTGAGAAAGCGTTTCGATACACCGGCTCTCTCGGCATGTCTGGCCTTCCCGGCCTTCCTGGCCTGGTCGCCATCGCAGGTCTGGTCGCCTGCCTCGGCTCGACCGGCTGCCAGGACGTCGACGGGATGGACGCGAAGAACCCCCAGCGCGGCCCCGGTGAGCTGGTCGGCAACGGCGAACCGATCACCGACGGCAACTTCCCGGGTGGCTTCGACGAGCCGCCGGCCGCCCGCGCGACCGAGCCCCCCACGACCAAGCCGATCCTCTGCGACGGCGAGTGCGAGGCCTACTGCGACAGCCTCGGCCTGACCAACCCGGTCAACATCGGCATGTGCAAGAGCACCTGGGGCGTCGGCATCGAGACCCAGCCGATCGATCGTCGGCAGGCCTGCCGCAAGCTCTACGTCGACATGGTCGGCCGCTATCCGACGCCGGCCGAGATCAACGACGTGTGCAGCAACGAGGACTGGGGCGAGACCGTCAAGTCGCTGATGGCGACCCCGGAATTCGTGCTGGTCCAGCAGCGCCGCTGGGCCGACCAGCTGCTCTACAACAACCGGATCACCAACGTCGAGCGGATCTTCGACATGGATGACTTGGTCCGCAAGGCCTACCAGGGCTACGTGCCTTGGGATCTCTTCGCGGCCGTCACCGTCTCGCACCCCGTGTTGGTCCGCCGCTACGCGACCCCGGGCGATCGGGCCGAGGCGGTGTTCCGGCTCTTCCTTCATCGGCCGCCCTACGAGAGCGAGCGCAGCGACATGGGCCGGATGTTCTCGGTCTGGTCGAACGGCTACCGCAACCACTCCTACCTGGGCACCGTGCCCGACGCGTACATCAACTACGACTGCATGGGTGGTGGGGGCAACGGCGACGCGTCGGCCGAGGACATCGGCCAGTGCACCAGCATCTTGTGGGGCTACAACCAGCTGATCCTCGAGCCCGACGAGCGCCGCGAGTCCGAGGGCGAGCAAGAGGGCCTGATGTGGAGCGGCTACCTGAGCGCCGACGAGTGGGAGCAGCTCCAGCTGCCCGGTCGGGTGCTCGCTCAGCAAGAGACCTTCTGGGAGGCCGCCGTCGACGACGTGCTCAACCAGTACCTCGGCTACGACCTCGGCACCGAGGTTCAGGCGGTCCGCTTCGAGCTCAAGAACTACCTGCTCGAGAACGCCGCCGACATCCGAGCGGTCCACTACGCGGTCGCGACCTCGGTCGCTTACCTGCAGAGCTCGCAGGGCTACGACGGCAGCTCGTTCCGCTGGGCCTTCGGTCCGCTCAAGCAAGCCCCGGCCGAGGTCTGGATCGACTCGGTCAAGCGCACGACCGGGATCAAGCTCGGCGCCTGCGACCACCGCATCCCCTTCCCCGAGGATCTGCTCTACGACGCCGAGGGCAACGAGATGAACGGCTGGACCTACGCGCTGCTCAACAACAGCCGCTGGTTGATCAACGCCGACCGTCAGGTCATCCGCGACTACCAGTACCTCGCGCAGACGCTCGGCGGCTGCCCGAGCAACGAGGTCAGCAGCCGCTTCACCACCGTCTCGATCCTCGGCACCGCGGTCACCGAGGCCTTCGTCGCCGAGGTCTGCGACCCGGCGCTCGAGGGCGGCGGCGCCGATGCGTCGATCTTGCTGCCCGAGGGCATGGATCGCGGTCGCGTGCTCGACAGCGAGGTCGCCCAGGACATCGTCGCTCGCCAGACTCGGCTCTTCTACGGCCGCGAGCCGACCGAGTTCGAGCTCGAGGCCGCGGTCGGCTACTCCGACCAGTGCACGCCCAAGCCCTGCGACGCCGAGCACTTCGCTCGCCCGGTCTGCTTCGCCCTGCTCTCCGGCGCGGAGATGATCTTCTACTAAGGCCTTCGGATCTCGACCCCGCGATCTCTCGCTCGAGCTCCAACCACGAGAACCATCCCATGACGAACTCCAACAAGAAGTTCACGACCGGCCGCCGCAACTTCATCAAGGCGCTCGGCGCCGGCGCTGGCGCTGCGATGATCGGCGCGCCTTACCTGTGGATCCCGCGGACCGCCCGCGCGAACACGTCCGGGTACGGCACCGCCAAGCACCTAATCTGCATCCGCCTCGCCGGCGGGTTCCGGTTCACGACCGCGTTCAACGGCGCCGTCGCGGACGAGTTCAACCCCTGGGGCACCGCGGCTTCGGTCGCGGGTGGGACCGAGTGGGGCGTCAGCAAGCTCTTCGAAGCCGACACCACCGGCGACATGGCCTGGCTGACCGAAGATCGCCGCGCGATGGGCCTCAAGGCGATCACCGAGCTGAGCAATCAGATCGCCGTGATCCCCTGCGTCGACCACGAGCCGCTCTCGGGCAGCGCCGACGGCAACCATCAGACCGGCTTCGAGCGCTACCTGACCGGCTACGCGGGCGGCAACACCGGCCTGTTCACGATGATCAACTACGGCCTGCGCGAGAAGATGGCCTTGGCCGCGCAGGAGGGCATCACCTTGCTGCCGGCGATCGTCATGGGCGACGCCGGCATGGGTCGCGGGCTCGGCGAGTACTCGGCCTACCGACCGCCGGTGCTCCGCGGCGACGACCTCGATCGCTTCGGCTTCAACACCGACGCGATCCTGCCCGACTGGGCCCGGCAGATGACCGACGACTACGACCTTCGCTTCCGCGATCGTCAGCAGGCGCCGCACGTGCCGACCGTCGACGCCTACTTGCAGTCGCGCCAAGCGACCAAGGCCTACAGCGAGATCTTCTCGAGCGAGCCCTTGAAGATCGACAACGGCTCCCAGGAAGCCTTCGACGGGATCAGCAACGCCGAGCTGACGGCGGCCTTCGGCACCGGCGGCGCGTCGGCCAGCCTCCGCTTGGCCCTGCGTCTGTTCCACTACGGCTGCCCGGCGGTCTACCTCGATCAGGGCGGCTACGACATGCACTCGGACGAGGAAGAGGGCCTGCCGCCGCGCATGCAGGAGCTCGGGCACATGCTCTCGGCCTTGATGTGGGCGCTGCAGAAGA
>JAMHUH010000988.1:0-1733 GCA_035904925.1 Nannocystaceae bacterium
CCTCGTGTCGGCGCCGGGTGGGCGAGCGACCGCGGAGCTCGGTGGGCGCCTCGCTGGTGATCGGGGCCGCGAGCGTCTCGGTCGCGTCCTGGGTGTCGCTCGAGCGCAGCCCGAGCTCGGTGTCATCGGACGTGTCCACGGTCCACGCGGCAGGTTCTCACGAAGACGACGCAGCCGCATCACCCGCGGATGATCCGCCCCATGCACTCCGCGAGCGTCTCGGGCGTACAGACCAGCACGTCCATTCCCACCTTGCGGAGCTTGGCCGCGGTCTGCCGGTTGTAGGCCGGCCGCGCGTCGTAGCCGAGCGCCCCGAGCCCGATCGTCCGCACCCCCGACTGCGACAGCTCGCGCGTCACCCTCACCAGCTCGGTCTCGGTCCCGCCTTCGAAGAAGTCGGTGATCAACACCACGATCGTCCGTGCGGGCTCGCGGAGCAGCTGCTGCGCGTAGCGCAGCGCCTTGGCGATGTTGGTGCCGCCGCCGAGCTGCACCTTCAAGAGCACGTCGACCGGCTGGCCCACTTGGTCGCTGAGGTCGACCACCTCGGTGTCGAACAGCAGCAGCGAGGTCTTCATCGCGGGCAGCTCGTGGAAGATCGAGGCCATGATGGCCGAGAAGATCGCCGAGTCGAGCATCGAGCCCGACTGGTCCACGACCACCACGATGTGCCACGGCCGCTTGTTGCGCTCGGCCGCGTGGAAGAACAGCCGGTCCACGATGAGCTGCCCGCGCTCGTGATCGTAGTTGTGCAGGTTGCGGCGCAGCGTGGTGCGAAGGTCGAGGTTGCGGAACACCCGGCGCGGCGAGTGACGGTCGCGCCGGATCGCCCCCACGATCGCGGGCTCGATCTGCACCTTGATCTTCTCCTTGAGCTCGGAGACGACCTTGTCGATGACCTTGCGGGCGAGCACTCGGGTCTTGGGGCTCAGCAGGTCCTGGTGGGTGAGGAGGGTCTTGACGAGCTCGACGTTGGGCTCGACCTTCTCGAGCAGGCGCGGCTGCTCGAGCAGCTGCTCGATGCCGCGGCGCTGCACGAGCTCGCGCTCGAGCACCTCGCGCGCGGCACGGGGAAACAGCTCGTGCACGGCGTCGATCCAGTGGGGAACGGTGAGCGGGTGGCCGCCTCCGCGGCCGCCCGTTCGCCCCGTCTGGCCGCCCTCGCCCTCGCCGTCGAACAGGAACTCGCAGACCTCGTCGACCTGCTCGTGCCCTTGGCCGGGAGCGAGGCCCACCCCGTGGTCCTCGGCCGTCTTGCCCAGCACCAGGCGCCAGCGCGACAGCGTGCCCACGTCCTTGGCGTTGGTCGTCATGGCGGCTCTTCCGTGAGGAGCCCCTTCATGAGCTCCTCCATGATGTGGGCCACGCGCTGGTCCACCTCGGCCATCAGCGCGGCGGCGCCCACGGTGAGCGAGAGATCGAGCTCTTCGGCCTCGCGTAGGCCGTAGCGCCGCGCCACGCGATCGCACATGACCCCGAGGTCGGCGCCGCGGAGCTTCTCGAACGCGGCGCGCAGGCTCGGCAGCATCACGAGGAAGGTCTCCCAGCTCGCGGCTCGCAAGAGCTCGTCGACGGCCTCCACGATCGCGTCGGCCCCCAGCATCAGCGAGGCTCGCGAGACCTCGAGGATCCCGCGCACGAAGTCGCCGGCCTCCACCATGGCCGCCTCGGCGCCGCGGGCCAGGCCCGTGATCTCGGCCGCGAGCGCGGGACCGTCGAGCACCCGCAGCTCG
>JAMHUH010000989.1:0-17104 GCA_035904925.1 Nannocystaceae bacterium
TGACAGGCGAGCGCGAGCAGGCATGCCATGAGTAGTGGGGTGTGCTTCATGAGGCTGGACGCAGGTAGTTCAGTCGCTGGCCAAGCTGCCTCGAGCGACCTCTGTCCGATCCCAGACGTCGGCGCGACGCTCGGCGCCGCTCGACGCTTCCAAGGCCCGCTCGTACACGAGCATCCACGCGACCGGGCGATCGTGCAGCTCGGCGGGCAGGTCGAATTCGACGACGCGGGGACCACTGCCGATCCCGATCCGATCGTCCTCGCGCTCGACCTTGATGACTTGGCCGCCGCCGACCCGCTGACCGCCGAAGTGACGACCGAGCAGGCGTTGATCCGACCAGGCCGGGCCCTCGTCGTCGCTGCGCAGCTCGAGCGACAAGCGGCGGAAGAGATCGCCAGTCGGGAACGCGTGGCCGACCAGACGCGGGGCCAGCTCGATGACCACGCGGCCGGGCTCGGGTCGACTCGCGTCGATCGTCACGGCCGCGCGCAGCATCGCGGGTTGGCCGACGACCGCGAAGCGATGACCCCGATGGACCGCGCCACCCGAGCGGCTGGGCGTCATGTGGCAGTCCTGGCAGGTCTCGTCGGCGTGGTCCGAGCGGGCATGCTCGGCGAGGGTCCGCTGCATCTTGAGCTCGTGCCCGGCTCGGCCGCCGCTCGGGAACCAAAATTCGTGACAGCGCCCGCAAGCGTCGGGCTGGCCGAACTCGGCCGCGCGACGCAGCTTGTGGGGCACGTCGCTGTCGTCGACGCCCGGCCGCGCGACCGCCAGCACTTCGTCGTCGTGCCCGGTCACATGGCAGCTCACGCACGCGACCCCGGCCTCGGCCTCGCGCTTGCTCGGCTCGTGTCGGGGCTCGGCCTCGGGCGCGTGGCAGGAGCGACAAAACGCCGGGTCGTGCTCGCGGTCGAGCGCGGCCTGGAACATCGGATCGCTGAACGACTGCCGATGCAGCGAGTGCGACCACTCGCTCGCGACGTCGCTGTGGCAGGCGACGCAGTCGTCGTTGCGATCGAGGCGATCCTTGGCCCGCGCGCCCTTGGCTGGCGCGGGCATGACCAGGATCGATTGGCGCGCGGCGATCGGGCTGCGAGGCAGCGCTGCGCTGGCGCTCGCGACCAACACCGCGACCCCGAAGCCCGTCAGCAGCAGCGCACCGACTCGGCTCACTTCTTGGCCTTGGGCTTGGACTTGGCCTCCGCGTCGGCCTGGGCCTTGGCCCGCAGCAGCGCGACCTCGCCCGAGGTGATGCTCGGCTTGTCGATCGGCTTGCCGGCCAAGAAGGCCTCGACCAAGTCCGCGCGCTCGAGCCAGGGTGCCAGCTGCTCGGCGTCGAACTCGGGCACCGCCCAAACATCGGTGCCGACCCGAAAGGCCAGCTCGGGGCCCGGGCCCGTCCCGCTGTATTGGCCGGTCTCGGGCAGCCACGCGCCGTCGTAGCCAAACTCGAGCGCGCGCCCGTCGATGGTTCGGACCAGCTGACCAAACTCGTCGAGCATGATCCAGCGCCAGCTCGGATCGATCTCGCCGCCGCCATCGATCGCCTCGGCGATGCGGGCAAAGAGCAGCGGGTCGTTGAGCGGCTCGCCGGTCTTGGCGTCGAAGCCTCGCAAAGGCATGCCCTCGCCGACGAAGACCGCTTGGCCATCTTGGCGAAACGCGAGCTCGCTGCCGCCCGGCGCCGGCCAACTCGCGATCGTCTCGCCGCTCGGGTAAGCGAGCACGCGGACCTCATCGGACTCGAGCAGGGCAACACGATCGCCCGTGCTGGCGAAGGCGAGGTCGACCGGGTCGACGTCGGGCAAGCCCATCGCGACCTTCAAGCTGGTCAGGTCGAGCACTTCGTAGCCGTGATCGGTGGCCAGGACGAGGCGACCGAGCTCGAGCCCGACCTTGCCCTCGAGCACGTCGCCAACGTCGCTGCGCTGAAGGCCGACGCGGCCGCTGACGGCGTCGAGGACCATGAAGGTGGCGCCGTCGTGGATCGCCAGCGCGCCAGCGCTGGTCCACCACCAAAACGCCGAGTCGGCGTCGAGCGGCAGCGGCAGCATCGACTTGCCGCCCTCGCTGCGCAGGTGAAGACGGGCGCCGCAGTCGATCAGCTCGGTCGCGTGGTTGGAGCCGATGTCGAGCAGCGTGCAGTCGGGCGGCAGCGACGGACCGATGCGCTTGCAGTCCTCGGCGCTGCACATCTCACCCGCGAAGCGGAGCGCGTCCTTGACGAAGCCAAAGAGCTCGATCGTCGCGTCGACCTCCCAGCCGTAGTCACCGAGCTCGATCGGACCGCGACGACGACCGAGCGGGGGGCTGGTCAGCGTGGTCTCCCACTCCATGCCATTGAAGCCGTCGTAGCCTTCGTTGGTGATCTTCACCGCCCAGTGGGTCGCGCCATCGCTTCGCCACTGGCCCTCGCGCGACATCGAATCTTCATAGGCGTCGTCGGTCTCGACCGAGCTCGAGAGCCCGCTTGGCCGACCATCGACGCCGACGAAATTCGCCTCGGTGGTCGTGCCCCCGCGCCGCTCGGTCCACTCTCGAGTCCAATACACCCACTCGCCGCTCGGATCGAAGCCGATCTCCTCGACCCCGCCCGCGTCGATGCCGAGGTCGGTCTCGATCAACCCCTCGCTGGTCGAGAGCAGGAGCCGGCGAAAGAGCGGCTCATGGACGTAGTTGCCCTCTTCGTCCTCTTCGCAGTCGTCGTACTCTTCGCAGTCGACCGGCTCGCCCAACTCGGACAAGACCAGCACCAACCCCGCCTTGGTCCAGCCCAGGTCGTAGTCCTCGAGCCGACCCACGGGATCGATCGACTCCTCGCGCAGGCGCTTGCCGGTGTCGCCGTCGAAGACCTCGAGCCGCAGCGGCTCGGTCCACAAGTACGCCAGCTGGTGCCCGCTCGCCGACCAGGTCATCGCGTCCGCGTCGACGCAGGTCTTGCAAGCCAGCGGGCGCAGCACCTTGCCGCTCGCGGCGTCGAGGATCGAGTCCCCGTCGCTCTCGAGCTTCTCGTCGGCCGAGAGCTCGCGCTGAAACTCCAACAGGTAGGTGCCGCTCGGCCAGTCCGTGCAGGCCGCCGAGCGGCTCGGATCCGCGTCGTCATCGAGGATCAGTCGGCCGGTCGCGACGTCCCAAATCGAGCAGTTGCCCAGCTCGCTCGAGGCGATCCGCCCGCCCGCGGGATCGAACACCCACTCCCCTGTCTGACTCGCCGTCGTCTGCGGCACGGGCACGATCGCCAGCTTCACGCCACCTTCGGTCTCGGCGATCGGCGTCGAGCCCTGCTCCGGCGTCTCGGGCCCCTTCGTCGCGGGGTGGCAAGCGACGAGCGTGCACGCGAACGAGAATGCGATCGGTCGACGGAAGCTCGGCATGGCGCGACAGAGTAACCGAAGTGCGTGGGTTCGGCGCAGGCGCCCGCCAGACGGCGCAGGTGAGGGTTCGATTCCCAGCCTCTGGTTGGGGCGCGGACTCGCTCGCTACTCGTCGCGAGCGCAGCGAACACCCTGCGAGAGAAACTCCCAAGTCGAGTCCGCCCCGCCCACGAAGCGATACGAGGCGCGCAAGATGTAGCCCCCTCCGCCGACCGTCGGACACTGGAACGAGCAACCCCGACGGATCCGGTCGGGGCCTCCGGTCTGGAGCGGGTTCGTGTCGGGCAAGTCCGCGTAGCTGCCCAGGGCATCGAGGGTCCACTCCTCGACGTTCCCCGCCATGTCGACGGCGCCAAAGGGCGACGTGTTCGCCGGCAGTGACCCCACTGCAGCGAGGCGTGTCTCCGAGCAGCCCACACTTCCTTCCGGCGAGTCCCAAATGTGAATGGCAAGCCCACAGTCAGGCTCCGGTGAGTCTCCCCACGGATACTTGCGCCCATCGGTGCCCCTCGCCGCCTTCTCCCACTCCGCCTCCGTCGGCAGCCGCTTGCCGACCCATTCACAAAATGTCGTCGCCTGGTTCCACGTCAGGCCCCCTGCGGGCCGATCGTCGGGCGTCGGGACCAGGGTTTGGGTCCCATCGTCGTATTCCATGTCCCACTCGAGCGGCGGCGTGCAGACATCAGCATCGATGCACTTTCGGTACTCGGCCTTCGTGACCTCCGTGCGATCGATCCAAAACCCGTGGAGGTCCACCTTTCGATAGGGCACCGCGGGCCTCGACTCGGCCTCGCAGGTTCGAGGCACATTGGCAGCGTCCGGATAGGCATCGCCGAGCGGGTCGACGTCGGGATTACAGCCCATCAAAAATTGCCCCGCGGAAACGAGCACCATACCCTTTTGCTCGAGCACGCAGGTATGTGAATGTTCGTTGCAGGCTCCTTGTTTGCATTGACCATCGTCCGCACACGAGCAACCGAGATCACCGCACGCGCAGCCTTCAATCTCGCTCGTGCACACCAAAGGCCCGGGACCAGGTGGCACTTCGCTCGTGCAAGCCAACAACGAGGCAACCACCGCGAATGCGCCGAAGGACAGCGCTCGCATCACAGACCCTTTCATGGCGTCAATCAACATCGTTGTCACGGACAAGAGATGGGCGCCTGTGCGGGATCGTAGTGATGGTAGTCCATGACGTCGTTGATGAGCAACTCCACCTCGGGATCCCAGGTATGATTTGAACGGCAGACAATGGCGTCCAGAACATCAATGGCATCCAGATCTGGAAAGCCTCGGTCATCGAGTGGTTTGAGCATCGGGTTGACTGGCTCGGGGTGCAGATACCCTACCAACGCATCCGCAAACATCTCGAGGCCACCGAAGCGGTCGAAGTCTGCTGGCACATCGACGGCCCAAGGCCCGCCTTCGCCTCGCAAGAACACCGTCTGCGGCTCTTGGGCCGCGGGTTGTTCGGGATCTGCGACGTCCCACAAGATCCGCCAAGCCCAGCCACCCGAGGTGCTTGCTCGTGTGCCCACCCCCCAGAGGTCAACCGGCAGCCAGCGCTCGGTGGGGTTCATCTCCGTGTCGAATTTGGTATTTCCGTTGAAGTCCAGCGACTCGACCGTGAACGCGTGTTGGCCATACAGCGTATCCGCGGAACCACCAGACAATCGTTCGAACTTCCACGGCGTCCCCAGCAGCAACCCCGCCATCGCGCTCGCAAAGCCCTCGGTGAAGTCGCGGGTCGGCCCCGCATACACCGAGGCCCCAAGCCCCTGAACAACGAAATGATCATGAAACCAGTGAAAACCTTCGTGAAGAATCACAAATTGATCAAACTCGTCGCGATTGACAGTCATTTCCCCCACCCCGTCGGCTGAGCAGATTTGAATCTCGTCGAGTCCGCTGTCATATTGCGAGGTGGCTTCGACCACAGGGCACCAACCACGCTCGTAAACCGCATGAGCCCAGGGCATCGTGCCTACGCCTGCGTCACCGAGCAGTTCCTTACCGAACTGCTGAAGGGCCATCAACTGCTGGAGGACGTCGAATGCCGCCGCCGAATCCATCGGAATCAGATCAGCAGCCAACTCCTGCACCCAAGCAGCGGACGGCGTGAACGTGGCAAATGGAAATTCATACAAATCACCCAAGGTATCGCGCACATCGACCCGCAGAAAACCGCGAGTACTCTCGCTGACCGCCAACACCTCTGCGACCAGGTGAGGACAGGTTGTTGCGAAGATCAACTCGAAGCGACCATCTTCGTAGGTCAGCCCCTGATGAACATGACCGCAACCATCCCGAACCTCCACACGCACATGCTGCAACGGAGTATTCACAAAAGTCGAACTGGCATGCCCATACTGAGGATCCGCAGGGATCCCCGGGCCATGCACAATAACATTGCGCCGATAGTCAATCTTCCCCCGAATCGTATACTGGCCCGTTTGTGAAGATGGGAACCAATTGAGCGGGGGCACAGGAACGAACTGAACCCCGGCAAAGGTGAGCGGTTCGCCGAGCAAAGGATCGTCGAGTGTCGTTGAAACGCCAATGAGCAGGTCACCCGCATTCAGTGTCGATGCAAACCGAGGTTCGAGATCAGCGGAGAAACTGTACCGGCAAGTCGTGCCGGAGACGGTCGACCAACACGAGTCTTCATCGGCATGCACCGGCACAGCGATCACTCCACTCGATCCTCGTTCGGCCAAATAGATCGTTGCGGTTCCCCGTAAAATCTCGCTACCCTGAAGATCAAACTGGCCACTCAGGGCCGAGGTTTCACCGGCCGAGACCGTCAGACTCCCCGCCACAATTGAAGCCTCGGGAAAAAGCTGTGGCGAACTCGGAGCGTCGGCGATGATCAATTTACCGATTCGCTCACCCCTGACCTCGAAGCTCGGCGGGCCATGCGGCAGGTAGCGAAGCCGCGCGAGTTCGTCCCATGTACGTGACCGCCCCGTCGTGAGGTCTTCGATTCGTAGCGACAGCGAGTAGGTGCCCGTCGCCACGGACCCATTCGAATTTGGCAGTGTGTAGGTGACGAGATAATGCCCGTCGCCTCGTTCCACGACCGTCTCGCTGCCTGTCACGTAGTTGGGATCCACCGCAGAAAAGTCGACCGAGATGTCGAGCCCGGAGCGATCGGCTTCGACTTCTACCGCGATGGAATCGCCCGCTGATGCCACCCAAGGCCCGACTCCGACCCCGATCAACTCGAATCCAGGGTCGTCGAGATCCACGAGCGTCTGCGTCGACTCGAGGGTACCACCGCATGTCTCCTCGACCCTGAGCACAGCGGGACCACTGCCGAGTCCATTGATGTCGACACAGATCGACGAGGCGGCCACGCTGGCTTCGACGTCGGAGGCATGCCAGTCGACGAAGTTCGTGTCCGCGAGAGTGACCGTGAGCGTGGTGGGCGAAGTGCAAGCATGTTCGAGGCGAAAGCACGTCGTATCCTGCCAAGCTCCGGTTGGTAACGCGAGTTCAGGCGATGCCGCATGAGCAAGCGCGGGAAGAGCCAGAGCGAACAATATGGAAGCAGGCAGCAACGGACGCACGCTCGAAGTGTGACAGAAAGTCGGCCCGAAGTGTCAATCGTCCGTACCTTGTCAGCGAGAGGGACGCGCCTGGTCGTCGATGAGCCGGCTACCCAGCCGCCAAGCCACTGGGCCACCGCGGTGACCTGCTGCCTGATGTTCACGTACCCGCCCAGTCGAGCGTAGAGGTCGCGAGTGCTTCGAGCGCCTCGGCTAGCGCGGACTCGCCTTCGAGCGCGGCGAGGCTTTCGAACACCTCGCGCAAGCACTCGTGGCTCGGCCATGCCCGCGCGTCGAGTCGCTCGGCCAGCTCGCGCTCGATCCGGGCACGCTCTGCGGGATCGACCACGCGCTCGATCGCGGGCACCTCCTTCGAGCGCTGCCGAGCGCGAACATCCGCGGGGATCCAAGCGAGCGCCGCGGGAACGCGATCGACGAGCGCGGAGGGCAGCGACCATGCCAGCCCGATCACCCAAGTTCCGAGAATTTGGCGGGGCAGGAATTCGCGCTGGTGCTGGTCGAGCCGGCCCAGCACGATCGCGCGCTGCTGCTCGAGCGAGAAGCCGACGAGGTCGCTCGAGCGCTCGATCGGTGTGCCGATCTTGGCCGCGATCGCCGTCGACCACCAGCGCTCGCGCAGCTCGGCGGGTGCCCGCTCGACCAGCGTGGCCCCGAGCTCGAGCCAGGCGCAGCGATCGAGGTAGTGGTCTGCCGCATCGAGCCGCCGGATCGCTTCGGCGAGCAGATCGGCCACACGATCCGCGGGCACGAAGTGGCCAAGGCTCGACCCGCGGGCCAGCTCGTCGCGCGAGTCGTGCCGGCCATCCGCCAGCGCATCGTCGAGCAAGCGACACCGCGCGGCGTCGTCGAGCAGGTCGCCCTCGCCGACCTCGACGAGGCCCTCGAGCAGCACATCCCAAGCGTCCCACCAGCGTCGCGTGCCAGGCTCGAGCGCGCGGGCGTGGGCGAGCATCCACGCACAGGCCTCGCGCGCTCGCTCGGGCGGAAGATGCCGGAGCGCTGCGCCGAGCTCATCGAAGCGCTGGTCCTCGTCGGCGAGCGCGACGAGCTGCGCGTAGACCCGCTCACCCAACTCCGGCGCGAGCTCGACCAACCACAGCCACGAGGTCTCGGCGGGCTCGACCAAGTCGAAGAGCTCGTCGAGCAGCGCGCTTCGGCTCGCGCCTGTCGGCACGCGCGGAAGCAGGCGCAGCAGCCCCGACCAGCGCACAGCGGGCTCGAGCGCGCGAACCCGGGCGAGGCCGCCCGCGAGATCGCCGAGCTCGGCCTGCGCCCACGCGAGGTCTTCGATCGGATGCGCGTAGTCGGGGCTGCACTCCAAGCGCTCGCTCGGCAAGCTCGCGACGATCGCCTCGGCGCGCGCCAGCCAGCGCGACTGCTCGGTGATCAATGCGAGGCTGCAGAGGATCCCGACGTGAAACTCGGGCTCGAGCCCGGAGCGCTCGAGCAACGCGATGGTCCGCGCGGCCAGCCGCTCGCGCAGCTGCGGCGAGAGCTCGGCTGCGTGCCCTTCGAGCACGCGCAGCAAAGGAAGGTGCCACTCGACCCGCGCGAGCACCCGCTCGGCCGCCGCCTCGTCGCCCGCCGCCAGCCAGCGCTCGGCGAGCGCGACGTGGAGCTCGTCGACGCCCTCGCCGCGCGTGCTCGCAAGCCGAGCCGAGAGCCGCTCGAGCTCGGCGAGGCTCGCGTGCCGACGGACCACGAAGAGATCGGCGCGCAGATCATGGGCCAGCTGGCCCTCGCCGAGCGGACCCGCGTCGAGCTGCGCGTGCACACAGCCGAGCAGATCCTCGACCGTGCACGAGCCCAGCTCGATCAACAGCTCGCCCAGCCGTCCGCCCGAAACCAGCATCCGCGCTTGGAGGCGGGCGATCCAGGCGATCACGCGAGCCGCCCATGACGCGGGCGGCTTTGGGTCAGGGTCGCGTGCGAGCCAGCGCGCGAGCGCTTCGGCGGGCAGGATCGGGCTGGCGCTCGTCAAAGCGTTTCGGTCCGCCGCTCAGCCCTTCACGACGACCTTGCCCTGGTACATGTCCATCCCGCACGCGAACCCGACCTCGCCCTTCGCGGGCGTCTGGATCTCGATCTCGACGACCTCGCCGACCGGCAGCTGCTTTTTGATCTCGGTCCCCTTGATCACCACTTCGTCGCCGCAGCCCGCCTCGCTGATCCGCTTGAACGCGAGCGTGATCTTGGCGTTGGCGGGGGCGCTGATCTCGGCCGGTGTGTAGCCGGTGGCGTCGACTTGGATGGCAATCTTGCCGCCGGCTTCGACCCGAGCCGCGGCGGCTTCGGGCTCGGCCTTCTCATCTTTCTCATCGGCCTTGGCCGCGGTCTTCTCGCTCTTCGAGTCGGCCTTGGCCGCGTTCTCGGCCTTGTCGCAGCCGCCCGCGAGGATGAGCGTGGTGAGGATGCTGAGGGTGGCGATGGTTCGCTTCATGGTCGTCTCTCGAGTCTCTGCGAGCGGGCTCAGTCGCCGCGGGTGGCGGGGCGCGGCGCAACCTTAGCAAGCGCGGCGGCGCCGTCGAGGCGCACGCGCACGCTAGGTTCGCGCGGGCCTGGTTTGTGCCGCTCTCGGCGGGCGAGCTTGGCCTCTTCGACGGCGGCCCAGAGCACGGGCACGACAAAGAGGGTGATCAGCTCGACGAGCATGCCGCCGAGCAGAGGCACGGCCATCGGGACCATGACGTCGCTGCCGCGACCGCGCGAGCCGATCACGGGCAGCAGCGCGAGCAAGGTGGTGGCGGTGGTCATCAGGCAGGGCCGAACGCGTCGCTTGCCGGCCTCGAGGGTGAGCTCGCGGATCTCCTTGCGGCTGCTCGGGACTCGGCCGGCGAAGCGCTGGGTCAGGTAAGTCGCCATGACCACGCCGTCGTCGGTCGCGATGCCGATCAGCGCGATGATGCCGATCCAGACGGCGACCGAGAGGTTGATCGAGCCGACGCCGAAGAGCTCGCGCAGGTTGCTGCCGAGCACGTCGACATCGAGTGCGCCAGGCTGGCCCCAGGCCCACAAGAGCATGAAGGCGCCGGCCAGCGCGACCGCGACGCCCGACCAGATCATCAGGCTGACGATGACCCGGCGAAATTGCAGGTGCAGCAAGATGAACACCAGCGCGAGCGCGAGCGGGATGAGCACGAGCAAGCGGGCCTCGCTGCGCAGCTGGTTCTCGTAGGTGCCGGCGAAGTGGAAGCTGACCCCCTCGGGTACGACCAGCTCGCCGCTCGCGATCGCGGCGGCGATCCGAGCCTGGGCCCGCTCGACGGCCTCGAGCTCAGGCACCCCTTCGAGCCGATCGAAGAGCACGTAGCTGGTCAAGAAGGTGTCCTCGGCGCGGATCATCTGCGGGCCGCGGACGTAGGCGATGTCGGCCAATTGCCCGAGTGGGATCGGCTCGCCGCCGCGCATCGAGATCGGTAGGCGCTCGATCGCGGGCAGCGAGTCTCGCTCCTCTCGCATCAGCCGAACCCGAACCGGGTGGCGCTCGCGACCTTCGACGGTGCGGGTCAAGACCATGCCGCCGAGCGCGACCTGCAATTGTTCTTGAACCTCGGCGATGGTCAGGCCCTCGTGGGCGATCGCGCGGCGATCGAGGTCGATCTCGAGGTAGGGCTTCCCGACGATCCGCTCGGCGAAGATGGTCTCGCGGCGCAGCTCGGGGACCTCGCGCAAGACCTGCTCGAGCTCGAGGCCGAAACCCTCGATGGTCTCGAGATCGGGGCCAGCGACCTTGATGCCCATCGGCGCCCGCATGCCGCTCTGCAACATGATGATTCGGGCGTTGATCGGCATCAGCACGGGCGCGCTGGTGACCCCGGGAATTGCCGCGGCCGCGGCGATCTCGGCCCAGATGTCGCGTGGGCTGCGAATGTGATCACGCCATTGTCGAATCCGCGTGCCGTCGGGCTCGGTCCGGTATTCGGGCACATAGGTGATCACCGTCTCGTACATCGAGGTCGGCGCGGGATCGAGGGCGCTCTCGACTCGACCGAGCTTGCCGACCACGCGCTCGACCTCGGGGATCGCCGCGATCGCGGCGTCCATGGTCTGCATCAGCTCGAGCGACTGGCCGATCGAGGCGTGCGGCATGGTCGTCGGCATGTAGAGGAAGGCGCCCTCGTCGAAGGGCGGCATGTACTCGCGGCCGAGGCCGGGCACGCGCTCGTCGAGGTCCTGGGCGAGCTGGCTGTGGCCGATGCTCTCGGGCAGCCAGGCGAAGACGCGCCCGAAGCCGAGCCAGCAGGTCAGGCCCACGAGCACGAGCAGCGCGGGCAAGCTCATGAACGCGAGCTTGTGCTCGAGGAAGATCTGCAAGAGCGCCGGGTAGAGCCACAAGAACAGGCGCAGCAAGCTCATGACCAGGGCCAGGAGGCCGCCGACGAAGAGCGCGTTGAGGACGACGCCGACGCCGGGACCGAGCGGCAGCCAGTCGAGCGTGAGCGCGAAGCCGACGGCCAGCGCGGCAAGCAGGTTCTCGAGCGCGCTCATGCGGTCTTGCGCCTTGGGGCTCAGCAGCGGCCGCGCGAGCCGGAAGAGCCCGAGCAGCGCGACCAAGGCGGCCAGCCACCAAGGCGCGAAGAGGCCGACGACGCCGGCGAGCAGCACGAGCAGCCAGTCGCGGGCATGCGCCCAGCGCAGGGTCGAGGCCAGGATCCGGGCGAAGCCAGTCTTGCGTGGGGTGATCGCGGGGCCGGGTCGGCGGCGCATCAGCAGCAAGGCCGCGGCCGGGAGCACGAGCAGCGCGATCGAGAGCGAGCCCAGCATCGCGAAGGTCTTGGTCAGCGCGAGCGGACCGAAGAGCTTGAACTCGGCCGAGCTCAGCCCGAGCACGGGCAAGAACGAGACCACGGTGGTCAGGACCGAGGTCATCACGGCGGGCGCGACCTCGGCCGCGGCGCGGCTGACCACGCCCGCGCGCTGCTCGATCGGATCGACGCCGGCTTGGCCGCGGTCGCGCTGCTCGAGCCGCTCGGCGATGTTCTCGGCGAAGACGATGCCGATGTCGACCATCGTGCCGATCGCGATCGCGATGCCGCCGAGCGCCATGACGTTGGCCGCGACGCCGCTCAGCTTCATGACCACGAAGGCCGCGAGCACGCCGAGCGGGAGCAGGCCCGAGATCAAGAGCGAGCTGCGAAGGTCGCGGAGCAGGACCAGGACCACGATGATGGTGATCAGGATCTCCTGCCAGAGCGCGGTCGAGAGCGTGGCCAGGGTCTCTTCGATCAGCCCCTCGCGGTTGTAGAAAGGGACGATCGTGACCTGGCTGATCCGGCCGTCGGCGAGCGTGCGGCGAGGCAGGCCGACTTGGATCTTGGCGATCTGCGCTTCGACGGCGTGGATGGTCGCGAGCGGGTTGGCGCCGTAGCGGGCCACGACCACGCCGCCGACCACCTGGGCGCCGGCGTCATCGAGCGCGCCGCGACGCTGGGCCGGGCCGATGCCGACCCGAGCGACGTCGCGGACGCGGATCGGCGCGTGCTCGCGCACGGCGACCACGGCCTCCTCGAGATCGCGCAGATCGTGGACGAAGCCGAGGCTGCGGATCACGTACTCGACGCGGTTGAGCTCGAGGGTCCGCGCGCCGACGTCGAGGTTGGAGCCGGCGACGGCCCGCGCGACCTGATCGAGCGTGACCTGCTGGCCGCGCAGCGCCTCGGGGTCGACGTCGATCTGGTACTCCTGGACGTGGCCGCCGATCGAGGCGACCTCGGCCACGCCCTCGGCCGACTGCAAGGCGTAGCGGACGGTCCAGTCCTGGATGTTGCGCAGCTCGTGCAGGTCCCAACCACCGACGAGCTCGCCAGTGTCGGGATCGCGGCCCTCGAGCGTGTACCAATAGACTTGGCCGAGCGCGGTCGCGTCGGGGCCCAAGGTCGGCTGGACGCCCTCGGGCAGGCTGCCGGCCGGCAGCGCGGCCAGCTGCTCGAGCAAGCGGCTGCGCGCCCAGTAGAACTCGACGTCGTCGGCGAAGATCACGAAGATGCTCGAGAACCCGAACATCGAGGTGCTGCGCACGCTCTCGACCCCGGCCACGCCGAGCAGCGCGGTCGTGAGCGGATAGGTGATCTGGTCCTCGACGTCGCGGGGCGAGCGGCCCGGCCAGTCGGTGAACACGATCTGTTGGTTCTCGCCGAGGTCGGGCAGCGCGTCGACGGGCAAGGGCGAGCGCGGCAGCGGGTCGGTGTCCCAGGCGAAGGGCGAGGCCCACACGCCGGCGCCGACGAGCACGAGCATGAGCACGAACACCGCGAGCCGGTTGTGCACGAACCAGCCGAGGATCGCCGCCCAGGCGCCGCCCTCGGGCGGCTCGTCCCCGCCCGACTTGCCGTCCCCGCCCGACTTGCCGTCCCCGCCCGACTTGCTCGCCTCGCGCTCGCTGGCGAAGAGCTCGACCTCGTGGATCTCGAGCTCGCCCGTGACCGAGCGAGTCCGTCGCGGCTCGTCAGTCGTCAATGTCCCGGCCCTCCCTCGCTGTCCGGGCCGACGATCTCGCTCGCGCTCGGCGGACCGACGGTGCCGATCTCGGTCGTGAGCAGGTAGCGACCGGGCTCGATCGTCACGCGGATCTCACCGCAGCCGAGCATGGTCGCGCCGAAGTAGCTGTTGCGCAGGACCTCGCCGCGCTGGATCCAGACCGCGCCGTTGTCGGCGTTGGCCATCGGGCAAAAGGCGAGCCGGATGGGTTGATCGAGCGGGTTGCCGAACACCTGCACGAGCTGCTCGACGAGCATGCTCAGGTGCAAGAAGGCCCCGCGCGCGCCCTCGATCGCCTCGCTGCGGGCGGCCTCGTCGGCGCGCCGCTCGATCGGCTTGGCCAGCGCCGCCCAGGCGTCGGCGACCTCGACCGGCAGCTTGCCGACCTTGCCCTCGAGCCCCTTCGCATGCTCGTGCAGATCGCCGGCCGCCTTGGCGGCGCCCTGCCAGTCGTCGCCGGCGAGCCGCTCTTGCATGTCGAGGTAGGCGCCGAGCAGCAAGGCCAGCTGCGCGCGCATGGGCTCGGGCGCCTCGACTCGATGGCCAAGACGATCAGGTTGATCGCTGGCGTCGGTCTCGACCGAGCGCGCGTCGGCCAGCGACATCATGCTCGGGCCGCCGCGGATCTGCAGGTCGGCGTCGAGCACGAAGGCGCCGTACTCGACCACTCGCTCGCCGCTCGAGAGCCCGGCGACGACCGGGTAGTACTCGCCCATCCGCGGCCCGAGCTCGACCACGCGCGGCTCGTAGTGAGGCTGGCGCGGCTGACCGGGCGGCTGCGGCAGCTCGACGTAGACGAGCGAGCGACGACCCGTGAACAAGGGCGCGCTCGCGGGCACGACCAGCGGGCGCTGACGGGCGGGCGTGGGCTCGCCCGCCTCGCTCGGGCCTGCGCTCGCATACTCGCCGCGGACGACCGCCTCGACGAACATGCCCGGTCGCAGCGTGCCTTCGGGGTTGGCGACCTCGACCCGGACTCGGGCGACGCGGCGACGCGGATCGACCGAGGGATCGATGAACGCGACCGTGCCCGTGAACACCTGGCCGGGCAGCGCCTCGACGCTGATCTCGACCGACTGGCCCTCCAAGAGCGTGGCCAGGTCGCGCTCGTAGGCGTCGAGCTGAACCCAGAGCGAGGAGAGATCGGCGACCTGCAAGAGCACCGCCCCGGTCTCGACGTACTGGCCTTGGGTCACGTCGCGGCGCATGACGGTGCCGGCCGACTCCGTGCGAATCGCGATCGATCGGGTCGGCTTGGTCTCGCCCTCCATGCGGACGATCTCGGCGTCGGGGACCCCGAGCAGGGCCAGCCGCTCGCGCGCGGCCTCGCGGGCCGACTCGGCCGCGCTGCGAGCCAGCTCGCTCGCGTCGGCCAGCTTGGCGACTTGCTTGCCGGCGGTGATGAGGTCTTGATGCGCGGCGTAGACCTCGGGGCTGTAGAGCGATGCGATCGTCTGGCCGCGCTTCACCGCCGTCCCGGTTTCGCGCACGTAGAGCTTGTCGACCCGGCCCGCGATCCAAGCCGAGACGTCGCGGACTCGGCTCTCGTCGACCTCGACGCGACCGAGCAGGCGCATGTCGACCTCGGGCGCGGCGAAGCGAGCGACCTCGACCGTGCGCAGCTGGGCGAGGATCGCCGCGCGCTCGCTCAGCGCGATCACGGCCGCGCCCGCGTCATCGGCTTGGCCGAGCGGGATCAGGTCCATGCCGCAGATCGGGCACTGGCCCGGCTCGGGCTGCTGGATCTGCGGGTCCATCGAGCAGGTCCAGATCTGCGCGGTGTCGGCTTCGCCCGCGCCGGCGTGCTCGTGCGGGTGCTCGCTCGAGCCTAGCGAGCAGCGACCGATCGCGAAGAAGAGCAGCGCGATGAAAGGCAGGACGATCCAGGGGACCCAGTTGCGCGGGGCTTCTTTGGGGATCACGCGCCGGACACCCGAACGTTCGCTGATGGCTCGCTCACTCATGATTGGACTCTTCTTCCGGCCGAGCAGGCTCGGGCTCGCTCGCGCCCTCGACCGAGCGCCCGGCGATCCGCTCGAGCTCGGCCCAGGCGATCGCATGGTTGGCGTGGATCCGGACCAGCTCGAGCCGCAGCTCCAAGAGGTCGCGCTCGGCCAACAAGATCGCCGCGAGCTCGCTCTGCCCGCTGACATACTCGCCGAGCTGTGACTCGAGCACGCCTTGGGCCTGGGGGATCAAGGTCCGCTCGTGCAAGGTGGCTCGGCGGGCGCTGTCGCGGATCGAGCTCAGCGCGACGGCGAGATCGGCCGCGGCCCGATCGCGCGCGGCCGCCCACTCGGCCCGAGCCGCGGCCGCGTCGGCTTGGTGGGCCTTTTGGTCTTGCGCGTAGTTCGACTGCCACAAGGGCAGCTCGATGCCGACGTTGATCACCACCGCATCCTTGCCCGAGTCGGCGACGTTGGGCATCCGGGCGGGGCCGACCTCGATCCAATCGACCCCGAAGGCGAAGCCGGGCAAGCGGGCGTTGCGGGCCTCGCGGACCCGTAGATCGCTGGCAGCGGCCTGATCGCGCCAGCGAGCGAGGCGCGGGTGATCGGCCAGGCCACCGCGCAGCTGGGCCTCGCCCTGGCTCGGCAGCTCGAGCTCGGGCGGCTCGGCGCGGGTCGGGGTCTCGCTCTGCGGGGGCGCGCCGACGCTGGCGAGCAGCATCGCCGCGGCTTCGTGCTCGGCTTCGTCGAGGCCGAGGATCGCGTCGTCGAGGCGGGCACGACCGAGGTCGAGCTGCTGAACGTCGGCCAAGCTGGCCTTGCCGATCGTCAGGCGAGCGCGCGCGGCCTCGCTGAGCGCCTCGAGCAGCTCGGCCTGCTCGGCCTGGATCGCACGCACACCGCGGACCGCCCAGAGCCGCCAATAGGCGGTCAACACTCGCGCGCGAACCTCGAGCGCGGCGGCCTCGAACTCGCGTTGCATGACCCGGGCCTGCATCGCGGCCGCGTCGGCGCCAGCCGTGAGCACGCCCGGCCACGGGAAGCTCTGGCGCACGCTCAGCCGATGTCGCTGCGGACCGACGCGGGTCTCGACCGAAGACACGAACCCGCCGTAGGTGATCGAGGGCATCGGCAGCCGCCGCTCGCTCGCGATCCGATGCGTCGCCGCCCGCCAGCGCTCCCAGCTGGCGCGCAGCGATCGATCGTGGGCGAGCGCGTACTCGACGTAGGCCTCGGGGCTGCCTTCGAAGTCGGCTGGGCTGTCCCAGTCGTCGCCCAGTGGTTGGGCGTCGAAGTCGGGCAGCTCGGCCAGCTGCTGGCCACCGCGCTCGAGATCGCCGCGAAGCTGGCGTTCGGCCGCGGGCAAGCAGGCGCTCGCGAGCAGGGCGAGCGCGCCCGCGAGCGAGCGCCGAGCGAGGACCATCGAAGCGGGCGCGCGTGGTTCCACGCTCTCGCAATAAGCAAGAATCGCGGGGCTCGCAATACGCGGGGCTCCATGGGGAGCCCCGCGTACGCGTTCGACTTGCGGCTTCGACTCGCGCGCGGGCGAGATCGACTCAGCGCATGCGCAGATCGAACTCGACCTCGACCGCCGCGCGGCCTTTCGGAAGGCCCTTCCAGGTCATCGCGCGCAGGACCGTCTCGACGCAGGCGTCCCCGGCCTCGCTGCCGATCGTCCCGCTCAGGATCTCGATCTTCACCAGCTTGCCGCCCGCGTCGAAGCTCAGCCGCAGGG
>JAMHUH010000990.1:0-4833 GCA_035904925.1 Nannocystaceae bacterium
CCCGATCGATCTTGCTGGTCGCCGAGAGCTCGCCCATGACGACATGGTTGCGCTGGATGACCGGCTGAACCAGCGAGTAGGTGCCGCCGTCGGTCGCCCCGATCGTGGGCGGGATGGTCCAGTCGAACCCGTAGCCGAAGGCGATGCCCATGACCCGGGTCTGCACGCCGACGTAAGCTTGCGGAAAGAGCACGCCCGGCATCGCGTTGCGGGTGTTGGCGACGTTGCCCCCGGCCGCGACCGCGAGCCGAACCATCGCGTACTTGAGGAACTGGGCCTGGTAGGCGACGTCGAGCATCATCGGCGCGAAGTGGAAGCGCTGAAACTCGCCGGTGTTCTGGTTCTGCGTGCGGGTCAGCCGAACCCACTGGCTGTGGATCGCGAGCCGAAAGCGATGCGTCCGCGGCAGCGAACGCTTGCGTGGATCGACCTCGCCCATCGAGCTGTCGAAGGTTCGATCGCGGCTGCGTTTCGCGTAGACCGGCGGAGCCAAGAGCGAGACCGGCGGAGCCCAGAGCGAGACCGGCGGAGCGAGGAGCGGGCTCGTGTTGCCGACGGGCGCGATCAGCCCGAGGGTGCCCAGGCTCGGCGCGGGAGCGGCAAGCACCGCGCTCGCGCTCGCGTCGATCGGCGAGGCGCTCGCCTCGATGCCCGCGGGTTGCGACGCCAGGACCTCGCTCGAGGTCAGCAGCAAGCCGAGGGCGGTCAGCGCTGCGAGGCCAAATCGACTGCGCACCGACACAGCATTCCGGGCCCGCATGGCCCTGTCAAACCGCGGTGAGTTCGCCTCGATGCGGCGTCGAGGTGCACTCCAGGTGCCGTGAAGGATCGTGAGCACTTGGTCATGCACACGGTTCATCTCCGAGATCACGGTTCTTGGCCGTGCTCGAGCGCGTGCAGGGCGAGCGCGACGTTGCGCTCGTGTTCGGCCTCGCCATCGCTCACGTCCAGGCCCAGATCGACCGAGCGCCGGATCAAGCTCGAAGCCTCGAGCAGCCGGTGAAAGGCCTTGGCGCGCAGCTCCTCGAGCGTCCGCAGCCGATCGAGCCCGACCAGCAAGGGCTCGCGTCGGGCCTTGGGCTCGCCCCGCGCCTCGCTGGTCGCGAGCGCCCGAACGAGCGCGCCTTCGTCGAGCGGAGCGAGCTCGAGGTCGAGCGGCGCGAGCTCGAGGTCGATCATGGCGATCGATCGGACCTCGTGCTCGATCAGGCCGACCAAGGGCTCGACCGGCTCGCTGACCATGTCGAGCTCGCGACCATCGGCGAGCCCGGCTCGATGATCGACGAGGCGCTGGACCAAGAGCGCGAGCTCGCCGACTTGCTCGCGCAGATCGTGAGGTGTCTGGGGGCCGAGCAACGCGGCGAGGCGAGCCACGAGCGGATCCGAGGCTGGCAGCGCGGCCGGGGCCGAGCGCAACGCGAGCAGGGCCGGCGCGGGCGTCTGGCGAGCGCGCTGGCGGACGATCGCGAACGAGACGAACCACATGATCAGGGCCGCGCTCGCGAGACCGATCGTCAGCCAGAGCGGGGCCAGGAGCGCGAGCCCGAGGGTCATCGCGAGGACCACGCCGCCGGCGAGCGCGAAGCCCTTTCGCTGACCGCGGCTCAAGCCCTTGCTGGTCTTGTCGGCGACCTTGACCGCGAACTCCTGCTCGCTCATGCGCACGCGCAGGGCCTCGGCGGTCGTGTCGTCGAGGTCGCTGAACAAGGTGACCGGCAGCTTGATCCGCCGAGCCAGCTCGGTCTTGGAGTACATCCGCTGATCGCCGTGGACGAAGTCGAGGCTGGGCACCCGGTCGGCGCTGACCGACTCGAGGAAGTCTCGAAGTCGGGCGAGGAAGTCGGCGTCCTCGCGGACCTTGACCAAGGTCAGGCGCTTGGTGGCTTGCTCGGGCGTGGCGGCGTGCTGAAACAACACGGATTGCTTGCCGCAGGCGAGGCAGAGTCGCTGGCCGACGCGGAGCAGCCCGCCGCAGCTCTGGCAGGTCACCCGCGCGAGCGCTTGGCCGGGGATGGTTCGAGTCTCGCCGCGCAGCGCATGAGCCAAGCTCGCGGCGCTCTCGGGCCGCGCGCGCGGGTCCGCGGCCAGGCAGGCTTGGACCAACGCGTCGAGCTCGACCGGCAGATCGGGGCGCAGCTGCACGGGCGCGAGCACGCGCGAGTCGTCGCGCAGAAAGCTCGGGCCCTCGCCGAAGGGCAGGCTGCCGGTCAGCGCGTGGTAGAGCATCACGCCGAGCGCGAAGAGATCGCTGCGCTGATCGAGGGTGGTCCTGCGCAGCTGCTCGGGCGCGGCGTAGGCCGAGCCCTCGAGCACCAAGCTCGCGGCCGTGCGCGTCGACAGGATGTCGACCCGCGCGAGCCCGACGTCGGTCAGCCACACGCGATCGTCGGCCAGCACGATCCCTCGCGGATGCAGATCACGGAGCACCGCACCGGCGGCGTGAACCCGATGCACGAGCTCGGCGATGGTCGCAAAGCGCTCGCTGACCTCGTCGATCGGCGCGGGCGCCCGACGCTCGAGCCAGGCCGCGAGCGTCTCGCCAGCGGGATCCAGGCGCAGGCGCCAAGGCGGCGAGGCGTCCGGTCCGTGATCGAGGATCGGCGCCAAGCCGTCGACGTCGAGCTCGCGCAGGCGCTCGACGTCTCGCACGTAGCGGCGCCGGATCGACTCGTCGCGCGCGAGCTCGGGCAAGAGCACGCCGAACTGAGCCCTGCGGCCATCGGCGAGCTCGACCCGCCAGCGTTGCTCGGAGCCGATCCGCTCGGGCCCCGAGATCGCGCGCAAGCCCTCCGGCAGCAGCGAGAGCAGCCCACTCACTTGGCTTGGACCTCCTCGAGCGCCTCGACGAGCACGCGCAGATCGGCGAGCGCGAGCTCGCGATCGCTGCTGCGCTGCCCGACCCGGGCCGTCGCGGCCCGAGCCGAGAGCGCGTCGAGCTGGGCGGTCAGATCGAGCAGCCGCGCCGCCCAGGTGTCGCGCTCGTGCAGCATCGATCGTGCTCGCGGGCTGGACTCGTCGAAGCCGAGGCCGACGAGCGCGCGCTCGAGCGCGTCGAGTCGGGTCGTCGCCACGCTCGCCAGCTCGATCGCCGCGCCGAGCTCCTCGCCCGCGTTCGCGTCGAGCTCGGGGTCACGCGCGAGTCGAACCACGCGCTCGACCACCGCCCGCAACCCGTGCCGATGGCGGCCTTGCTCGATCGCCGGCAGCGTCAGTTCGACGCTTCGCAGCGATCGCGCGACCGCGGGCGGCAGCGCCAGCGCGTCGACGGGGCGGGCCGCGGTCAGGCGCCGAGTCGAGCGGCGAAAGGTGAACCCGACCGCGACCGCCATCGCGACCGGCACCGCCAAGATCACACCCCACTTGAGCTGACCGACCATCCCGGCCATCGACGCCATCATGATCGCCAGCACCCGTCCGGTCAGGCTCTTGACCTTCTTGCGCATCGCCGGCGAGCGCCAGGGGCTGCCGCGCACGAGCTCGGTGGTGAGCCCGAGCCGCTCGAGCGAGGATCCGAGCGCGCGCCCGCAGTCTTCGCTGATCCCGGTCGCGAGGGTGAAGGGCAGCCGTGGGATCTCTTTGGCGAGCAAGCCGACGTCCATGGCCAGGCCCGCGTTGGCTTGGATCCACCCGACCAAGCGCTCGCGCATCGCCGTCTCGATCTTGTCACCGATCTCGCCCGGCCCCGCGATCAGCAAGGACCAGTCGCCGGGCTCGAACTTCGCGGTGACCAGCCCGCAGTTCATGCACACGCTCAACGCCAACACCAAGGGCTGTCCACAGCCAGCGCAGGCCGCCAGTCCTCGGTCGGCGCTCGCGACCGGGACCAAGGCCGTGTCGCCGGCGAGCAGTCGATCGAGGGTCGTGACCACCGTCGACGCGGCTTGCGGACGATCGGCGGGCGACTTGGACAGCAGGGCCTCGACCACCGCCCGCAGGCCGGGCGAGTAGTGATCGGGCAAGCGCGGGGCCGGGGCCTGGCGGTGCTGCTCGAGCAAGCCGAGCGCCGTCGGAGCGGTGAAGGGCGGCGCGCCGGTGCCCATCTCGTAGAGGATGCAGCCGAGCGCGTAGAGATCGCTGCGCGGGTCGACGGCCAGCGGGTCGATGCTCTCGGGCGCCATGTAATCGGGCGTGCCGATGACCATGAACGCCTTGCGATCGACGCCCGCGAGCGAGCTCGCCCGAGCCATGCCGAAGTCGGCGATCTTCGCGACCTGACGCACGTCGTCGCTGGCGACCAGCACGTTGGAGGGCTTGAGATCGCGATGGATGATGCCGGCCGCGTGCGCATGCGCGAGCCCGGCCGCGATCCCTCGGCCCAGCTCCAGGAGTTGCTGCTCGGGCAGCGGCGCCGCGCGAGCGATCAACTGCGCGAGCGTCGGGCCCTCGACGAGCTCCATCAGCAACATCCGCTGGCCCTCGATCTCGACGAAGCCATGCGAGCGGACCAGGTTGTCGTGATCGAGGCGCGCGAGCAGCTCGGCCTCTTGTTCGAAGCGTGCGACGGCGGCCTCGTCGAGCTGCTGCGACGCGTGCAGGATCTTGGCGGCATGCCGCTCACCCGTCGGCCCAGTGACCTCGACGACCGATGCGATCGCGCCGACACCCAAGCTCGGACCGATCCGATAGCTCGCTCGCGTTGGCTCGTCCACGCGTGCGAGAGCATACAGGACCGACCATCGCTTCGACGCATCGAGGCTCGACGCCGCGTGCCGAGGTGCGTCTGAGCCCATGAAAAAGCGAGCCGTCACAAAACGGCTCGCTTTGGTCTTCAACACTGATCCACGGTTGAGCCCGGCAGGAGTCGAACCTGCGGCCAACGGATTAAAAGTCCGT